>NZ_LOSX01000069.1:0-91621 GCF_001521985.1 Burkholderia sp. RF4-BP95 | reverse complement strand
CCATGGCAACGACCTCCCGGGGAAAGTTCTCAGCAGCCTACTCGCTGAGAGGTGGGGGTGACCATCCCATTACAGCTGTTCGCGCTCGATCAACTCAAGCGGCTGCTGTCGGTCGAGCGGGAGGATGGCGAACCGTTCACGTACATGCCGGCGTAGGTCGACTGCATTCGGCCGCCATCGATCGATGGTCGCGCCGGCGCGTGCGCGATCTATCGGTTCGCACTTCTCAACAGATGGAACATGGGGGAGCGCCGTGCAATCGACGATCCTGCGGTGCTTCGCCGATGCCATCCACGCCGGGCATTCGGAACGTCCGTCGTGTTTTTCGCCGTGAATGAGCGTGCCCGCCCTGCACGGGCGAACGACGCGCTACGCGTAGCGGCTCAGCCACTCCTCGGAGAACTTCTTCGCATAGGCGACGGCATCCGCTTCGGTATCGAATTCGCCCAGCTTGCGGAATGCCGCCTCGCGGCTGAAACCCAGCTTCGTGACCTCGACCTGGGCGGCGTACTTGCCGTCCTCCGTCACGCGCGGTTCGCAGTTCATCTCGTACCCGCGCATCACAAATTTCTTCTGCATCGCTTCAACACTATTTTGAGACGGCGAAATCGTAGCATGGGCCCGCGCCGCATTCACCCCCGCTCCCGAAACGGGGCAGCATCGGTTTCATTAGAGTAAACCGTCAAACGATCCGCGTATAAGATGCGCTGCGTCGAGCCCGACGCACGACGTCCTGTAAAAATTCGTCGCGCTCAGGATGGCCCGATGCCGCGATTCCAATCACGAACGTGCCCTGCTCTGGTGCATTTCGTTGGCAGCGCGATGCGATTCCGTACTGCCGGACGAAGAATCCTGTCCCGGCCCCTCGCGATCCGCGCCTGAAGGTTGCGAACGGGCCAGCAGCGCATGGCACACGCCGCCGGATCGCGCGTAACGTCGTGACACACCTTTCACAGAAACGCACCTTTTGCGCCATGGAATGGCAGTCGTTTTGCGGTAAAGTTATCTTTTCCGCGCGTGGCCGGTCGGCTCGCCCCCTGGACGTCGTCAAGACTGTCCGCCGAGACTGCCGCAAGGCGTCGTTCTGAACGTCACGATCCGTTCCCGTAGCATGACCACTGAAGCAATCACCACGGATTCCCTCGCGGTTGCCGAGCGCGTGCGCGAGCTGATGACTCGCAACGGCATCGGCAAGCGCCAGCAAACCACCGAGCTGTGCCGCATCCTCGACCTGAGCTTTTCGCAAGGTCACCGCAAACTGCGCGGCAGCAGCCCCTGGACGCTCGCGCAGATCAAGAAAGTCGCCGAAGCGTACGGCGAGCCCGCCGCTCAACTGTTCGGCGCGCAGACGCTCGACCCCGGCATGGTCGGCGCCTATTCGCAGGAAGCCGTCCTGTACGCCGGTGTCGCCGAAATTCCGTGCACCGCCTGGATCGGCGCGCCGCTCGAAGCCGGCGCGCGCCCCGAGTTCGTCGCGTACGAACAGAACGGCCGCTGGCGCGTGCTGCGCCACACGGGCGTGCTGTACCAGAACGCGTACGACGTGCACAAGATCGAGATCTATCCGCGCCGCGCGGAGAGCGACAAGCTCGTCGTCGCGGTGATCGATCCCGATCGCGTCAGCGCGACCGAGCTGTGCCGCTATCTCGAGCGGCAAGGTTTCGCGACGGCCGCATTCGACGGCCTCGCGCCGTTCGTCGACGCGCTGCAGGGCCAGGCGTTCGATGCGGTCGTCACCGAATGGCTGTTCGACGACAGCACGGCCGCCACCGCGATCAAGGCGGTGCGCACGTCCGACAATCCGGGCGCGCCCATCTTCGTGCTGACGGGCGACCTGCTCACGGGCCGCGCGAGCGAAGCGGACATCAGCGAAGTGATCCGCGCATTCGACGTCGTCTGCTACGAAAAACCCGCACGCATGGCGATCCTCAGCGCCGATCTCGCGAAGCGGCTCGCACGCGGGTAATTCCCGCACGCACGCCCCCTCTTTCGCATGGCCGGCGCCCGCGCGGCGCGGCGGCCGTGAACAGGTTCCTCAGTACAATAGCCGGACCCTGTTCACGACCGGCCTCAGCCGCCCGACCTCATGGCCCGCCTCATTCCCGACGACTGGAAAAGCCTCGCCGCCACCGGTGCGGCCGAACGCGAGCGCGAGACGCTTGCCGCCCTCGAACACGCGCTGCCGGACAGCTACACCGTCTATCACGGCGTGCACTGGACGCGTGCCGACCAGGGCTTCTCGGTGTTCGGCGAAGCGGCGTTCGTCGTCGTGAGCCCGTCCGGCCGCGTGCTGCTGATCGAGCAGAAGGCCGGCTTCCTGCGCGAAACGCCGAAGGGGCTCGTGAAGGTCTACCTGCAGAAGGAGCGCAACGTCCCGATCCAGCTTGCGCGCACGCAGGAGACGCTGCACAGGCGCCTGACCGCCGCGCTCGGCGCGGGCGTCTATGGCGTCGAGGCGCTGCTGTACTGCCCCGACTACTCGATCCGCGAGACGGCGATCGCCGGCGTCGCGGCCGACCGCATCGTCGACGCATCGCGCAAGGCGCAGCTCGCGCAGGCAATCCTGCAGATCCTGCCCGAGCACGACGAACCGTTGCCGAACGCCGCGAAGCTGCATCATTTCCTCGCGGACGAGCTGGCGCTCACGCCCGACACGAGCGCGCTCGTCGGGCAGGCCGGCACGCTCGTCACGCGGCTGTCGGGCGGGCTCGCCGCGTGGGCGCGCCAGCTCGAGTTCACGCCGTTCCGCTTGCGCGTGACGGGCACCGCGGGTTCGGGCAAGACGCAGCTCGCCGTGCAGGCGATGCGCGACGCGGTCGCGGCCGGCAAGCGCATGCTTTACGTATGCTTCAACCGGCCGCTCGCCGACTACATCGCGCGCATCGCGCCGCCCGGCGCGACGATCGCGAACTACCATCAGCTGTGCGACTGGGTGGCCCGCGACGGCGGCTATACGCCCGACTTCGACGCGCCCGGCGCGTTCGAGCGGCTCGAGGCGCGCTTCGCGGAAGCGCCGGTGCCGGAACGCTGGCGCTTCGATGTGCTGATCGTCGACGAGGGACAGGATTTCCACGCGCCGTGGGCGGCGGCGCTGGAGCGCCTGCTGGCGCCGAACGGCGCATGGTGGTGGCTGGAAGACCCGCTTCAGAACCTTTATCTGCGCGAGCCCGTCGCGCTGCCCGGCTGGGTCACGCTGAAGGCGCTGACGAATTACCGCAGCCCGCGCGACCTGCTCGAATTCGTGCGCGACGTGGTCGGCCGCGTCGAGCCGCTCGCGGCCGAACTGCGCTCGGGCAGCCCGTTCGACGGTTCCGATCCGTCGGTGTCGTCATACGGGGAAGACGGCGCGGCGGGCGACGCGCTCGCCGACGCGTGCATCGACGCGACCAAGCGCGCGATCACGCACGCGCTGTCGCTCGGCTTTCGCAAGCAGGACATCGCGGTGCTGTCGTATCGCGGCCGCGAAAGCTCGGTGCTCGCGCGGCTCGACCAGCTCGGCCCGCATCGGGTCAAGCGCTTCACGGGCAAGTACGACCTGTTCGGCAACCCTGAATATCGCGAAGGCGACGTGCTGCTCGATTCGATCTATCGCTTCAAGGGGCAGTCCGCGCCGTGCGTGATCCTCACCGAGATCGACTTCGACACGCTCGATGCGCGCGCGGCCCGCAAGTTGTTCGTCGGCGCGACGCGCGCGACGATGAAGCTGCTGCTCGTCGCGTCGGCGCGCTCGGCCGCGCAGCTCACAAGCAGCTGACACGGCGGGCGGCGGGGGCGCGTGGAACCGACGCCCCGCCCGCCAGCGCGTCACGCGACGCGGAACGCCCCCACCGCCCGGCGCAAGCCGTCGGCCTGCTCCTCGAGCGAAGCGGCGGCGGCCGCCGCCTGCTCGACCAGCGCCGCGTTCTGCTGCGACACCTGATCCATCTGCGACACCGCGCGATTCACCTGCTCGATCCCGTCGCGCTGCTCGTTCGACGCGGCCGCGATCTCGGTCATGATGCCCGTCACGCGGCCGATCGCCTGCTGGATGTCCTGCATCGTCGCGCCGGCCACGCCGACCAGCCGCGACCCCGTCGCGACACGCTCGACCGACTCGCCGATCAGCGTGCGGATCTCCTTCGCGGCCGACGCCGAGCGCTGCGCGAGCGTGCGCACCTCGCCCGCCACCACGGCGAAGCCGCGGCCCTGCTCGCCCGCGCGCGCGGCTTCGACCGCCGCATTCAGCGCAAGGATGTTGGTCTGGAACGCGATGCCCTCGATCGTGCCGATGATGTCGGCCACCTTCTGCGAGCTCTGGTCGATCTCGTTCATCGTGCCGATCACTTCGCCGACGACCGTCGCGCCGCGCGTCGCGATCTCGCTCGCGTTGTCCGCGCACGCCTGCGCCTCGACCGCGTGATCGGCGTTCTGCTTCACGGTCGCCGTCAGCTGTTCCATGCTCGCGGCCGTTTCCTGCAGCGCGGACGCCTGCTCCTCGGTGCGCTGCGACAGGTCGGTGTTGCCGGCCGCGATCTGGTGCGTCGCGGTCGAGATCGCTTCGGAGCCCTGGGTGACCTGACGCACCGTATCGGCGAGGCTGCGCTGCATGCCCGTCACGCCCTTGACCAGCTCGGCCATCTCGTCGCGCGACGACCAGCGCACTTCCGACGTCAGGTCGCCGTCCGACAGGCGGCGGAAATGCGACAGCAGACGGTTCACCGGTTGCGTGATCGCGAAATGCAGGCCGATCGCGCAGCCAAGGCACGCGGCCAGACCGAACGCAATGCCGGCGATCGCGCCCGCGCGCATCCAGCCGTAATAGGTCTGCGCGGTGTCGTAGACGTCCTTGCCGCGCGCGGCCTGGTACGCGTCGAGCGCATCGGTCGCCTGCGTGAGCGCGACCGACAGCGGCGGCGCGACCGTCATCAGCAGCCGGTCGGCATCGTCGCGATGGCCCGCGCGGATCGCGTCGATCATCGGCTTCAACGCCTGTCCGATCAGCGCCTGGCGCGCGGTGTCGAGCCGCGTCGCAAGCGGGCCTTCGTCGCCGTCGTGCGGCATCGTCGCGTAAGTGCGCCACGCGGCGTCGGCCTTCGCGAGATAGTTCTCGGCCTTGCTGACGAGATCGGGCACTTCGGGCGCCTCGGGATGCAGCAGCGCGCGGTCGAGCGTGGTGCGCACGATCGTGAGGTTCAGGTTCGCGGCGGACAGCGCGGTCTTCGCGGCCAGCTCGCGCGTATAGGCTTCATCGAGCGCGCGGTTCGAGCGCTGCATGCCGGTCAGGCCGATCAGGCCCGATACGACGAGCAGCGCGGCGACGAGGCCGAGCGTGGAAAAAATCCGCGTGCGGATCGAGAAGCGGGAAAACAGGGCGTTCAGGTTCATGACGGGACGTGAGCGGTAAAGAGTGCCGCAGCAATCGGTCCGCGGCACTCTGGATTACGGTTTGCCTGCAAAAAACTTGAGCCCTGCCTTTTGTCGGGCTGATCGCGATCAATTTTCCGGTCGGCAATCTTCTGTTACCGATGCAACAAATCAAGGCTCGGCAGAAATTGACCAGGCAATAACTTGCCTCTATATTCCGGTCAATTCCCTGCCACGGCAGATATCTCGATGAGAACCGATACCCTCCTTACCCCACCGGCCGCCGAAGCGGCCCGCCGCGACGCACCGACCGGGCTGATCGTGGCCGCGCTGCTGCTCGTCATGCTGCTGTCCGCGCTCGACCAGACGATCGTGTCGACCGCGCTGCCGACCATCGTTGGCGAGCTCGGCGGCCTCGACCAGTTGTCGTGGGTCGTCACCGCGTACCTGCTGTCGTCGACGGTCGTGCTGCCGCTATACGGCAAGCTCGGCGACCTGTATGGCCGCAAGATCGTGCTGCAGGCCGCAATCGTGTTGTTTCTCGCCGGTTCCGCGCTGTGCGGCATGGCGCAGGACATGACGCAACTGATCGTGCTGCGCGCGCTGCAAGGGCTCGGCGGCGGCGGGCTGATGGTCGTCACGATGGCCGCGATCGGCGACCTCGTGCCGCCCGACCGCCGGGCGCGCTATCAGGGGATGTTCGGCGGCGTGTACGGCCTCGCGACCATCATCGGGCCGCTGCTCGGCGGCTTCCTGGTCGAACATCTGTCGTGGCGCTGGATCTTCACGATCAACCTGCCGCTCGGTTTCGTCGCGCTCGCGGTGATCGGCATCGCGTTCCGGCCGCATACCGCGCACGTGAAGCACCGGATCGACTACATGGGTGCCGCGTTCCTCGCGACAGCCCTCACCTGCGTGATCCTGTTCACGAGCGAAGGCGGTTCGCTGCTGCCGTGGTCGTCGCCGCAGCTGTGGATGACGCTGGTGCTCGGCATCGTCGCGGTCGGCGGCTTCATCTACGAGGAACGGCTCGCGGCCGAGCCGATCATGCCGCTCGAACTGTTCCGCCAGCGCACCTTCGTGCTGATGAGCCTGATCGGCTTCGTCGTCGGCATCGCGCTGTTCGGTTCGGTCACGTTCATTCCGCTCTATCTGCAGGTCGTGAAGGGCTCGACGCCGTCGCAGGCCGGCATGCAGTTGCTGCCGATGATGGGCGGGATGCTCGCGATGTCGGTCGCGAGCGGCCGGCTGATCTCGCGGCTCGGCACGTATCGGCCATTCCCGATCGCAGGGACGCTGATCGGCGGCATCGCGATGGCGCTGTTGTCGACGCTGTCGCTCGACACGTCGCTGCACACGATGTACGCGTACATGGCGCTGCTCGGGATCGGGCTCGGCATGGTGATGCCGGTGCTCACGCTCGCGGTGCAAAACACCGTCGAATTCCGGCACATGGGGGTCGCGACGTCGGGCGCGACGCTGTTCCGCTCGATCGGCGGCTCGCTCGGCGTCGCCGCATTCGGCGCGCTGTTCTCGCACGGGCTGCAGTCGCGGATCACGCAGGCACTGCCGGCCGGCACGGAGCTGCCGCCCGCCCTCGGTCCGGCGGCCGTGCACCAGGTGCCGGACGCGGTGCGCGACGCGTACCTGCACGCGTTCGCCGGGTCGCTGCACGTGGTGTACCTCTCGGCCGCGGGCGTGATTGCGATCGCCTTCGTGCTCGCGTGGTTCGTCGAGAGCGCGCCGCTGCGCAAGCATCACTGACCGGCGGGCACGCAGCGGCACCGTGGCACCGCCGCCTGCCCGTCGGGACGACCGGTCACGACGCGCGGTCCGCCGTCACGGCACCAGCACCACCCCGCCCGTCGTCTGTCGCGATTCCAGCAAGCGATGCGCGTCGGCCGCCTGCTCGAGCGGCAGCCGCGCGCCGATCTCCACGTGCATCCCGCCCGCGAACCGTTCGAGCGTCGCGTGCGCCGCCTCGCGATACCCCGCCACGTCACGCGCGATGAAACCCAGCACGCTCGGCCGCGCCAGCGCGATCGAGCGGGCCGGGCCGAGTTCGTCGAGGTCGACCGTCTGCCGGGTTCCGATCGCGGCGACCTGCCCGATGCTCGCGACCATCCCGAACGGCCGGACCGCGCCAAGCGTACGCGTCAGCACATCGCCGCCGATCCCGTCGATTGCATAGTCGACGCCCGCGCCGCCGCCGAACGCACGGGCCGCCGCGACGAAATCCGCCTCGCGATAGTCGACCACCACTTCCGCCCCACGCGCGCGCACCAGTGCCGCCTTCGCGGCCGAGCCGACCGTGCCGATCACCCGCGCGCCGAGCGCGCGCGCCCACTGCGTCGCCAGCAACCCGACGCCGCCGGCCGCCGCGTGCACGAGGACGGTGTCGCCGGCCGCCACCTGGCGCACGCGGTGCAACAGCATGTAGACCGTGATGCCTTTCAGCAGCCCGGCCGCGACCGCGTCGTCGCTCACGCCGTCGGGCACCGGCACCGCACGCTCGGCAGGCAGCGTGCGCACGCTCGCGTAGCTGCCGGTCGGCAGCCCCGCATACGCGACGCGCTGGCCCGGCACCAGCCCCGTCACGCCGGGCCCGACCGCATCGACCACGCCGGCTGCCTCGACACCGAGCGCGTCCGGCAATGCCGGCAACGGATGCGCGCCGGTCCTGAAATAGATGTCGACGAAATTCACGCCGACGGCGGTCTGGCGAATCCGCACCGCGCCCGCGCCGGGCGGCACCACAGGCGCATCGAAGCGGCGCAGCACGCCGGCGTCGCCGTAGCGGTCGATCCCGATCCGGGTGGCGGTGGCAGTTTGGGTCATGACGTTCCTCACAATCGAATGATGTGACACGATCATCGCATCGTGCATAATCGATCGGAATTCCCGTTTCACGCCCATCTATTGTGCAAAATTCGACCGATCCGACGCCGGCGCCCGCGCTGCCGATGAGCTGGGACGACCTCCGCTATTTCCTGGCGGTGATGCGCGGCGGCAGCCTGTCGGCCGCCGCGCGGGCGCTGCAGGTCCAGCACTCGACGGTCGCCCGGCGCATCGATGCGCTGGAGTCCGCGCTCGGCATCCGGCTGTTCGACCGGCTGCCGCGCGGCTGGCCGCCGACCGACGAAGGCCTGCACCTCGCCGAGCATGCCGCGCGCGTCGAAGCCGACGTGCATGCGTTCGCGCGCGCCGCGCAGGGGGCGGCGGCGCTCGACGGTGTCGTGCGCGTGTCGGCGTCGCCGGTGTTCGCGAGCCACTTCCTCGCGCCGCGGCTCGCCCGCGCGCAGCGCGCATGGCCCGCGCTGCGGATCGACCTGATGGGCGAGATGCACGCGGCCAATCTGTACGCGCGCGAAGCCGACCTCGCGGTGCGCCTGTCGCGGCCGAGCGAGCCGGGGCTGGCCGCGCGCCGGCTCGGCACGATGCGCTTCGCGCTGTGCGCATCGCCCGACTGGGCCGCCGCGCCGCCCGACACCTGGGCATTCCTCGGCTACGACGACGCACTCGCGCAAATGCCGCAGCAGCAATGGCTCGAACGCTTCGCGGCCGGGCGCCGCTTCGCGTTCATCGCCAACGACCTCGCCGCGCTGCATCGTGCGTGCGTGGCCGGCGCGGGCGTCGCGTTGCTGCCGCGCTTTCTCGTCGACACGTCGGCGACGGAGGCGGATGCGGACGCGGGCACGCCGGCTTTGGCCGATCCGTCGCTGTCGACCGCCGCCGCGCTCGTCGAGTTGACGTCCGCGCCCCGTTGCGATGTCGAGCGCGAGATCTGGCTCGTCGTGCACCCGGACGTGCGGCGCTCGCCGCGCGTACAACGCGTCGCGGATGCCATCGCCGACGCGGTTCGTGACGCGGACGGCCATTTGTAGGCTCGGCTTCTCCCGACCGCGCGACGCGACCCATGCCTTTACGGCGCGGCCGCGCGGCGGGCATAGTAACGGTTTCGTCCGCCCGCTCCGCCACCATGCCCGCCGCCCCCGCCTGCGTCGTCCGCGACGCGACCGATGCCGATCTTGCCGCCATTCACGCGATCTATGCACATCATGTGCGCCACAGCGTCGCGTCGTTCGAGGAGACGCCGCCCGACGTCGACGAACTGCGCGCGCGCCGCGACGCGGTGCTGCGTCACGGGCTGCCCTATCTCGTCGCGGAATGCGACGGCCGCATCGCCGGCTACGCGTATGCGACGCCGTATCGCACGCGCAGCGCGTACCGCCATACGATCGAGGATTCGATCTACATCGACGACGCGCAGCGCGGCCGCGGCATCGGCCGCGCGCTGCTCGCGGCGCTGATCGCACGGTGCGAGACCGGCCCGTGGCGGCAGATGATCGCGGTGATCGCCGACGGCGGCAGCGGCGGCTCGACGTCGCTGCACAGCGCATTCGGTTTCGAGCCCGCGGGCGTGCTGAAAGCGGTCGGGTTCAAGCACGGCCGCTGGATCGATACCGCGCTGATGCAGCGCGCGCTCGGCGACGGCGCATGCACACTTCCCGCGTCGCCCGAGCCTGTCGCGTCGCGCTAGAATGGCCGCATGCCAAAACAGACTCAAACCATGCCAGACGAGGCCGCACCGGATTCCCGCAACGAGTACACGGTCGACGAACTCGCGCGCGTGTCCGACACGACCGTGCGCAACGTCCGTGCATACCAGGATCGCGGACTGCTCGCACCGCCCGAGAAGCGCGGGCGCGTCGGCATCTACGACGACACGCACGTCGCCCGCCTGAAGCTGATCAACCACCTGCTCGCGCGCGGCTACACGCTGTCGAACATCCAGGACCTGATCATGGCGATCGACGAAGGTCACGACCTGCGTTCGATCCTCGGCCTGGAAAACGCGATCGGCGGCCGCTGGTCGCACGAACTGCCGAAGACCTATTCGCTCGCGCAACTCGCGCAGATGTTCGGCCCGCAGACGGCGTCGCAACTGTCGCGCGTGACCGAACTCGGGCTGCTCGAACGGCGCGGCCTGTCGTTCGTCGCGAAGAGCCCCGCGCTGCTCGAAGCCGCCGCCGCGATGACGAAGGAAGGCATCCCGCCGCGCGAGCTGCTCGACGTGATCAGCCTCGCGCGGCCGCATTTCGACGCGATCGCGCGGCTGCTCGTCGATCTCGTCGTGAAGCGGCTCGACCGCTACGACGCCGGCACGCTGCCGCCGGTCACCGACGTGCCCGCGCTCGTCGACGCGATCTGGCGCCTGCGCCCGCTCGCAGCCGTGTTCGTCGAAGGCGAGACGAACCGCGCGCTCGAGACCGCGGCAAGCGCCTATCTCGGCGGCCGCGTCGCGACGATCCTCGACAGGAAGCTCAGCGACGAAGCCGCGCGCCAGGCCGGCACGCCGGATCCGCAAGACGGCGGCGACAAAGCATAGGACCGCCGGCGTCATATTCATATCGGCAATGCTTCGTTTGCGGGCCCGACCGCCCATGCGACGATTCTTCCAACCGAGCGGCACGCGCCGCTCCCCGAAGACGTTTCGCATGGAGTCCGTTCGATGATTCGTTTCACCCGCTGGATCACCCGCGCCGCCGCGACGGCGCTCGTCGCCGCTGCAGCCACGTCGGCTTTCGCGCAGGGCGGCGCCGACAAGGTCGTGCGCATCGGTTATCAGAAGGCCGGCCTGCTGTCGGTCATCAAGGCGCAGGGGTCGCTCGAAGCGCGCCTCAAGCCGCTCGGCTACAACGTCCAGTGGTTCGAATTCCCGGCCGGCCCGCAACTGCTCGAGGCACTGAACGCGAACAGCATCGACTTCGGCTATACGGGCGCGCCGCCGCCGGTGTTCGCGCAAGCGGCCGGCGTGCGCTTCGTGTACGTCGGCGCGGAACCGCCGTCACCGCACAACGAAGCCGTGTTCGTGAAAGCCGATTCGCCGGTCCGCTCGCTCGCCGACCTGCGCGGCAAGAAGGTCGCGCTGCAGAAAGGCTCGAGCGCGAACTACCTGCTGCTCGAAGCGCTGAAAAAAGCCGGCGTGCGCTACGACGAAATCCGCCCCGTGTACCTGCCGCCCGCCGACGCGCGCGCCGCGTTCGAGAGCGGCAACGTCGACGCGTGGGCCGTGTGGGACCCGTACTACGCGGCCGCGCAGAATTCGCTGAAGATCCGCACGCTGTCCGACTACACGGGCCTCACGCCCGCGAACAACTTCTACGAGGCGACACGTGATTTCGCGGAGCAACATGCCGACATCGTCGGCGCGATCCTGAAGCAGGCGCGTGAGACGGGGTTGTGGGTCAACGGGCACCCGGCCGAAACCGCCGCGCTGATCGCGCCGAAGGTCGGGCTGCCGCTGCCGCTCGTGGAAACGTGGCTCAAGCGTGTGCCGTTCGGTGCGGTGCCGGTCGACGAGAAGATCGTCGCGGTGCAGCAGGGGGTGGCCGATGCGTTCTACGCCGCGAAGCTGATTCCGCAGAAGCTGAGCGTCGCGGATAACGCGTGGACGGACAAGCGCGTGACAACTGCGCTGGCGGCGAAGTAACACGCGGCGCGCGGCTCATTCGGAACAGGCCGACGGGTGCCATCTACTCCAGGAAACGCTCATCGGAAGGGACGCATTCGGCCACAACCAGGGTCGGAGTGCTTCTCTCCGCGTCGGCTATGCGTCGGGCCAGACTTCCTGGCCTTCAAACGGACTGCCAAGTAACACAGTTACAAGTTATCCATTGACTCCGGAATCGCCGGAAGTTAGTGTGTACGCCGAAGTCCAAGAAGTCCGATTGCTGTTCATCAATTTCTCGCTCCCCCAGCGGTATTCGTTGTCCTCTCCCTCCTTGACGCTTCAAGCGCTCTTCAACAGAGCTGATCTTCGTATTGTTTTCTCAAGGAATTATCATGGATACCGGTATCGTCAAGTGGTTCAACGACAGCAAAGGCTTTGGCTTCATCACGCCGGACAAGGGCGGCGACGACCTTTTCGCTCACTTCTCCGAAATCCGAGCCGACGGCTTCAAGACGCTCGCTGAAAATCAAAAAGTAAGCTTCGAAACGAAGCAAGGCCCGAAGGGTCTGCAAGCGGCCAACATCACGCCGCTGTAAGTTTGAAGGGCCCGGCCTCCCGCGACGGATGCCGGGTCGCAGCGACACCCTCACGGAGCATCGTCTCCTAAAGTTGGCGCGAACGCTCTTGGCTGCATCTGCTTGTTCAGCATGCTTGCCACGCGCCACATGCCTCGTTGCACTTCACTCTCCCCTCCGGCAGCAACGCCTTTTTTGCGCTTTCCGATTGCTTTAGATTCAGCTCGCAATGGCTTTGAATCGGTGCACATTTCGCACGGCACGGGCGCACTCGAACATCATTAAAATTAAAATGCAAACCAAACGAATTCAACAGTACAACGGCTATGCCGTCCAACCCTCGGCGCATCGCTTGCCCGACGGTAGCTTTTCATCCAACCTCCTGCTCGAACGCACGGATAGTTCGCACGGCGAAGGCCGCTACCAGTTCTATTCACTCGATTACTTCCCGAGCGAAAAACAGGCGCTGCAACACTCGGCACGCTGGGCACGCAACTGGGTCGACACGCGGGGTTAATGGCAACACCATGTAAGTCGGGAAGCACCCTCCACGGGACATGCGCCACAAGCATTCCATCCACCGCCATTGATCCGCCGCAGTTGCGCGCAACACATGAAAGAAGGCCGGCGGCCCGCCGGCCTTCTGCATTGCATCGCCGTGCGCACCGGCCTACCCCGCTTCAACGCCCCGCCACCTTCTTCTGCCGCCACAGACACAGCAAATCGCACGCAACATGCGCAGCGGCAATCGCGGTGATGTCCGCGTGATCGTAAGCAGGCGCAACCTCGACGACATCCGCGCCGACCAGATTCACCGCGCCGAGCGCGCGCACGATCGCGAGCGCCTGCGCGGACGACAACCCGCCCGCGACCGGCGTCCCCGTGCCGGGCGCGAACGCCGGATCGAGACAGTCGATATCGAACGTCAGATAAGCGGGCCGCGCGCCGACGATGTCGACGATCCGCTCCACCGCCGCGCGCGGGCCATGCTCGTGCACCCACGCGGCATCGAGCCGCTCGATCCCGAGGAAATCGTCGTTCCACGTGCGGATACCGACCTGCACCGACGTCGCCGGATCGATCAGCCCTTCCTTCACCGCCTTGTAGAACATCGTGCCGTGATTGAGGCTGTCCGGCTCGTCGTCGGCCCACGTATCGCAGTGCGCATCGAAGTGGATCAACGACAACGGCTTGCCGTAGCGCTCCGCGTGCGCGACCAGTAGCGGATACGTGATGTAGTGATCGCCGCCGAGCGTCAGCATCTTCGCGCCCGAGCGCAGGATCGTGCGCGCATGCTCGACGATCGCCGGCTTGATCGACAGCGGGTTGTGCGCATCGAACCAGCAATCGCCGTAATCGACGGCCGCGAGATCGTCGAACGGATTGAAGCCCCACGGATACGGATGGAGCTCCGCGAGCTGCACGCTCGCCGCGCGGATCGCGGCCGGCCCGAGCCGCGCGCCCGAGCGATAGGTCGTCGCGAGGTCGAGCGGCACGCCGGAAATCGCGACGTCGACGCCGTCGAGCACGCGCGAATAGTTGCGGCGCATGAACGACAGTACGCCCGCATAGGTGTTTTCGATCGAGGAGCCGTATGGCGTCGTGCGACGGATCGCGCCGTCGCCGTGGAGCAGTTCGGTCATGTCGAACCTGTTGGTCATGAAGACCGGGCCCAGCCATTGCATCGGTGCGCTGGCGGGACCCGGCACGGATTCATTGAAAACGCGACGGCATGCCCTCGCCGGGCGCGGCCGCCGCGCCGGCCTGCGAACCCTGTAGCGCGGCCGGGCGGGACAACGTCGATACGCGGCGATGATAGCAAGCCGAAATCTCGGCGCTGCCCCGGTTCGACCGGGGCAAACGCATCGGAACAACCGGCGCGGCGGCAGGCGCACCGACGCCGCATGCCCCGAACCGGCACCGCCTCACGGCCGCGCCGTCGCACCATCGCCATGCCGCGCCTAGAAGGATTCGCCGGTTTTTACCCGCCCGTTCTTCCGGATAATGGCCTGCAGCCGCGCCCACGCTGGCGCGCCGTCCACCGCGGACAACAACAATCCGGAGACACCCGCCTTGATCGCCATGCTTCCCGCCACCTATCGCCGGCTCTGGCCGCTCGCGGTCGCCGCCGCGCTGCTGTACGGCCTGTCGCTCGCCGCCGCGCCCTATCCCGGCCAGGCCGTCGCGAAAGCCGCGATGGGCATCCTGCTGCTGGCAGCCGGCAGCACCTGCGCGGCACCGCGCGAACGTGCGTGGCTGTGCGCGGCCCTCGCCACGGCCGTGCTCGGCGACGTGCTGCTCGCGCTGCCCGACTGGCCGCTGTCGTTCGTCCTCGGCCTCGGCGCGTTCCTGCTCACGCATCTGTGTTATTGCGCGATCTTCGTGCGCTGGCGCGCGCGGCCGCACGGCTGGCGCATCCTCGCGCTGATCGGGCTGTGGATCGCCGCGCCGGCGTTCTACGCGGCATTCCTTCCGCACCTGGGCGAGCTGCTCGCGCCGGTCGCCGTCTATATGCTCGTGCTGTGCGCGATGGCGAGCTTCACGCTCGCGGCCCGCACGAACGGCCCGCTGGTCGCCGTCGGCAGCCTGATCTTCGTCGGCTCCGACACGCTGATCGGCGTCGGGCGCTTCCTCGGCGGCTTTCCTGGCATCGACTACCTGATCTGGGGCCTCTATGCGCTCGCGCAGGTCACGATCGTCGCCGGGGTTTTCCATGAGACGGCCGCCCGCTCGATCCGTCCCCGATAGTGTTTCAAACAGGCCGCCATACGTCGGCGGCCTCGTCTCCCGCCTCTCCCGCCCTGCCGACGGCCGTTTCCGCGCATTCCGCAATGCGGAAACCGCTCCGTTCCAAACCCCGCTGAGCCTTTTCCCACGCGGTTTCCGGCCCTTAGAGCGCCGCTTCTAGCCTCTTGCGGTTTCCGGGTTCACCCACTATCGTTACATCAAACAATGTAACATTCGAAAATGAGCCAAATCGGAGACACCCGGATGAATGCTCGCACGTTGCCTTTCGGCCCGCCCGGCCACGACGGCCCGGACGAAACCACCGACATCGCCATCATCGGCACCGGCTTCGCCGGTCTCGGGATGGCCATTCGCCTGCGGCAGATAGGCGTGACCGACTTCGTCGTGCTAGAGAAGGCGGCGTCGGTCGGCGGCACATGGCGCGACAACCATTACCCCGGGTGTGCCTGCGACGTGCAATCGCACGTCTATTCGTTCTCGTTCGCGCCGAACCCGCGCTGGACGCGCATGTTCGCGCCGCAGCCCGAGATCCGCGCCTACCTGGAAGACTGCGTGCAGCGCTTCGGCGTCGGCCCGCACCTGCGCCTGAACCACGAGCTGCAGCGCGCCGAATACGACGAGGCCGCGCAACGCTGGCGCCTCACGTTCGCGAACGGCAAGCGGCTGTCGGCACGCGTGCTGGTGTCGGGGATGGGCGGGCTGTCGCGCGCCGCGCTGCCGGCGATTCCCGGTGTCGAGAACTTCAAGGGGCGCGCGTTCCATTCGCAGCAGTGGGATCACGACTACGCGCTCGAAGGCAAGCGCGTCGCGGTGATCGGCACCGGCGCGAGCGCGATCCAGTTCGTGCCGCAGATCGCACCGCGCGTGAAGGAACTCGCGCTGTTCCAGCGCACGCCGCCGTGGATCATGCCGAAGCCCGACCGCAACCTGACCGGCTTCGAGAAATGGCTGTTCCGCACGCTGCCGTTCACGCAGAAGGCGGTGCGCAGCAGCATCTACTGGATGCTCGAATCGCGCGTGCTCGGCTTCGCGATCCATCCGTCGCTGATGAAGAACGTGCAGAAGCTCGCGCTGCGCCATATCCGCAAGCAGATTCCCGATCCGGAACTGCGCAAGACCGTCACGCCGAACTACACGCTCGGCTGCAAGCGCGTGCTGATCTCGAACGACTACTACCCGGCGCTGTCGCGCAAGAACATCGACGTGATCACGACCGGCATCGACCATATCGAAGCCGACGCGGTCGTGACGACCGACGGCCGCCGCCATGAAGTCGACTGCCTGATCTACGGCACGGGCTTCCAGGTCGCCGATCCGTTTCCGCGCGGCGCGATCGTCGGCCGCGGCGGCCTCGACATCGTCGACGCCTGGCGCGACGGCGCGCACGCGTATCTCGGCACGACGCTGCCGGGCTACCCGAACTTCTTCATGATCGTCGGCCCGAACACCGGCCTCGGCCACAACTCGATGGTGTTCATGATCGAGTCGCAGATCGAATACATCCTCGGCGCGCTGAACGCGATGCACCGCGAACGCGCGGATGCGATCGAGGTGCGCCCGCTCGTCGAGGCGCAGTTCAACAGCGACCTGCAGGGCAAGCTGAAGAAGGCGATCTGGTCGACGGGCGGCTGCAAGAGCTGGTACCTCGATCCGCGCACCGGCAAGAACACGACGCTGTGGCCGGGCTTCACCTGGCGCTTCCGCCAGGCGACCGCGCACTTCTCGATCGCCGATTACCACGCGTATCGCGCCCCGCACCACGACACGAGCACGCGGCCCGCCGTCGCGCCCGCCGCTTCCGCTTCCGCCGAAGCGGCCTGAGTCAGACAAGGAGCCACCGACATGAGAGATTTCGCCAACAAGGTCGCCGCGATCACGGGCGCGGGCTCGGGCATGGGCCGCTCGCTCGCCGTGCAGCTCGCGCAGGCCGGCTGCCACGTGTCGCTCGCCGACAAGAACGGCGTCGGCCTCGCCGAAACCGAACGGATCGTCCGCGCGATCGCGCCGAACGTGCGCGTGTCGACGCACGTGCTCGACGTCGGCGACCGCGACGCGATGTTCGCGTGGGCCGACGACACCGCGCAGGAACACGACAAGGTCAACCTCATCTTCAACAACGCGGGCGTCGCGCTGTCGAGCACGATCGAAGGCATGGAATACGGCGATCTCGAGTGGATCGTGAACATCAATTTCTGGGGCGTCGTGCATGGCACGAAGGCGTTCCTGCCGCACCTGAAGGCATCGGGCGACGGTCACGTGATCAACACGTCGAGCATCTTCGGGATCTTCGCGCAGCCGGGGATGAGCGGCTACAACGCGACCAAGTTCGCGGTGCGCGGCTTCACCGAATCGCTGCGGCAGGAACTCGACATGATGAAGTGCGGCGTGTCGGCCACCTGCGTGCATCCGGGCGGCATCCGCACCAACATCGCGCAATCGAGCCGCGTCGCGAAGAACATGGTCGGCTTCATCGTCGAGAGCGAGCAGCAAGGCAAGGACAGCTTCGAGAAGTTCTTCATCACGACCGCCGACGACGCCGCGCGCACGATCCTCGCCGGCGTGCGCAAGAACAAGCGCCGCGTGCTGATCGGCCGCGATGCGAAGGCGGCGGACTGGATGGCGCGCACCCTGCCGGCCGCGTACCAGGCGCTCGTCGTGCTCGCGACGCGCCGCGAGGCCGCGAAGGCCCGCCGCGCGGCTGCCCGCTACGGCGCACCGGCGGCCGCACCGCTTCACGCCACCTACAACAATGCAGGCAATCAGGGAGGAGAACAATCATGAGGACCCCGAACATGATGCCGGTGCGGCGCGACATCCGTTTCGCGCTGCCGCCCGAACGCGCGAAGGACTGGCACGTCCAGGGCGTGCCCGTCACGCACTTCATGAACGCGCTGTCGCTGCTGTTCCCGGCCGGCGAGCGCTTCTTCATGGATTCGGTGCGCAATTACCGCGACCGCATCGAGGATCCGGAGCTGAAGAAGCAGGTGCTCGGCTTCATCGGCCAGGAAGCGATGCACACGCGCGAGCACATCGAGTACAACGACCTGCTGCAGTCGTCCGGCCTGCCCGCGCACAAGCTCGACAAGCGGCTGTGGACGATCCTCGGCTTCTTCAAGAAGACGCTGCCGCATTCGATGCAGCTCGCGATCACGATCGCGCTCGAGCACTACACGGCGATCCTCGCGAACCAGTTGCTGTCGGGCCACGAACACCGGATCGACGGATCGGTCGAAGGCTATCAGCAGATGTGGATGTGGCACGCGATGGAGGAAACCGAGCACAAGGCGGTGTCGTACGACGTATGGAACGCTGTGATGAAGCCGGGCCTCGGCAGCTACCTGCTGCGCACGGGCACGATGCTGACGACGACGGTATTGTTCTGGGCGATCGTGTTCGACTTCCACGTTCGCCTGATGCGCGCGCACCGTCGCGAACACGGCAGATTCGGCGGCATGTGGCGCCTCGTGAAGTACCTGTACAGCCCGAGGCACGGCGTGTTCCCGAGCATCGCGCGCGAATGGCTCGACTACTTCCGCCCGGGCTTCCATCCATGGGACCACGACAACCATCAGTACCTGCAGGGGCTCGACACGCTGCTCGCGAACATCGACGCGACCAACGCGCGCCATGCCGCGCAGGCCGCCCCGCGCCGCGTGCCGCTGCATCCGGTTCCGCAGGCATGACGTCATGGCGCGCGCACACGAGATGCTGATCGTCCGCTCCGGCGACGTGAAACTCGCCGTCTACGTCAGCGGACCGCGGCGCGCGCCGCCGCTGATCCTCGTGCACGGTTATCCCGATTCGGCGGCCGTGTGGGCATCGGTCCGCGCGCGGCTCGCGAAGCGCTATCGCGTGATCGCGTACGACGTGCGGGGCGCCGGCGCGTCCGATGCGCCGCGCCGCCGCGCGGACTACACACTTGCGCGGCTCGCGGAAGACCTGAAAGCGGTGGCCGACGCGACCTGCGGCGACCGGCCGTTCCATCTGGTCGGTCACGACTGGGGGTCGATCCAGTGCTGGGAGGCCGTGACCGATCCCGCGTTCCGCGGCCGGATCGCGTCGTACACGTCGATCTCCGGCCCGTGCCTCGACCACGTGTTCCGCGCGAAGATGCGGCTCCGGCAAAGCGTGAAGTCGTGGTACATCGCGTTCTTCCACCTGCCGGTCGTGCCGTCGCTGGTGTGGCGCCTCGGCGGCGCCGCGCTGTGGCCGCGCTGGCTGCAGCTGACCGAGCGCGTGCGGCCGGAGCGCGACCCGGCGCAGTTGAAGAACGCGCTGAACGGGTTGCAGCTTTACCGCGCGAACTTCCTCGCGCGGGCGAGAAAGCCGCGCGAGCGGTATGCGCAGGCGCCGGTGCAGATCCTCGTGCCAGTGCGCGACCGCTACGTGACGCCCGAAATGTCGGTCGATCTCGATCGCTGGCTCGGCGAGCACGTGCGCGAGGAAATCGACGGCGCGCACTGGATCGTCATGCGCAATCCGGAGTTGATCGCGGCGCGGATCGACCGGTTCGCGGCGGTGTATGAGAGGCCGGCGGTAACGAACGCCACCATTCAACGCCCCGTCAGCGCCGGCAGGCGCTTGAACAGCGTTTCGTAATCGATCACGAGCCCATCGGCGTCGATGTCCATTTCCGCCGTGAAGTTCCGGAAAATACCTTCGTAGCGGTAGCGCCGGCCAGGCTCGATGCACGCATACGCCTGCTTGACCGGCGTCACCTTCAGGTCCGGCATCGACACGTATGCGACGTCGATCGGCCGCCGCTCGCCGCGCGCAAGACCGAGGCGGCCGATCGGCAGCGAGTTCGTGAACGGCGTCGCCGCGATGTCGATGTCGACGCAGCCGTCCAGTTCCGGCAGCGCACGGCCTGACCCGTCGCGCCAGTGCCCGGCGCCGTCGCCGTGCAGTTCCAGCGTGCCGCCGCCCATCACCTTGAGCACCGCGTACGTCACGCGCCAGTGCGGATCGCACTCGACACGATACGCGAGCCCGTATGCGCGGCCGTACCGCTGGCCGACCACCGCGCTTTCGACGACGATGCCGCCGCCACTCCGGTCGAACGTCAGATGTTCGACTCCGTCGCCCTCGAGCGACGCCCAACGCACCTCGCGCATTCCTTCGCCTCCCGGTTGGTCCGATGCAGGGGATCGTCGCACGAATCCCGATCGAAGACGTGAACCCCGACGCGCACCTGGGCCAAAAAAACCGGCCATTGCCCGAATTCACGTCCGAAACCGCAATTCGCCCGAAAACGCCAATGCGGCAGCCCCCGAGCATCGTCATTCCCCAATTCGGGGCATCCGCCACAAATCCTGACTATCCAGAATTCCCTATTCCGGTGCACGGGATTGTGTCCTATGCTCGCGGCTCGTCCTGCTCCACCGCCGCCATGCCTACCGCCCGCCCTGCCTCGCCGTCGATCGACCTGCGCACCCTGCTGCGCGGCATCGGGCAGATCGTCCTGCAGGCGAATGCAGTCACCGGCGCGCTGCTGCTCGCCGCGCTGGCGCTGACCGACTTGCGGCTTGCGTCCGTGGCGCTGGTCGGCTCGGCCGCCGCCAGCATGACCGCCGTGCTTACGGGCACGGAGCGCCGCGACGTCGAACAGGGGCTTCACGGCTTCAACGGCGCGCTCGCCGCGCTGATCGCCGTGCAGTTCGCCCCGTCATCGCTCGCCGCCATCGCGCTGGTGCCGGCGGTCTCGATCGGCGCGGCGCTCGTGCAGCGCGCGGTGCGCGTACCGCTCGCCCGCTGGCGCCAGTGCCCGTATTCGAGCCCATGCCTCGTCATCACCACGCTGTGGCTACCGTTTGTCGCATCGCAGCATGCGACCGACGCGGCGGCAGGTGCGCCCCTTACACTGCCTTCCATCGCCGACGCGCTGCTTTCGGGCATCGCACAGACCACCTTCGCGCAAGGCCCGTGGGCAGGCATGCTGATCGTCGCGGGCCTCGCCGTCGCGTCGCGCCGCGGGGCCGCCTTCGCGCTCGGCGGCGCGATCGTGTCGACCGTGCTGCTGGTCGCGTCCGGCGCGAACGGCGCGTCGTTCGCCGACGGCCTGCTCGGCTTCAACGGCGCGCTCGCCGCGCTTGCGCTGATGTCGCGCGGCCTGCGCGCGGCTTTCGCGGCCGCCGCACTCGCCGCGCTGCTCCAGTGGCTCGCGACACGCGCGGGCCTCCCCGCGTTCACGGCCCCGTTCGCACTCGCGTCGTGGATCACGGTGCTCGTCACGCGCCGCTTCACCCTCGGAGAACCCGATGTCGTCATTCGCACACCGTCCTGACACCGTGAAGCCCGGCGGCCCGATCTCGGACACCGAGCGCCGGCTGCGCGTCGATCTCGCCGCCGCGTATCGCCTCGTCGCGCTGAACGGCTGGGACGACCTGATCTACACGCATCTGTCCGCGACGGTGCCGGGCGAGCCCGGGCACTTCCTGATCAACCCGTTCGGCCTCACGTTCGACGAGGTCCGCGCATCGAATCTCGTGAAGATCGACCTGGCCGGCAACCGGATCGGCGACGGCGAACACGCCGTCAACGTGACCGGCTTCGCGCTCCACGCGGCCGTGCATGCCGCGCGGCCGGACGCCGTCTGCGTGATGCACCTGCACAATACGGCCGGCATCGCCGTGTCGATCCAGCGCGACGGGCTGCTGCCCGCGTCGCAGCACGCGCTGCGGTTTCACGGCGATCTCGGGTATCACGACTACGAGGCGCTCGCGTTCTCGCCGGCCGAAGGCGCGCGACTGACCGCCAGTCTCGGCGCGAAATCCGCGATGCTGTTGCGCAACCACGGCACGCTGACGGTCGGCCGGACCGTTGCCGAGGCGTATGTGTTGATGGATACGCTGATCAAGGCCTGCGACATCCAGATACGCGCGCAGGCAGGCGGCGGGCCGCTCGTGCTGCCCGAGCCGGCCGTCGCGGACCGCACGGCCGGGCAGTTGCGCGACGGCGGCGCGATCGAGGGCGAACTGGAATGGCCGGCGCTGCTGCGCCGCCTCGACCGGATCGATCCGTCGTATCGCGACTGACGGCGCCATCGCCACTCTCCCGACGAATCGTTCACCCCCAACCATCGGAGCATTCAGTCATGCCGACTTTCAATATCCAGTTGTTCGAAGGCCGCACCGTCGAGCAGAAGCGCGCGTTCGTCGAAGCGATCACGCGCGTCACGTGCGAGACACTCGGTTGCGACCCGGGCTCGGTCGACATCATCCTCGCCGACGTGAAGAAGGAAAACTGGGCGACGGCCGGCAAGCTGTGGAGCGACGAGCGCTGATACCGGCGAGTTCGGCGCCGGTGGAACCTGCCCTGCGACGTGCGTTCGAATTGTGGTGACATCGCGGTGACATCCGGACGCACGCGCCGCACGATGCGGCGCGCTCGGGCTACCGCATGCTCGCCGCGCTGCGTATCGCCGCCGCACTGAACGACATGATCCTTTCGATGGGCGCGCAACCGGATCGATCGCTTCGGCAGATCGACGAGGCCCGCCCGCGACACGAATCCGGCGCCTGCCGCGAATTCGTGTCGCCGCCGCGGACCACGATGCTGCCCGACATCATGAATCCGCTCGCCGCGCGGCACCCCGATCTGAAGCCGCCGGCGCCGGCCCGACCTCCCATGCGACGCCGGCAGCCGGCGTCGCATGCGGCCGCCCTTCCCTGCTCCGCGTTGTGCGCCCGCACATCGCTTCGTCACGCAACCGGCACATCAATCGGCGCATAATGCCGAACACACGCAGCAGCCAATGGCCACCCGGGAGACCGCCATGGAAGCGAAGAACGAGGAAGTCGTCGCACACCTGCTCTCCGATGTCGTCGAATTCGCGCGCGGGCGCCTGCCCGAAGCCACGTTCCGGATCGTCGAACCGTTCCTGCGTCATTACTACGATTTCGTCGACGCCGACGATCTGCAGAATCGCAGCATCGCCGACCTCTACGGCGCCGCGATGGCGCACTGGCAGACCGCCCAGAAATTCGTGCCCGGCAGCGAGCGGCTGCGCGTCTACAACCCGATCCTCGAACAGCACGGCTGGCACTCGGACCACACGGTGATCGAGATCGTCAACGACGACATGCCGTTCCTGGTCGACTCGGTCACGATGGCCGTCAATCGCCTCGGACTCGCGCTGCATTCCGCGCTGCACCCGGTGTTCCGCATCTGGCGCGGCGGCAACGGCGGAATCGAGCGCGTCGACGCCGGTGGCGCGACGCCCGGCGACGGCCAGTCGCAACTCGCGTCGTTCATCCACTTCGAAGTCGACCGCTGCGGCGACGCCGCGCTGCTCGACACGCTGCGCGACGACATCGCGCGCGTGCTCGGCGACGTGCGCGCGTCGGTCGAGGACTGGCCGAAGATCGTCGACATCGCGCGCGCGACGATCAAGGACATGAAGGCCCGCGAATCCACCGCGGAAGACATCGAGGCGCGCGCGTTCCTCGAATGGATGGCCGCCGATCACTTCACATTCCTCGGCCAGCGCGACTACGCGCTCGTGTCGGACGGCACGGGCTTCGGGCTGCGCGGCGTCGAAGGCTCCGGCTTCGGCCTGTTGCGCGAATCGCTGCGCGCACCCGGCGCGCCCGACGTGACGCCGCTGCCGCCGGCCGCCGCCGAGATCATCACCGGCCCCTGGCCCATCTTCCTGACCAAGGCGAACTCGCGCGCGACCGTGCACCGGCCCGGCTATCTCGACTACGTCGGCGTCAAACTCGTCGGCGCCGACGGCAAGGTGAGCGGCGAACGCCGCTTCATCGGGCTGTATACGTCGACGTCCTATTTCGGTTCGTACACCGATATTCCGATCGTGCGCCGCAAATGCGCGAACATCGTGAAGCGTGCGGGCTTCCTGCCGAAGGGACATCTCGGCAAGTCGCTGGTGACGGTGCTCGAAACCTATCCGCGCGACGAACTGTTCCAGGCCGACGAAGACCAGCTCTACGACATCGCGCTCGGCATCCTGCGCCTGCAGGAACACCAGCGCACGCGCCTGTTCGTGCGGCGCGACCGCTTCGACCGCTTCGTGTCGTGCCTCGCGTTCGTGCCGCGCGACAAGTACAACACCGACCTGCGCCGCCGCATCGCGAAGCTGCTCGTCGACGCATACAACGGCGTGAACGTCGAATTCACGCCGCTGCTGTCGGAATCGGCGATCGCGCGAATTCATTTCGTTGTCCATGCCGAACCGGGCACGATGCCCGACGTCGACACGCGCGAACTCGAAACGCGGCTCGTGCAAGTCACGCGCCGCTGGCAGGACGATCTCGCCGACGCGCTGCTCGACGCCTTCGGAGAAGAACAAGGCAACCGCCTGCTGCAGCGCTATGCGGACTCGTTCCCGGCCGGCTATCGCGACGACTACCCGGCGCGCACGGCCGTGCGCGACATCGAACTGATCGAGCGCGTGAAGGAGTCGGGCCAGCTCGCGATGAACCTGTATCGCCCGATCGAGGCCGAGGCCCGCGCGTTCCGCTTCAAGGTGTATCGCGCGGGCGACCCGATCGCGCTGTCGCGCAGCCTGCCGATGCTCGAGCATCTCGGCGTGCGCGTCGACGAGGAGCGGCCGTACCGGATCCAGACGCAGGATGCCGCGCCCGCGTGGGTGCACGACTTCGGCCTTGAACTCGCGGACGATACCGAATTCGACATCGAGCGCGTGAAGGACTTGTTCGAGGACGCGTTCGATCGCATCTGGAGCGGCCGGATCGAGAACGACGACTTCAACCGTCTCGTGTTGCGCGCGCATCTGAGCGCACGCGAGGTCACGATCCTGCGCGCGTATGCGAAATACCTGCGGCAGGTCGGCTCGACCTTCAGCGACGCGTACATCGAGCGTGCGCTGACCGGCAACCCGGCGATCGCACGGCAGCTCGTCGAGCTGTTCCTGCTGCGCTTCGACCCGGCCACCGGCGGCACGCGCGACGTGCAGGTCGAACGCGTGCTGAAGGCGATCGAGACGGCGCTCGACCAGGTCCCCAACCTCGACGAGGATCGGATCCTGCGCCAGTTCCTCGGCGTGATCAACGCGACCGTGCGCACCAACTATTTCCTGCACGACGCGAACGGCGAATCGAAGCCGTATCTGTCGTTCAAGTTCAATCCGGCGAAGGTGCCCGGCCTGCCCGAACCGAAGCCGATGTTCGAGATCTGGGTGTACTCGCCGCGCGTCGAGGGCGTGCACCTGCGCGGCGGGCGCGTCGCGCGCGGCGGGCTGCGCTGGTCCGACCGTCGCGAGGACTTCCGCACCGAGGTGCTCGGGCTGATGAAGGCGCAGATGGTGAAGAACGTCGTGATCGTGCCGGTCGGGTCGAAAGGCGGCTTCGTCGTGAAGAATCCGCCGCCGCCGAGCGATCGCGAAGCGTGGATGCGCGAGGGCGTCGCGTGCTACCAGACGTTCCTGCGCGGCCTGCTCGACCTGACCGACAATCTCGCCGGCAACGCAATCGTGCCGCCGCCCGACGTGGTACGGCACGACCCCGACGATCCGTATCTCGTCGTCGCGGCCGACAAGGGCACGGCCACGTTCTCCGACTACGCGAACGCGATCTCGCACGAATACGGCTTCTGGCTCGACGATGCATTCGCATCCGGCGGCTCGGTCGGCTACGACCACAAGAAGATGGCGATCACCGCGCGCGGCGCCTGGGAATCGGTGAAGCGGCACTTCCGCGAGATGGGCATCGACACGCAGACGACCGACTTCACCGTGGTCGGTGTCGGCGACATGTCGGGCGACGTGTTCGGCAACGGGATGCTGCTGTCGCCGCATATCCGGCTCGTCGCGGCGTTCGATCACCGGCACGTGTTCCTCGACCCGAACCCCGATCCGGCGACGAGCTTCGCGGAGCGCCAGCGGATGTTCGCGCTCGAACGCTCGAGCTGGGCCGACTACGACACGTCCGTGATCTCGGCGGGCGGCGGCGTCTATCCGCGCACCGCGAAGACGATCCCGCTGTCGCCGGCCGTGCAGGCCGCGCTCGGCATCGACGCGCACGCGCTGCCGCCGACCGAGCTGATCCGCGCGATCCTGCAGGCGCCGGTCGACCTGCTGTACAACGGCGGCATCGGCACCTACGTGAAAGCCGCGCGCGAAACCCACCAGCAGGTCGGCGATCGCGCGAACGACGCGGTACGCGTAAACGGCGCGGACCTGCGCTGCAAGGTCGTCGGCGAAGGCGGCAACCTCGGCTGCACGCAGTTCGGCCGCATCGAGTTCGCGCAGCGCGGCGGCCGCATCAACACCGACGCGATCGACAACTCGGCCGGCGTCGATTGTTCGGATCACGAAGTCAACATCAAGATCCTGCTCGGGCTCGTCGTCACCGATGGAGAGATGACCGAGAAGCAGCGCAACGCCCTGCTCGCGGAAATGACCGACGAAGTCGGGCTGCTCGTGCTGCGCGACAACTACTACCAGACGCAGGCGCTGTCGATCGCGGGCCGCTACGGCGTCGAGCTGCTCGACGCCGAGGCGCGCCTGATGCGCTGGCTCGAACGCGCGGGCCGCCTGAACCGCGTGATCGAGTTCCTGCCGACCGACGACGAGATCGCCGAGCGGCAGGCCGCGAAGCAGGGCCTCACGTCGCCGGAGCGCGCGGTGCTCCTCGCCTACAGCAAGATGTGGCTGTACGACGCGCTGCTCGAATCCGACGTGCCCGAGGATCCGCTCGTCGCCGCGATGCTCGTCGACTATTTCCCGAAGCCGCTGCAGCAGCGCTTCAGCGAACCGATGCATCGCCACCCGCTGCGCCGCGAGATCCTCGCGACGCACTTGACCAACGCGCTCGTCAACCGGGTCGGCTGCGCGTTCGTGCACCGGCTGATGGAAGAAACCGACGCGAAGCCGGGCGACATCGTGCGCGCCTGCATCATGGCGCGCGACGTGTTCGATCTCGATGCGGTATGGCGCGACATCGACGCACTCGACAACCGCGTCGCGGACGACGTGCAGGCGCGCATGTTCGTCGACGTCGCGCGGCTGCTGGAGCGCGCGGCGCTGTGGTTCCTGCGGCAGCTGCAGTCGGGCGCGGTGGCCGACGGCGGCGTCGCCGGACTGATCGCGCGCTGCCGCGACGCGGTGCAGCGCATCGCGCCGCAATTGCCGTCGCTGCTGCCGGCCGACGATCTGGAAGCGCTGTCCGAGCGGCAGCGCGTGCTGGTCGATGCCGGCGTCGACAGCGCGCTCGCGGTGCGCGTCGCGAGCGGCGACATCTCCGCCGCGCTGCTCGACATCGCCGAAGTGGCCGCGACCTGCGATCGCAGCCTCGAACTGGTCGCGGGCGTCTACTTCTCGCTCGGCACGCTGCTGAACTACGGGTGGATCGGCGAACGCGCGGCCACGCTGCCGACCCCGACGCACTGGGACATGCTGGCGCGCGCGGCCGCGCTCGCGGAAATCGCACGGCTCAAACGCACGCTCGCCACCAGCGCGCTCGCGGAATCGGCCGATTCGACGGCGCCCGAGACGATCGTCCATGCATGGCGCGAACGCCGCGAAGCCGCGCTGCAGCGCTACGAGCACCTGCTCGCCGACCTGCGCGCGTCGGGCGGCGCAAGCCTCGCGGTGCTGCTGGTGGTCGTGCGCGAGATGGCCGTGCTCGAACGCGCGTGACGGGTGACCCCGGGTCGCGCCGGGATCACACCGTCGCGACGAGCAACTCTTCCGCGTTGTCCGGCGGGCGCAGGCCGTCCGTACGATCGGCGAAGTAGCGACGTGCAAGTTCCGCGGCCGACACGTGCCCGGCCCGCGCGAAGCCGGCCTCCGTCGCGAGCGCGCAGATCTCCGCCGGCAGGAAGAAGCTGATGAACGGCGTGCCGCTCGCGCGGGCGCCTTTCGCGGCCATCTCGAGCCCCGGACGCACGTCCGGATCGGCAAGCTCAAGCGGCAGCAGGAACGTCATCGCGAACGTCGAACCCGGCGCGAGCGACGCGGCTTCGCGCAATGCCGCCGCGTTCGCGTCGCGCGTCAGGTACATGCTGACGCCCGTGGACACGACGACCGCCGGCTTGCCCGGATCGAAGCCCGCGCGCACGAGCGCGTCGCGCCACGACTGCTTCGCCTCGAAATCGACCGGCACGAACCGCAGCCAGTCCGGCACGCCGAAGCCGAGCTCGGTCAGCCGGCGGCGTTTCCACGCCTGCGGCGCGGGCGGATCGACCTCGAAGACGGTCAGGCGCGACGCCATCTCGGGCCGGCGCTGCACGAAGCTGTCGAGGCCCGCGCCGAGGATCACGTACTGGCTCACGCCCCGCGCGGCCTGCTCGACGACGAGATCCTCGATGAAGCGCGCCCGCGCGACGATCGATGCGCGAAACGGCCGCGTGAACCGCGGATCCATGTCGCCGCGCTGCTGCCAGCCGGGCGCCGGCGCGAGCAGGCGCAGGCCGACTTCGTCGGCGAGCACGTGCGGCGGCGCATCGAGTTCGACGTGCAGCGCGCGCCACAGCGCGACGCGTGCGGCGGTGCTGTCGGGGGCGTCATGATGGAGGTCGGTCATCGTCGCGGCCTCACGCGCCCGGCTTGCCCGGCGCCCGGAAGGACTTCGCGGACTTGCCCCGGTTGTGCGTCGTCAGATACACGGCTTCGATTCGCTCGGATGACATGTCATTCCTCCGTGGTGGACAGCCCGGCCCCCGGCTGCGGTGCCGCCAGATCCGCGCGCAATGCGTCGGCCACCAGCGCGGACAGCGACTGCTCCGTTTCGATGGCGCGATGCTTGACCCGCCGGATCAGGCTCAGCGGCAGATACACGTTGAATTGCTTCACTTCGTCGTCGGTCATGCGCGCTAGCATGCCAGCAATCCAGCAAATTTCAATCGGGACACCGGAGCCGGCGGCGCGGCGGACGTCGACGCCGCTCCAACGTGTTTATATCGAGTTCACCGCGCCGCCACCCGCACGAACAGCGCGTCGAGGTCGAAGCCGGTCGTATCGATGCCGATCGTGTCGCGCAGGCACGCGCCCCACGCGGCCGCGTCGTCGAAGGTGACGGTGCGCCCCGCGCCCGCCGCGTCGCGCAAGGTCAGCACGGTGTTGAACAGCGCCGCGCGGCCGTCCGGCAGCACGCGGCAGGCAATCAGGTCGTTCACGAAGATCGATTCGGGATAGGTCGACGTGAACCAGTTCGCGGCGTCGTAATCGATCCACTCGGCCGGTTTCAGCGAGAAGCGGTAAGTCGTCTGCCAGCCGTCGGGGATCTCGAACTGCATGTCGAATTCGCCGTCGACCGGCGCGCCGACGACACGAAACGCGCCGTGCGGCGTCATCTGCCGCTCACCCGGCACGAAGCGCAGCGGCGCGGTCAGCGTCGCGCTGCCGAAGCCGATGTCCGCGAGCCACGCCGCGCCGTCGAGATCGATACGCAGCAGCATGTGCGTCTGCGCGGTGACGATCTCGGGCGGCCGCATCCAGCGCACGCGCGCGATCAGCGGCGTCACGCGAAAACCGATCGTCGTGAGCGCGGTGTAGAAGAGCTTGTTGAGTTCGAAGCAGTAGCCGCCACGGCGGCGCCCGATCACCTTGTCGACGATCGCCGGCAGGTCGAGCGCGACACGCGCGCCGGTCAGCGGATTGAGGTTTTCGAACGGAATCGCCTGCGGGTGCAGCAAATGCAGCCGGCGCAGCACGTCGAGCGTCGGCTCGGCCGGGCCGTCGTAGCCAATGCGGGCGAAGTAGCGCGGGAGGTCGAACGAGTCAGTCATGAACCGGCACCGGGAACGGGGAACACGCAACGATAGCATCGCGCGATATCCCCATGTTGCGCAGGGCCATCCCGAATCCGCGCGCGCCGCCGGCACCGCGACGCGCGGTTCGCGGCAACGTTACGGCAGCAGCTTCAGCGCGGACGACGCGACCGCCGGCACCGAAATGCCCTGGCTCGTCGCGAACTGCACGGCCTGGCTGAGCGTCGACGCGAGCGACTGCAACTGGCCCGGCGCGCTCTGCGCGATATACGACGCCGCCTGCATGTTCTGCGGATTCAGGCCCGACTGCAGCAGCGATGCGGCGCTGGTCGAACCGAGATTGCCGAGCCCCGATTGCAGCTGCGAATACTGCGTGAGGCCCTGGCCGAGCGATGCGAGGCCGTTGCTGAACGCCTGCTTGTCGACCGGGCCGTGCGTCGCGCCGCCGCTCGCGAACGCCTGGCCGAGCGCCTGCGACACCGACTGCTGCGCGCCGCCCATCTGCGACAGCGCGGCCGGCGTCAACGCGTTGCCGCCACCGAGCAGGCTGGCGGCCTGCTGCGCCTGCCCGGCCGCGCCGGTAAGCCCCATCGCCGACGCGAGCGACGACTGGCCGGCCAGCACCTGCTGATTCGCGCCGACGTATGCCTGCATCAGCTGCGCGACGCCGCCCTGCGCGGGCGCGGCCTGTTGCTGCCCCCCGCCGCCGAGCAGCGCCGAGCCGATCGATTGCAGGTCGAGCTGCGCATGCGCGGCGCCGTTGGCGCCCAGCAGGATGCCGAGTGCGATGCCCGCCGATGCCAACTGCTTGCCCGTCACGCGAATATGCTTCATCTGTTTGCCTCGTGCCCGAATGATTGAGGCCGATATTGTCGAAGCGCGTCGCGCGCTGCCGCAACGACTGAAACACATCGAAACGAAATCGCGCGCCGCGGCCGCTTGCAATTCCGCGGCCGTCCGGACTCGCCGCGCGCATTCGTCCGCGTTTGCCGCGCGATGCCGGGCACGCGTCCGGATTCGTTCCTTTTCCGCATCAATCGCGCTTGTTTCGGGAATCCGCGATCGACGCCGCGGCGCGCATCACGCAGCCATCCACGCCGGCAAACGCTGGCCGACCCAGTCGGCCGCCTGCTCGTAGCCGCGCGCAAGCTGCAGCACCGCGAGGTCCGCGCGCGGCCGGCCGATCAGTTGCATCCCCATCGGCAGCCCCGCGTCGTTGAAGCCGACCGGCACGCTGATCACGGGGCAGCGGGCCAGCGTCCACGGCACGACCGTTTCCATCCAGCGGTGGTAGGTATCCATCGCGCGGCCCGCGATTTCCTTCGGCCAGCGCTGCTCGACGTCGAACGGGAACACCTGCGCGGTCGGTGCCGCGATGAAGTCGTAGCGGTCGAAGAAGTTCAGCACCGCCTGGTGCCACGCGGTGCGCTCGATGCTCGCGTCGAACACCTCGGCGCCCTGCATCGCGAGCAGCCCTTCGACCTCGTAGATCGCCTCGGGCTTCAGCAGCGCGCGCCGTGCCGGATCGCGATAGTGCGCGAGCAGCCCGCCACCGGATAGCAGATGCCGATGCGCGAGCCACAGGCGCCAGATGCGCTCGGGCGCGAACGCCGGCAGCGCCGCATCGACGTCGCAGCCGATCTCGCGCAGCGTCGCGAGGCCCTTTTCGCACTGCGCGAGCACGCCCGGCTCGGTCGCGAGATAACCGTTCCAGTCGCCGACCCAAGCGATGCGCTCGCCGCGCGGGTCCTTGTCGAGGGGCTTCGCGAACACGGCCGGATCCTCCGCGAGCGACAGCGGGTCGTTCGGGTCGTAGCCGGCCTGGATCGCGAGCAGCTGCGCGACGTCGCCGACCGTGCGGCCCATCGGCCCTTCGATGCCGAGTTGCTGCATGAACACGTCGACGCCCGGCCAGCGCGGCACGCGGCCCTGCGACGGCCGGAACCCGTAGATGTTGCAGAACGCGGCCGGATTGCGCAGCGAGCCGCCGAAGTCGCTGCCGTCCGCGACCGGCAGCATGCGCGCGGCGAGCGCCGCCGCCGTGCCGCCGCTGCTGCCGCCCGCGCTCTTCGTCAGGTCGTACGGATTGCGTGTCGCGCCGTGGATTTCGTTGAACGTATGCGAGCCGAGGCCGAATTCCGGCGTGTTGGTCTTGCCGATGAAGATCGCGCCCGCCGCACGCATTCGACCGACGCCGACCGAGTCGGCCTGCGGCACGTTATCGCGGAAGATCGGCGAGCCGTAGGTCGTCCGCAGCCCTTTGGTCATCGCGAGATCCTTCGGCGCCTGCGGCATCCCGTGCAGCCAGCCGTGATACTCGCCGCGGGCCAGCGCGGCGTCCTTTTCCGCGGCTTCGGCGAGCAGCACGGCGCGCTCGCGCAGCGAGGCCAGCGCGTTCACCGCGCCGTTCACGCGCTCGATGTGATCGAGATATGCACGCATCGTCTCGACGCACGAAACCGCCTTGCCGCGGATCGCCGACGCGAGCTCGCCGGCCGACAGGCGCACGATCGGGTCGACGGTGATGGAAGCGGGAGCGAGAAGCTGCGGGGCGCCGTGCGGCATGCGAGGTCTCCTGGAATCGGTATGAAATGGCGGGCCGCATGGTGGCGGCGGTCCGTCGCGAACGGCCGGGAAGGCGCCGGGATGTCGCCGGGAAGAAGCAACGGCGGGCCGCGGCGCGGTCGATGCTCTACTCTACGCGACGCCGGATGCTCGACCTCCGATATTTTCCGCCGCGATTCATTGAGGATTCGACTAAATCGGCGGGGTGCGCCGCTCGACCGCCAGCGTCGGGCTGCTGCCCGGCCGATTGGTGTAAACGTTTATGCGCATAAACCTAAATTTCTTATATTTCTAATAGGCGCAACACGAGGCGATGGACGTTGACGACATTTTTACGCGCCCGCCCAATCTATTTAGGTCGCGCGATCCGGCGGCGCACTACGCTGGGAACATCTCGACTACGGAGCATTTTCCATGCTCAAACTGCTGGTTCCGGTCGGACATTCACCCCGCTCGCTGCAGGCGGTCCGCCACGCGACCTTCCTGTATCGCGAACGCTGTGCATCCGAAATCGTGCTGATCAACGTGCAGGCGCCGCTCGAGTCGACGCGGCTCGAGGCGTTTCACCCGCTGTCGCGGCTACAGTCGATCGAGGACAAGTTCGCGTGCGACGATCTGGCGATGGCGGAGCGGGTGTTGCGGGAAGCCGGTGTCCGGTACAGCATCGTGAAGAAGGTCGGGCCGGTGGCCGACACGATCGCGGCCGTCGCGGCCGAGACCGGCTGCGACGAAATCGTCGTCGTCGCGCCGCGGCAGGATCCGTTTCACGCGATGCTGTCGATGTTCCGTCGCAGCGTGATGGACCGGCTCGTGCGGATCTCGAATGTGCCGGTGACGGCAGTGCGATGAACGGTGCGGCGCTTACTTGATGACCTTGCGCCAGAACACGAGGTAGGTCGCGGCGGAAGATGCAATCAGCAGAATGGCCCACAGCGGCGCGAGACTGATCAGGACGGAAGAGACGTTAAGCATTTGGATTCCTCACTATTTCGATAGCGATGTTCGGCACGTACCTGCTGCGTCCGGAGCCGCTGCGTGCATCGCTTGCCGCGCATCGCGTTCCGTTGAAACATGCATTCATGCTATCGCTTTGACTGCCGGCGCGACCGTCTCGCCCTGCCCCCAACCTGACATTCGTCAAACTCGCGTCAATCGCGCGTCGGTGCGGCGGGCCATCGCTCCTTTCCTCGTTCGCGCGGCAAAACGCGGTATGCGAGCGCCCCGGCCTGCAGCCATTTCCGCAGACGTTTACCGGGGGAAGCCCCAAGTGCCTCCCGAAACGTGTCCTTGTTACGCTTGCGTAACAAGGAGACGAATCATGAGACGAGTGGTGCACATCGCCTTTTTCGCGCTGCTGGCCTACCTGATCGGCGATCGGGCACTGCTGCACGCGCAAGGCCGCGACGCCAGCCCGATGGCGTGCTCGCAGGGCGCCGAGCAGGTGAAATACGACGCGCTCAGCCGCGGCTTCGGCAACGCGGCCGCCGACAGCCAGCGCGAGGCGTTCATGTCCGGCTGCCTGGTGACCGGGCGCGCCGATCGGAACGTTGCGATGGCGGCTCGCTGACGCCGACGCGTATCGCCCCGGCTGCGTCGCTCTCGTCGCTGCCCGGCGGCGCTCTTTCACGAGCGCAGTCCGTTTTCTCCCGCATCCCCCGGCTTCCCCAACGTCGGCCAAGCCGGTCTTCTGCCGCGCCGCGTTCGGTATTCGGAACGCATTGACCGACCGGCACCGCCCGCCCCACGGCCCGGGCACGCCGATTGCGACTCGACTGCCCCTCCCCACGGGTCGCCGCCATGAACGACAACGAGTCCCTCGATACCGCGCAGCCTCGTCCGCGCGCGGCAACGTGGCTCCGGCGCCTCGGGCCGGGCCTCGTCACCGGTGCCGCCGACGACGATCCCTCAGGCATCGGAACGTACTCGCAGGCGGGCGCGCAGTTCGGACTCGAACTGCTCTGGTCGCTGCTGCTGACCTATCCGCTGATGACGGCGATCCAGCTGGTCAGCGCGCGCATCGGCCGCGTGACGGGCAAGGGCCTCGCGTCGAACATGCGCGCGCACTACCCGCCATGGCTGCTCTACAGCGCCGTGGCATTGCTGTTGATCGCGAACGTGATCAACATCGCGGCCGACCTGTCGGCGATGGGCGCGGCGGTCAATCTTCTGCTGCATGGCCCTCAGGAACTCTATGTCGTCTGCCTGGGCGGCGTGTCGGTCGTGCTGCAGATTTTCGTGCCGTACGACCGCTATGCGCGTCTGCTCAAATGGATCGCGCTGGTCCTGCTCGCGTATGTCGCGGTGGCGCTCATCGTGCCCGTCCACTGGGGCGAGGTCGGCCGCGCGATCGTGCGGCCGCATGTCCAGTTCACCGCCCCCTATCTGACCACGGTCATCGCCGTGCTCGGCACCACGATCAGCCCGTATCTGTTTTTCTGGCAAGCGTCGCAGGAGGTCGAGGAACTGCATGCGGAGCCGAGCCAGCATGCGTTACGGCGCGCACCGCATCAGGCGCCCGCGCAGTTGCAACGAATCAACTTCGATACCTGGGTCGGCATGGGCGTATCGAACGTCATTGCGTTCTTCATCACGCTGACGGCAGCAGCTACGCTCTACATGCACCACATCGAAGTGAAGACGTCCGCCGACGCCGCGCGCGCCCTCGAGCCCATTGCCGGACACTTCGCGTACACGCTGTTTGCGCTCGGGATCGTCGGCACCGGCCTGCTGGCCTTGCCGGTGCTCGCCGGCTCGGCCGCCTATGCGGCCGCAGGCAGCTTCCGCTGGCGCAACAGCCTCGCGCTGCGGCTCGGCGTCGCGCCCGAATTCTATGCGGTGATCGCCTTGGCGATCGTCGGCGGCGTCGCGATCACGTTCATGCATTTCGACCCGATCCGCGCGCTCTACTGGAGTGCGGTCATCAACGGCGTGACCGCCGTTCCGATCATGGTCGTGATGATGCTGATGGCCGGCAGCCGGCGCATCATGGGCAAGTTCGCCGTGACGGGCGCGCTGGCGTGGGGTGGCTGGGCCGCGACGCTCGCGATGGCGATCGCGGCGATGGGGGTGTTCGTGCCGGGGTAAGCCGCATCGGTCACATGCGCCGGACCGTGCGCACGATCAGCCTGACTCCGGACGAATCACCAGCTCGTCGAACCCGGTCCCTGCATCGGGTTCACGGGAGAAACGATGTGCGGGCAACAGCACGAGCAGGATCTCGGCGGTCGTCCGCACCACGCAGCCGCGCGCGACATGTCCGCCCGATACGCGGCCGTTCGCGTCGGACACCGACATATGAAGGTGCGCGCCGTCCGGCGAGACCGAACCGGCCAGCGTCAGGATTTCGAGGTCGCCGCGCAGTTCGGTCGGCGCGTCGACACCGGCAAAGCGAAGCTGCGCGACATTCAGGCTGCCGATCCCCTGGATCACGAATGCCGCGTGTGCGTCGAGCCGACGCAACGCCTGCTCGATCGATGCGCGCAGATCGTCGCCGGGGGAAAGACGCAAAGGATGGGCTTGCATGGTGGATAACCTGCGGGTGGGCCGGGGTGTCGACAAAGAGTACGTTCGACCCGGCCATTCGGCAAGTCGCCCGCCGGATGATGCGCCGCACCTGCGTCACCGCGACGTGCGGCACGCGCATCACACGGTGAATCGCTCGCTCGCGAATTGCGCGTCCGGCACGCCGGCCGCGACGGCAATTTCCCGCGCGTCGCCCCTCTCCTGATACTTGGCCACGCGCCTCAGCATCGACAAGACCGGCGCGAGCCCCGTGCCGCCCGCGACGAACCAGCGCGGCCGCAAGCTGTCCGCGAACAGGCGCGAACCCGAGCGCCGGAAAACAGAAAGGCCCGGACGATGTCCGGGCCTCCCACGTCAGCCGTTGCGACCGGCCGCGCTTACGCCTCCAGCGCTTCGAGCACTTTCCCCTTCGTCTCGATCCCGACGAAATGAACGGTCACGGCCGCGATCAGCGGCACGATGCCGATCAGGTAGAACGCCGGCGCGAGGTTGCCGCCGATGATCGCGTGCGGCACGATCATCGGCGCCGCGAACGACGCGATCTTCAGCCATGCGCTGCCGAGCCCGCAGCCCGACGCACGGATGCTCGTCGGATACTGCTCCGGCGTATAGACGTATGCGGTGATGAAGCCCGATGCCATCAACCCCAGCGACAGCGAGCAGAACGTCGCGACGACATACACCGACGCCGCGTGATAGAAGCCCGCGAACGCCAGCGACGCCGCGCACAGCACGAACGACCACACGATCACCGGCTTGCGGCCGAGCTTGTCGACCAGCAATGCGGACGCGAGCGAACCGAGCACGCCCATCACCGAGCCGATCACCGCAAGATTCAGCGCGAGCTGCAGCGGCGCGTGATAGAAGTTCTTGTAGATCGTCGGCAGCCACGTGGACAGCCCGTACTGAATGAACCCGCAGGTCGCCCACAGCGTCGCCACCGCGAGCGTGCGCTTGCGATACGCGGCGCTGAACAGGTCGGTCATCCGGCGCTTCGGGTGCTGGCGGACCATCTCGTCGTACGCGGCCACCTGCGTGACCGGCGGCAGTTCGCCGCGCACCGACGATTCGAACACGCCGACCGCGCGCCCGGCTTCCGGGAGGCGCCCGCGCGAGGCAAGCCAGCGCGGCGATTCCGGCACGAGATGCGTGAGCACCAGCGCGAGGATCAACGGCAGCCCGCCGACGAAGTACATGATCTCCCAGCCGAACCGCGGCACGAGCCATGCACCCAGCGCCATCGATACCAGCAGACCGATCGGAAACACGATTTCATACAACAGCACGAAGCGGCCGCGGCCATGCGCACGCGTGATTTCGTTGATGTACGTGGCCGCGACCGGCAATTCGCCGCCGAGACCGAGCCCCTGCAAAATCCGCAGCAGCACGAACACCTCGAACGTCGGCGCGAAACCGCACGCGATGCTCGTGATGCCGATCACGGCGGAACTCCACGCGATCGCCTTCACACGGCCATGCTTCTCGGCGAGCGCGGGAAACAGGAACGCGCCGATCAGCTGGCCGATCGCGCCGGACGCGATCAGCATGCCGATCTGCGTCGGCGACAGCCCCCACTTGTGAATCAGCAGCGGCAACGTCGCCGCGATCGTGATCACGTCGAAGCCGTCGAAAAACGTGGCGGTGCCGATCAGCACGCGCGCGCGAATCTGCATCGCGTTGGCCGGAAGCCGCTCGAGCCGCGCGATGATCGCGCCGGGCGTGGAGGCGGCAGCTTCCATCGTGGCCCTGCCGGCCACGACGTTGTCGAAAGTGCTCATGCGGGGTGTCTCCTGGATCGTTCGCCGGTCAGGCAAGCGCTTTGGTCGTGTCCGCCAGGGCTTCCGTATCCACTGCCCGGCCCTGGTTCATCCACTTGCGTGCGAGCTTGAGCTCGCGTGCGTTGTTGATGGCGATGACACCTCTCACATGCCCATCGCCTACGAAAAACAGCGTCGCGCGTCGCGCGGCGATATCGCCGCGCACGACGAGCTGCGCGTCGGCCGGCAGATCGCCGAGGATCTGCAGGTTCACGTCGTACTGATCGGACCAGAACCACGGAATCTCCGCGTACGGCGCGCGCACGCCGAGCACGGCCTTCGCGGCCGCGATCGCCTGGTTCTGCGCGTTCGCCCACGATTCGAGCCGCACGCGCCGCTTCAGCCAGCCGTTGTGATGGTTCGCAACGTCGCCGCACGCGAAGATCGCCGGATCGCTGGTCGCACCGAATTCGTCGACCACGATGCCGTCGTCGACCGCCAGGCCCGCGTCGCTCGCCAGCGTCGCGTTCAGCGCGAGGCCGATGCCGGCCACCGCGAAATCCGCATCGATCGTCGTGCCGTCGGCCAGCGTCGCGCGCACCTTCGACGCGTCGTCCGGTTGCGCGTCGAGCGACGCGAGCGCCGCGCCGAGGCGCACGTCGACGCCGTTCGCGCGATGCAGGTCGAGCAGGAAGTCCGACACGATCTGCGGCACCGAGCGGCCGCACAGGCGCGGCGCGCCTTCGACGACGACCGCTTCGACGCCGAGCTTGCGCGCGGTCGCCGCGACTTCGAGGCCGATCCAGCCGCCGCCGATCACGAGCACGCGCCGGCTCGCACGCAGCTTCTCGCCGAGCGCGGCCGCTTCGTCGAGCGTGCGCAGGTAGTGCAGATTCGGCGTCCTGACGATTGCGTCGGGCAAGCGACGCGACGTGCCACCGGTCGCGATCACGAGACGGTCGTATTCGATCACGAGGCCGCTTTCGGTCTTCACCACGCGGCGCGCACGGTCGATCGACGCCGCGCGTTCCGGCTGCCACGCCTCGACGTTCAGCGCGTCGAATTCGTCCGGGCGCACGACGCGCACCGTTTCGATGTCGGCATCGCCCGCCAGCACGGCTTTCGACAGCGGCGGGCGCTCGTACGGCAGGTGCGGCTCGTCGGCGATCATCACGAGGCGGCCCGCGAACCCTTCCGCGCGCAGCGTCTTCAGCACCCAGCCGGCGGCCTGGCCGCCGCCGACCACGACGACCGTGCCCGGCACGGCCGGCGCTTGCGTGTGCGCTTCGGTCATGATTTGCGCTCCGTCATGAACTTGCCTTCCGGCGCCTTCGCGTTCTTTTGCCGGCGCGTATTGCCGTCGAGGCCGCCGTCGACGGCCCATTCGGCGAACACGGTCGGGCCCGGCTCGAATTCGCGCGGCTGCCATTCGGGCGTCAGCACGTCCTCGTCCGCGTAGTACTCGATCAACGCGCCGGCCGGATTCTGGAAGTACCAGAAGTACGCGGACGACACCGGATGACGCCCCGGGCCGAGTTGCGTTTCCCAGCCGCAGCGGTCGATGTGCATGCCGCCGCCGAACACTTCGTGGATATCGCGCACGGTGAACGCGACGTGGTTCAGGCCGCGCTTTCCGTTCGGCAACGCGAGCAGGAACAGGTCGTGGTGGCCGCCGTGCGGCGCGCAGCGCATGAACGCGCCGCGGCCCGGATAGCGATCCGACGTCTCGAAGCCGAGCAGCTCGTGATAGAACTTTTCCTGCGCGTCGAGGCAGTTCGTGAAGAACACGACGTGGCCGACCTCGACCGGCTCGGCGCGCGCATAGATCGGGCTCGGCTGGTCGACCCGCGCCGTCCGGCCCCACACGTTCGACGGCGAGCCGGTGATGTCGAGCGCGCGCTTGCGCGTCACCTCGATGCGGATCGCCATGCCGTTCGGGTCGATGCAACCGACCGCATCGTCCTTCGCGTAATAGCCGGGCTGGCCGGCCAGCTTCGCGCGCAGCGCGTCGACTTCCTGCTGCGTCGCGACGCCCCACGTGACTTCGCGCAGCGTCGGACCCGCTTCGAACGCGGGCGGCAGCGACGGATCGTCGGCCTTGACGACCAGCACGGTGCAGCCGTTCAGCGTTTCGAAGCGTGCGCGCGTGTCGTCGTGCGCGACTTCCTTCAGCCCCCAGTCGGCGAAAAAGCGCCGGCACGTCGCGAGGTCGTCGACACCGTACGTGATCTGCTCGATACCCAAGATGCTCATTGCGTCATTCCCCTTCGCTCAGTTCGCCCACGGCAGCGGCGCGTCGTTCAAGCCCCAGTAGAGGCTCTTCTGCTGCATGTACTCGCGGATGCCGAGACGGCCCTTCTCGCGGCCCATCCCGCTCTCCTTCCAGCCCGAGAACGGCGTGGAAATCGAAAACAGCTTGTACGTGTTGATCCAGACGGTGCCCGTCTCGAGCGCGCGCGCGATGCGCCATGCGCGCTTGTAGTCGCGCGTCCAGATGCCGGCGGCGAGGCCGAACACGCTGTCGTTCGCCTGCGCGATCAGCGACGCTTCGTCGTCGAACGGCATCGCGACCAGCACCGGTCCGAAGATTTCCTCCTGGCAGATGCGCGCGCTGTTCGGCAGGCCTTCGAGAATCGTCGGCTGGTAGAAGAAGCCGTCCTCGCGCCCGTCGCCCGACGGACGCTCGCCGCCGCACAGCAGACGGCCGCCTTCCTCCAGCCCGAGCGCGACGTAGCGCTCCACCGATTCGCGATGCTTCGCGGTGATCAGCGGACCCATCTGCGTGTCGGGCCGCGTCGGGTCGCCCACGCGCAGCTTGCGCGCGCCGGCCACCAGCCGCTTCATGAATTCGTCGTACACCGAGCGCTGCACGAACAGCCGCGAACCCGCGATGCACGCCTCGCCCGACGAACTGAAGATGCCGTACAGCACGCCGTTGACCGCGTGATCGAGATCCGCGTCGTCGCACACGATCGTCGGCGACTTGCCGCCGAGCTCCAGCGACACGGGCATCAGCTTTTCCGCCGCGATGCGCGCGATGCCGCGACCCACTTCGGTGCCGCCGGTAAACGACACCTTCTTCACGAGCGGATGGCGCACCAGCACGTCGCCGATCACCGAGCCCTTGCCCGGCAGCACGCTCAGCACGCCCTTCGGCACGCCGGCCTCCTCGCAAATGCGGGCCAGCGCGAGCGACACGAGCGGCGTGACTTCGGCCGGCTTGAGCACCACCGCGTTGCCGCCGGCGAGCGCCGGTGCGAGCTTCTGCGCGTCGGATGCGATCGGCGAGTTCCACGGCGTAATCGCCGCGATCACGCCGATCGGCTCGTGCACGCTCATCGTCAGGTAGTCGCCGCGCGACGGCGTCAGTTCTTCGTCGAGCGTTTCCAGGCACGCCGCGAAATAGCGGAACGTGTTGGCCGCGCTCGCCACCAGCACGCGCGTCTCGCCGATCGGCTTGCCGTTGTCGCGGCGCTGCAGGTTCGCGAGCGCCTCGTGACGCTGCATGATCAGGTCGGCGATCCGGTACAGCACCAGCGCGCGCTGGTGCGGCTTGAGGCCGGACCAGTCCGCGCGGCGCCACGCGGCGTCGGCGGCCACGACGGCGTCGGCCGCGTCTTCCGCGTTCGCCGTCGATACTTCCATGTTCAGCGACTGGTCGGCCGGATAGATGCTCGCATAAGGCGCGCCGCGACCGCGCCGCCACTCGCCGCCGATCAGGATGTCGCCGTTGGGTACGAGGCTCGTATCGAATGGAGTCATGTCACAAGTCCCACAAATCTGTCTCTGCGCAGCCGCCCGCGCCGTGGCGCCGGCGGCCGTTCAATGGCCCGAATGGCTGCGTCGCCCGCTCAGATCACGCAGCGGGCCGCGCGGTTGCGCAGCGCGCGAATCGCGCTGTACGCGGTCAACGCGGACGTCTTCGGGTTGTCGGGCAACGGCTTGCCGCTCATTTCGAGCGACATCTCGCCGAACGCGCCGCGTGCGGTGATGCGGTGCACGTTGCGCGCGACGGCCGGATCGGCGATCAGGCGCACGCGCGTCGCATCGAGACCGAGGCCCGCGAGCGCGACCGTCGCCGCGACGTTCGCGTTCTTCGGATACAGCCGCGCGGCGTCGCGTGCGGTGCCTTCGAAGATGACCTTCTCTTCGGTCATCGCGCGCAAGTCGCACAACGCCTCGGCGGGCGTGCCGAGCCAGCCGAGCGGCGGCTTGCGGCCGACGTACAGCACCTCGTCGAGCCCGCCCTGCTTCGCCGACGCCAGCGCGTCGATTCCGCCGATCGCGCCGGACAGCAGCGTCAGCGTCGCGTCGCCTTCGTCGGCGGCCTGCGACAGCACGTCGAGCAGCGCGAGGTCGGACAGCGCGCCGATCGATGCCACCGCGCAATCGGTGCCGGCCTTCAGCAGCGGCACGACGTGATCGACGAGCGCGCTGTGACCCGCGCATTCGAGCGCGAACTCGGGGCGGCGGGCCAGTGCGTCGACCGACGACACGACCTCCACCGCGTTGCCGAGCTCGCGCTGCACCGCGTCGCGCTGGTGCTCGGGCACGATCACGTGCGCGACGCGCAACGAGGCGTCATGCTCGACCGCGCGATACACGGCCGCACCGATCGCGCCGAAGCCGATCATCGCGATGTCGACGGGCGCATGCCCGCGGGCTTGGCCGTTACGCATACTGCCGCTCCGACGGCGTTTCTTCCTTCTTCACCGGCGGGCCCGCGAATGCCGATGCGAACGAGCCGACCGACAGCATGTCGACCTCGACCATCACCGGCCCTTCCTTCGCGATTCCTTCGCGCACGATCGCTTCGGCCTCGTCGAGCGACGAAATCCGGTAGTGCGTGAGGCCGAAACTTGCGCAGAACTGCGCGAAATCCGGCTGGTGCAACTGCACGAAGCAGCGGCGGCCGCCGTAGTGCGCGTCCTGGATGTTGCGGATCACGCCGTAGCACTGGTCGTTCATCAGCACGATCATCACGTTCGCGTTTTCCTGCACGGCCGTCACGAGCTCGCCGACGTTGACCATCAGGCCGCCGTCGCCGACCAGGCAGACCGTCTTCGCCGCCGCGCCCGCCAGCGCCGCGCCGATGCCCATCTGGATGCCCTGGCCGATGCCGCCGCCGAGCGCATGCACGCCCGCGCGCGGTTCGAAGATCTTCAGCAGGCGGTTGCCCCACGTGCTGTTCGAGATCGTCACGTCGCGCACCCAGTTGTAGTCGCGGCCCACCGCGCCCTGCAACGTATCGACCAGCGTCTTGTAGGGCCCGAGGCCTTCCGACACGCTGGCGACGGCCTGCTCGCGCGCCGCCGCAAGATCGGCCGCGAACCGCGGATCGACGGACAGGCGGCCTTCGAGGCGATCGGCCAGCTCGGCCAGCACGCGCTTCGAATCGCCGTGCACGAACAGCTCGTTGCGATAGCCGCGGTTGTCGGCGAGCGCGTCGGCGTCGATGCGGAACAGCGGCTGCGGCAGCGCGAGCTTGTACTTCAGCGTCTCGTTGCCGCGCAGGCGCGAGCCGACCACGACGAGCGCGTCGCAGGTCTTGTAGAACGCCTCGACGGACGCATGCACGTTGAACGCGCCGAGCGTCGCCGGATGATCTTCCGGCAGCACGCCGCGGCCCTGCACGCTCGTCACGACGCCGAAGCCGAGCTTCACCAGGCGTTCGACTTCCGCACGGGCGTGGCGCGCACCGCCGCCGATCCACAACAGCGGACGGCGCTTGGCCGCCAGCGCGTCGGCGAGTTTCGCGACGCGTGCTGCGTCGTGCTCGCGCACCGCGACGTGCGCGGGTGCGAGGTCTTCCGGCCATTCGATTTCGGCGGCCTGGATGTCGATCGGAATCTCGACCGATACGGGGCCCGTCGGCGCGGTCTGCGCGATGCGCACAGCTTCGCGGATCGTCGGCAGCACCGTCTCGACCGTGCGCACGCGGAACGCGGCCTTCGAGATCGCGTCGAGCATCGTGAGCTGGTCCGGCGCTTCGTGGATGTAGGCCAGGTCCTGATCGAGATACGGCGTCTCGATCTGCCCCGTGATGTGCAGCAGCGCCGTGCCGGCCGTCAGCGCCTCGACCATCGCGCCGGCCGCGTTGCCCGCCGCCGTGCCCGTGCTCGTGAACGCCACGCCGAGGCCGCCCGACACGCGCGCCAGGCCGTCGGCCATGTTCACCGCGCCGGCTTCACCGCGCGCGCCGACATACCGGATGTTGCCGCGCGAGTTGATCGCGTCGAGGATCGGCATGTTGTGGATCGAGATGACACCGAATGCGGTCTTGACGTCGCACTGCTCGAGAAAGGCGGCAATCAGCTCGCCAACCGTGGTTTTTTTAGACATGGCGTGCAAAGCCTCCAGAAACGTCGATATGGCTGCCCGTCGTATAGGACGACAGATGCGTTGCGAGATAAAAAAGTGCCCAGGCGGCCTCGTCAGGCTTGCCGAAGCGGTTCAGCGGAATGTTCTTCTTGCGGGCGAGCGCGCCCGTCCAGTCCTCCCAGCTTTCGCCGGCCTGCGCCTGCGCTTCGTAGCGGCGGCGCCACTGACCCGACTCGACGATGCCGATCAGGATCGAGTTCACGCGGATGCGCTGCGGCGCGAGTTCGGTCGCGAGCGACTTCACGAGGCTCAGCACGCCCGCGCGCGCCGACGACGTCGCGACCATATGCGGCTCCGGCTGCAGCGCGAGCAGCGAGTTCACGCAGGTGATCGTCGGCGCCTGCGCGGCGCGCAGCAGCGGCAGGAACGCGCGCGTCGGGCGGATGATGCTGAAGTACTTCAGTTCGAACTCTTCGCGCCATGCGTCGTCGGTCGTGTCGGCGAAGGTCGACACGCGGCCCTGGCCCGCGTTGTTGACCAGCATGTCGGCGCGGCCGAAGCGGTCGGACACGGCCTGCGCGAACGCGGCCACATCGGCTTCGTCGAGCACGTTGCAGCGCACGGCGAGCAGTTGCGCGCCCGGATATTTCTCGCCGAGCAGCGCTTGCGCGCGCGCGAGGCGTTCGCCGTCGCGGCCGCAAATCGCGACCGACGCGCCGGCCTGCAGGAACCGCTCGGCAGTCGCGAGGCCGATGCCGGACGAACCGCCCGTCACCACCGCCACCTGCCCCGTCAGATCGATCTCAATCATCGGAGTCCTAAAGCCTTCATAAACGTGTGCTCGTCATCCGAGCGGTAATTGAGCCGCCGCGACAGTTCCGCCGCCGCGCGCTGCACCTTGTCGATCAGGCCGTCGGCGATCAGCGTCGCGTCGATCTCCGGCCGGGGCACCGTCACCGTGATGCACGCGACGATCCGCTGCGTATCGTTGCGCACCGGCGCCGTGACCACCGAAATGCCGCGTTCGAACGACGAATTGCTGACGCCGTAGCCGCGCAGCGCATCCTCGCGGATCACTTCGTACAGCGCATCGACCGTCTCCGGCGTCGCGCTCGTCATCCGGTTCAGCGTGCTTTCCGGATACAGCGCGCGCAGCGCCTGAAGCGACAGGTCGCCCATCAGCACGTGACCGTGAGTCGTCGCATGCGCGGGCAGCCGCGTGCCGACGTTCACGCGAATCGAGCTGAACACCGGCGACTGGCTCTGCGCCTTCGCGACGAACACCACGTCGCGGCCGTCGCGGATCACGATGTGCGTCGTGAAGCCGGTCGCGTCGCGCAGGCTCTCGATCACCGGCAGGCCGAGATCGGTCAGCTCGAGCGAGCTCAGGTATTCGAAGCCGAGCCGCAACACGGCGATGCCGAGCTTGTAGTTGCGATCCTTGTCGGCGCGCTCGAGAAAGCCGAGCGATTCGAGCGTCTGCAGCAGACGGAACACCGTCGTGCGCGGGATGCCGAGCCGCTTCGACAGTTCCGGCGCGCCGAGCACCGGCTCGCGCGGCGAGAATTCGGCGAGGATTCGCAAACCGCGTTCGAGGCCCGGCACCACGTAGTTGGCCTCGGACTTCGAGGCGTCCGCATCCTGCTGTTGCAACGGTTCGCTCATTCCAGCCCCCGTTGACGATCGCATTGACGGCAGAACGTGTCGATCAGCGACGAATAAACCGCCGGGGCTTCCACGTAACCCGCGTGACCGGCCTGCGGAATCACCTGCAATCCGACGTGCGCGGCCGCTGCGATGCGCTCGCACGCGGCAGGCGGCGTGATCGCGTCGTTCGCGCCGACCGCCACCGCGGTGCGGCCGCGAAAGCCGGCGAGATCGGACGCGAGATCGGCGTTCGCGAGCAGATGCGTGGCCTGCGCATAGCCGGCCGGCACGATGCGCGCCATGTTCCAGCGCACCCACGCCCGCGCATCCTCGCTCGCGAAACCCGACAGCATGTTGCCGCTGCGCTGCTCGGCGAGCCCGGCCGGGCCGAGTTCCTCGAGCATGGCAAGGCGTGCATCGCGGCGCGTGTCGCGCGTCTCGGCTGGCGCGCTGCCGTAACCGCCCGCGGGCGAGATCAGCAGCAGGCCGGCGATCCGCGCGGGCATCACGCGGGCCAACCCGCCCGCGACGATCGCGCCGAGCGAATGCCCGACCAGCACGCAGCGTTCGATGCCGAGTGCCTCGAGCCACGCGTTCAGCGACGCCGCGTAATCGGCGGCCGTCGGCGACGCGCCGTGCACGGGCGTCGACACGCCGTAGCCGGGCGCATCCCACGCGAGCACGCGCCGCGACGCGCCGAGCGTGTCGAGCTGGCGCACCCACGATGCGGCGCCCGAGCCGATCCCGTGCAGCAGCACGACGGGCAGCGCGTGGCCCGCATGCTGCGCGCCGGCCTCGCGATAACCGATCGTGCCCGCCGGGCCGGCCGCGCAGCGCCGTTCGGGAAACTGCCCGAGCAGCGCGGCGAACGCCGCGGTGCGGTCGCGTTCACGTTTGTCGATGACACTCATTGCTTGCTCCGCCCCGTCTCAGCGCTTGATCTTCGCGAGCGGCGAATCCGGCGGATACGTCGGCGTAATGGGCTTCGGCGAACCGAGCATCACGCACATCAGCGCGTCTTCCTCGCCGATGTTGATTTCCGTGCGATACACGCCCGGCGGCACCGAGATCAGGTCGCGCTCGCCGAGGATCGCTTCCCAGGTCTCGCCGTCGCGCTCGCAGATCACCTTCATCTTGCCGCGCAGCACGAAGAAGATTTCCTCGACGTCGATGTGGATGTGGCTCGGGCCGATGTTGCCGGCCGGAATGACCATCGTCGAAAACGTGAAGTTGCCGGCCGGCACCGTGTTGACGTCCTTCGCGACGCCCGTGCCGCCCGTGCCGACGTAGCGCATCTGCGCACGGCGATACTTCGGGTCGTAGTCGGCCTGGAACTTCAGCGCGTCCCAGTCGTAGCGCCGCGTCGCGTAGCGCGCGACACGCCCTTCCATCCAGTCGCCGAAGCTTGCGCCGTCCGGCTGGTCCCACGACTTGCGTTCGAGATCTGCGTCCGCCATCGTCCTCTCCTTCATTCAGAGTGAAAACTTCAATTCAATTCATTACGAAGCCGCCGTTCACCGGCAGCAGTTGACCCGTCACGAAGCGCGCGCCGTCCGACAGCAGGAACAGCACGGGGCCCGTCACGTCGTCGGGCACCTGCGCGCGCGTCAGCGCGCGGCCCTGCATGTAGAACGCGTGCCGTTCGGCCGGCACGTAGGCCGTCGCCTCGACTTCGGTGAGCCCCGGCGCGATCGCGTTGACCGTCACGCCGTGCGCGCCGAACTCGCGTGCCTGCGCATGCGTCATCGCGATCACGGCGCCCTTGCTGGCGACGTACGCGAGCAGCTTCGGCGCGCCCCAGAGCGCGGTGTCCGATGCGAGGTTCACGATCGCGCCGCGCCCCGACTGCGCGAGGTGCGGCAGCGCCGCATTGCTGACGAGCCACACGCCGCGCACGTTCACGTTCATCACGGCATCCCAGGTCGACACGTCGAGTTCCGTCGACAGCTTGCCGCCCGAGTTCGTGATCGCCGCGTTGTTGATCAGCGCATCGATGCCGCCGAGCACCGCCGCGCCCTGCGCGACGAATGCGTCGACGCTCGCCGGATCGGCCAGGTCGAGCGCGAAGAAATGCGCGGTGTGGCCGGCTTGCGTGAGTTGCGCGGCCAGCGCACGGCCCTCTTCGACGAGCACGTCGCCGAACGCGACCCGTGCGCCCGCGGCGACCAGCGCCTTCACGAATGCCGCGCCCAGACCGCGCGCGCCGCCCGTGACGAGCACGCGGCGCCCCGGCAGCGACACCACCGGTGCGAATTCAGCCATTCGCGGGCTCCGCCGCGGCCTGCGCCGCACGGTGCGCGTCGAGCGCGGACAGGTGCTCCTGCGCGCGCGTGCGCAGCATGCGGCGCACGCGCGTGACGCCGACGTCGTGCTGGTACAGGTATTCGTGATCGCGCGCGTTCGGTGCGAGGCTTTCGAGAACGTAGCGGTCCTGCTCGAGCACGTCCCAGTGCAGGCCCTCGAGGCGGTTGCGGTACATGAAGCGCCACACGTCGCGCTGCCAGCCGCTGACCTTGCGGGTGCGCCAGAAGTAGACCTGGCAGTTGTCGCCGTCGACCGGCGTCGCGAAACCGATGATCCCGAAGTTGCCGCCCGGGCCGAACTTCTGCTTGTACGGAATCGCGAGACGCATCCACAGGCAGCCCGTTTCGCCGAGCTCGACCCAGTCGAAGTTCACGTCGCGCTGGCCGATCTTCTCGAACATCAGGCCCGTTTCCGTCTTGCGCACGCGCATGTCGGCCTGCTTGTCGCCTTCGGCCATCGAGTGCGACGTCGCGTGGAGATACGCGCCGTGCATCGGGTCCATCACGTTGTCGATCGCGTACTGGTAATTGCACTTCCAGTTCGACACGCACAGGAAGTGGCCGTATTCGTCGGCGACCAGTTCTTCCGGCAGGTTCAGCGGCGCCGGCTCGCCGTGCGCTTCGTCGCCGAACCACAGGAAGATCGCCCCGGCCTTCTCCTCAACCGGATACGACTTCACGCACTTCATGCCTTCGAGCGGACAGTTCGCGACCGCCGGCACGCGATTGACGGTGCCGCCGCCGTCGACTTCAATGCCGTGATACCAGCAGGCGATGTTGCCGCCGAGGTTCCAGCCCAGCGACAGGCGCGCGCCGCGGTGCGGGCAGCGATCTTCCAGCGCGTGAACCTTGCCCTCGTGATCGCGCCACAGCACGATCTGCTCGGACAGGCGCGTGAGGCCGACGGGCGCGTTCGACACCTGCCAGCTCGGGGCGACGGGATACCAGTAGTTCTTGATGCCGCGATCGAGATAGTCGCGGACCGGGTCGTGTTGTGTTTCGTGTTGTGCGGGGGACGTCATCAGTGTGCTCCGGATGCGGTTGTCGTCGGGTCGGCGGTCACGCGGCGCGTGCGCTCATTCCGCCAGCGAGGCCATTTCGGCGCGGAAGCGCTCGGGCGTCCACGCCGTGCCGTCCGGCGCGCGGAAGCCGATGCGGTTCAGGCCCGCGACGACATCGTCCAGCTCGGTCGCGCCGCTCTCGAACACGCGTTCGAGCGCATCGCCGAGGTCGTTTTCATATTGGGTCGGCTCGGCCTTGCGGTTCTGCCAGACGCGGTTCTCGACCTGGCCCGGGATCTCGATCTGCCCCTTGCCGGCGACGTTGTTCGGCTGCGGCGCCACCCACGGCTTCAGGAAGGGATTGAAGTTGACGGTCGCTTCTTTCATGTCATTCCACCTTGATCTGGATTTCCTCGCCGGCCAGCCGCACCGCGTACTGCTTCAGCGCGCGCCCGCCCGGGCCCTTCAGGCATTCGCCCGTCTTGATGTCGAACACGGCCTCGTGCAGCGGACATTCGACCGTGCCTTCGTCGACGAACCCCTGCGTCAGCAGCGCGTATGCATGCGGGCACACGTTCTCGAGCGCATACACCTCGTCGCCGACGCGGTAGATCCCGATTTCGACGCCGTCGGTCCGCTTGAACTCGATCGGCGTGTCTTCCGACAGCGCGCCGGCGTGCCCGGCGCAAACCCATTGTTCAGACATCTCACACCCTTCCTTCTGATCGACTCTCGGTTCGCTCCGGATTTGTTCCATATCCGGAACAGCAGTTTATGGATGGTGATTATAGGAGCGACTTTCCACGAGTAAAACAAAAAGCTGCACGTCCTAGGGAAAACACCGACCGCCCGGTCGACGGTCGGCCCCGCCACCCGCGCCAATTGTGATTTTTTGTTTTATTGCGGGGGTTTAAGCCCGATTCTCAGGATTCCCGACCTGCTGTTGCGGATCGTCTTCAAGCGCATCCGGCCCGATAAATTTATTTTTGATACTTTGCGTGACACCTCTATACTCCATTCCATCAGAGGCACATCGTTCCTTATATGGAACACAAAAATGCCCGCCGGTGGTGAAGAAAGCGCGCGACGGCCGGCCGTCCTCGTGCCCGCCGCCACGGCACGTTTCTCATCAGGTTTGGAGAGTCAGGAGATCAAATGGTCAAGCATGCGGTAGCAGCAGCAATCATCGGAATGGGCGCGGTCTCGGGCGCCTGGGCACAGAGCAGCGTGGTGCTGTACGGCAGCATGGATGCCGGCGTCGCCTATGTGAACAACGTCGGCGGCCATGCGAAGTGGGCCATGATCCAGGGCAACACGCAGCCCGACCGGTGGGGCCTGAAAGGCAAGGAAGACCTCGGCGGCGGCCTGTCGGCGATCTTCCAGCTGGAAAACGGCTTCTATACGAACAACGGCCAGTTCGCGACCGCGAACACGATCTGGAACCGCGCGGCGTTCGTCGGTCTCAGCTCCGACCGCTACGGCACGCTGACGCTCGGCCGGCAGACGCCGCTGTCGTTCGACTACCTCGATCCGCTCAGCACCGCGTATCTCGCGATGAGCTGGTATGCGTTCCACCCGGGCAACATCGACGGGCTCGCCGCGACCGGCAACGTGCCGTACAACAACGCGGTCAAGTACCGTTCGCCGAGCTTCGCCGGCTTCTCGGCCGCGGCGACGATGGCGCTCGGCAACACGACGAACTTCTCGACCGGCAAGTCGGTCGGCGTCGCGCTGAACTATGCGAACGGGCCGTTCAAGGCGTCGGCCGTGTATTCGAACGAGCACGACCGCGCGATCCTGATCGGACAGACGGGCATCACGTCGTTCCAGGGGCAGAACACCGCGAACGGCTATATCGCGAACAAGGTCGAGAACATCGGCGCGGGCGCGTCCTACCAGTTCGGCGACTTCCTCGTGCACGGCCTCTACACGCGCACGAAGATGCAGTCGAACGGGTTTTCCGACACGTTCCAGAGCTACGACGCGGGTGTGAACTACCGCAGCAGCGCGTTCAACACGATCGCGGGCGGCGCGGCGACCACGACGCTGGCCGGCCGCCGCTGGACGCAGGTCGAGCTCGGCGATATCTATTCGCTGTCCAAGCGCACGCAGCTGTACGCGAACGTGCTGTACGAGCACGGTTCGGGCGGCGCGAAGGCCGCGTTCTTCACGGCCGGCGCGTCGAGCACCGCGAACCAGGTGATCGTGCTGACCGGCATCCACCATTCGTTCTGAGCGGCGACGGGCGCACGCGCCCGAGGCCGGAAACGAAAAGAGCAGCCCGCGGGCTGCTCTTTTTCATTGGCGATGGATCGATAAGGCCGCACGACGCGGCCCGCACGGCGGATCAGAACATCGCGACCCGGTGGCGCGCATGCGCGAACGTCGGATCGCTTTCGAGCGGCCGGTAGTTCAGGCGCTGCGACAGGTCGACCGCCGCACCGCACACCGCTTCGACGAGCCGTTCCTTCTCGCCGGCCTCGCCGATCTCCGAGCGCGGCACCGTCGCGGTGATCGCCGCGACGATCGCGCCCGAATGGTCGCGCACGGGCGCGGTCACGGCCGAGATGCCGCTCTCGAACGCGGCCTCGCTGACCGCATAGCCGAGCCGCGCGTAGTGACGCACGCGCTCGTACAACTCGTCGACGGTGCCAGGCGTGCGCTCGGTGAACTGTTCGAGCCGTTTTTCCGGATACAGCTGGCGCAACGCGTCGCGCGTGAGGTCGCCCATCAGCACATGGCCGTGCACGGTCGCGTGCGCGGGCAGCCGCGTGCCGACGTGCACCTTCACCGAACCGAACATCGACGTGTTGCTCTGCGCCTTCGCGACGAACACGACATCGCGCTGATCGCGGATCAGCAGGTGCGTCGACAGGCCCGTCGCGTCGCGCAGCCGTTCGAGCACGGGTGTGCCGAGATCGGTCAGTTCCAGCGAATTCAGGTATTCGAAGCCGAGCCGCAGCACGCCGACGCCGAGCCGGAAATAGCGGTCGCCGTTCACGCGCTCGAGAAAGCCGAGCGCCTCGAGCGTCTGCAGCAGGCGGAAGGTGGTCGTGCGCGGGATGCCGATGCGCTTCGACAGCTCGGGCGCGCCGAGCACCGGCTCGCGCGCGGAGAATTCGGCGAGGATCCGCAGCCCGCGTTCGAGGCCCGGGACCAGATACGACGACGCGCCGCCCGACGACTCGTCGTCGCCCGCGCCCTGCTTCGGTGCGTCGTGGTCGACGTCGTCGCCCGCTGTCGCGCGCGGCTCGCTTGCCGGCTTCGCCGGCGGTTTCGATGCGCCGCTCATCGTTGGATTGACCCTCTGCACATGGACGGAATGGAAGCGTTCACGAAAGACCCGCAATGCTTGATTATGGATTTTCGACCGGACCGGATCAACACGATCCGGCTCACGCGGCCGACGGCCCGATGCGCCCGACCGGACCGCCGGGGCGGCATATAGCCTGATGCGATCGAAAGAATAACAGCGATAGACAGGACTGCCCATCGGAACGTCGCCGGGTGCATCCGCGACCGGCGAACGTGGCGGCGGCTTGCGCGACGGGCGCCACGCAGGCACGCCACGCGATGCGTGACGTGCATCGGCGAAGCGAGGGAAACGGGGAAATCGGAAAGAAGGAGGAAAAGCGACCGGCAATGCATGACCGCGCCGATCCGCGAACGGGATCGGCGCGACGGCGTTCAGGCCGTCACTGCTGCGTCATACTCGGCGCGCGCGAGCTGGCCGGCGGCATAGGCGTCGGCTTCGCCGCGGAAGCCGTCCGTGCTGAATGCGACGACTTTCACACCGACGCCGGATGCCCGCTTCACCGTCAGCGCCCATTGCCATCCGCCGTCTTGTTCGAAGACGTGCAGCGAGGGTTCGAGGGATGAGTCCAGTACGGTCAAGGGTTGTGCTCCTGCCCTGCGCGTCGCATCGGCCACGCGTCGGGCATGTCGAAAAGATGCGCCGGTTCGCGGCGCGTTTCAGCCATTCGACAGTCTAGTCAAGGAATGTTGCGACGCACCATCAGGGCTTACACCTGCCTATCAGAACCCGGCGGTCGATGAAATCCACCTGAAATCCTTATGGCACGGGCCTCACGGGCCTATTTCCGCCGCGCGTACGCGACGTGTGCGGCAACGTGCCGCATGGACGGCAGATCAATTGGATCAGTTCAAAAACGGGTCGCGACCCCGGGTAGCAAATCATCCGATCGGCGCGCCTACCGGCCCGCCTCTGTCGTCACCACCCGCCGGAACGTCAGGTTGACCCGCTCGCCCAGCACGGCCGGCGCCTTCGGCACGCGATGCTGCCATTCGGCCTGCGTGCGACCGCGCATCACCAGCAGGCTGCCGTGCGTCATCCGATACGCATGCACGACGCCGGTCGCACGATGACGCAGGTCGAACACGCGCATCGCGCCAAGGCTCACCGACGCGATCACCGGCGCGTCGCCGAGCTCCGGCTCGTTGTCCGCATGCCAGCCGAGACTGTCCTGCCCGTTGCGATAACGATTGAGCAGCACGCTGTTGAAACGCGCGTCGCAGGTCGCCTCGAGCGCACGCTTCAGGTCGAGCACGGCCGGCGTCCACGGCGCGGGCACGTTGCGGATTCCCGAATACACGTAGACGGCGTCGGGCTCGCCCTGCCACGCGGTGAGCCGCGGCAGTGGAATGCGTCCGCGTGGCGTGCGGATCGTGTCCTGCCGCCACGCGACCTCGTCGATCAGCGCGGCCAGCACGCGATCGGCCTCGGCCGGCGCGAGCCAGTCCGGGTACCAGTCCACGTCGGGCGCGGGCGTATCGGCGAAAAGATCGGGCGTCGACATGTCGGAATCAGGCAGGCGTGAACGATGCGGGCGAACCATGTCTGCATGGTAGCCAACGGCGACGCGCGTCGCCATGCGCTGTCATTCCGGCGCGTCACACGCCCAAGCGCTCGAATCGCCGATCGCGAAGCCGGTGCGTTTTCGCGTGCCACGCTATCATCGCGCCGTGTCGCAGCGCGTCCTTATCCAGGACGCTGCGTTCTTCCGCAATGCCGGCCGGCGCGACCCGGCCGATTTCTTCCAGGACCCGCCATGACGCTCTCCGATTCCGCCCTCGACCAGCTGTTCCGCACCGCGCGCACCCACAACGCATGGCAGGACAAACCCGTCGACGATGCGCTGCTGCACCGGCTGATCGACCTGACGAAATTCGGCCCGACGTCGGCGAACTCGAGCCCCGCGCGCTTCGTGTTCGTCAAGTCGGCCGAAGCGAAGGCGCGCCTGAAACCGGCGCTGTCCGAAGGCAATCTCGCGAAGACGATGGCCGCGCCCGTCACCGTGATCGTCGGCATGGACTTCGCGTTCCACGAGCACCTGCCGCGCCTGTTCCCGCACGCCGATGCGCGCAGCTGGTTCGCCGGCAACGACGCGCTGATCGAAGCCACGGCGTTCCGCAACGCGTCGCTGCAGGGCGCGTACCTGATCCTCGCCGCGCGCGCGCTCGGCCTCGACGCGGGCCCGATGTCGGGCTTCGATGCCGCCAGGGTCGATGCCGAATTCTTCGCCGGCACCGCGATCCGCACCAACTTCCTCGTGAACCTCGGCTACGGCGACCCGGCGGGCCTGTTCCCGCGCAGCCCGCGCTTCGATTTCGACGATATCGCGCGCATCGTCTGACGCGCGCTAGCGGCCGCGCGCCAACCGGATCAGCGTGATTTCGGACGGCACGCCGAAACGGTTCGGCGGCCCCCAGTAGCCGGTGCCGCGGCTGGTGTAGAGCCACATCGCGCCGAACCGGTTCAGCCCGCCGATCACCGGCTGCTGCAGGCGCACGAACGGCGGCCACGGCAGGAACTGGCCGCCGTGCGTATGGCCGGACAGTTGCACGGTGAACCCGGCGCGGCTCGCCGCTTCCGCGCTGCGCGGCTGGTGCGCGAGCAGGATCTTCGTGGCGACGTCGTGCGGCGCGCCCGCCAGCGCCTGCTCGGGGTCGCTGCGATGTTCGGGATCGAACCCGCCCGCCGTGAAATCGGTGACGCCCGCGAGCACCGCGCGCGCGCCGTCATGCTCGATCAGCACGTGCTCGTTGAGCAGCACCGTCAAACCGATCCGCCTGAACTCGTCGATCCATGCATGCGCGCCGGCGTAATACTCGTGGTTGCCCGTCACGAGGAAGCTGCCGTGCCGCGACTGCATGCGGCCGAGCGGCGCCGTGTGCTCGCGCAGCCGCTTGACCGAGCCGTCGACCACGTCGCCCGTCACGACGACGAGATCGGCCTCGAGCGCATTGACCGCGCGCACGATCCGCTCGATATAAGGCCGCTTGATCGTCGGCCCGACGTGAATGTCCGACAGTTGCACGATCGTCAGCCCGTCGAGCGCGGCCGGCAGCCCGTCGACCGGAATCGACACGCGCTTGACCGCGGCCGTGCGGCGCGCGCCGACGAATCCGATCGCGCTGATCAGCACCGCGCCCGCCAGCACGCCGAGCGCCGTGTCGGATGCCGCGCCGCTCCAGGCGCCGTCATGCCCCAGATGCCGCCATGCGACGACGCCGAGCAGCACCGGCTCGCGCAGGAACGTCAGCACCAGCAGCGACGAAAAGAAGCCCATCGCGATCGAACCGGCCCAGCCGGCCAGCGTCGCGGGCCAGCCTTCGTCGAAGCGGCGCGAGAACATGCCGACCGGAATCAGCACAACGAAGCTCGCCAGCACCAGCGCCGCGATCGTGCGCGCGAGCGGCGACGCGAAGGCGTCGGGAATGATCCGCAGCCCGACGTACAAGTGGAACAGCACGCCGATCGCAATGAACCGGACAAAGAAACTTCGCATGGAACACTCTTCCTCGTTGCGGTACCGCTTCCGCGCCGCGCATCGGACGGGACCGTGCCGTCAGGCCTCGTCACACGTCACGCGTCGCGCTCTTCGCACGATGGTACACAGATACCGGCCGGCACGACCGGTCACGGCCAAGGCGGACGCACCGCGCGGCCCGAACGCGGATTCATCCGCGACTGCGCGTCAATTCCGCATTCGGCTCGCCGATTCCCGCTTCATCGGCAGACAAACGGCATCGGCCCGGTTTCGTCTGACGATCGTTTACAGTCCGCCAGCAACCCTGCCAGGGCATGCGCTGGCAGAATCGCGAACCGCCATCGATCGCACCGAAGCGCCCACCGGGCAGCCCCGTGCGGGCGGCAGGCACGCCGGGCATCGCTGGCGGACCGCATCGCGCTGATTTATGATCGGCTCCGTATCGCGGAATCGTCGTCGCGGCGACGGACCGCATTGCGCCGCGCCCGGCATTCACCCCCAACGTCGAGCTCGTCACACCATGAGAAAAACAACGCCGCGCGCGCCCCTGCGCGCCGCCGCCCTGGCGCCAGCCCTGCCGCTCGCGGGCTGCACGTCGCGCGGTGCGCCGTCGTACGTCCTGTTCGGCGCGTATTTCCCGCTCTGGCTCGTCAGCGCGATCGTCGGCATCGTCGGCGCGATCGTCGCGCACCGCGTGTTCGTCGCGACCGGCTGGGCCGCCACCGTGCCTTACCAGCTCGCCGTCTGCACCGCGATCGGGCTCGTGGTCGCCGTGATCGTATGGCTCGCCGGCACGGGGCCGTTCGCATGAAGGCCGCCGGCATCGCCCGCCCGTCCACGAAAGGCCGCGTGATCGCACTGGCGATCGTCGCGCTCGGCATCGCGGCGCTCGCGTACGCGTACCACCGCACGACGGCCTACCCGTCCACCGACGACGCATCGATCGACGCGGACGTGGTGCACGTCGCGTCGCCCGTCGGCGGCCGCATCGTGCAGCTCGCGGTACACGAAAACCAGCGCGTCGCGAAAGGCGACCTGCTGTATGCAATCGATCCGGTGCCGTACCGGCTGACGGTCGCGCAGGCGCAGGCCGATCTCGAGCTCGCGCGCGCGTCGCTCGACACGCGCCGCCGGTCGCTGATCGGCGAGCGCTCGAACGCGGCCGTGGCCGCCGAGCAGGTCAAGCGCGCGACGCAGAATCACGATCTCGCGACGCGCGACGTGAACCGGCTCGCGCCGCTCGCCGCGCAGGGCTACGTCAGCGCGCAGCAGTTCGACCAGGCGAAGGTCCGGCAGCGCGACGCGGCCGTGTCGCTCGCGCAGGCGCAGGAACAGCAGCGCTCGTCCGCGCAGACGATCGGCGACGACGCCGACGCGATCGCCACGCTCCATGCGCGCGAAGCCGCGCTCGCCCGCGCGCAGCACGCGCTCGACGATACGGTCGTACGCGCGCCGCACGACGGGCTCGTGACGGGCCTGACCGTGCTCGCCGGCGAAACCCTCGCGCCGAACCAGTCGATCTTCACGCTGATCGATGCGAGCGAATGGTTCGCCGTCGGCAATTTCCGCGAAACGTCGTTGAACCGCATCGCGGTCGGCGACTGCGCGACGGTCTATTCGATGATCGACCGCAGCCGCCCGCTGACGGGCAAGGTCGTCGGCATCGGCGCCGGCATCGCGGACAGCGATCGCATCAACCTGCCGCGCACGCTGCCGATCGTGCAGCGCTCGGTGAACTGGGTGCACGTCGCGCAGCGCTTCCCGGTGCGCGTGAAGCTCGACGAACCCGACGGCAAGCTCGTGCGTGTCGGCGCGAGCGCGATCGTCGAGGTCCGGCATGGCTCAGCCTGCCGCTGAAGTCCGCTCGCCCGGCCCGCGCGAAGTCCTGCGACTGCTCGCGCCGTTTCCGGGGCGCGCCGCGATGGCCGTGCGGGTCGCGCTGATCTGCGCGCTCGTCGTGCTCGTGACGAGCGGCTACGGCACGCCGGAAGCCGCGATCTCCGCCTACGTCGTGTTCTTCCTGAATCGCGGCGACCGTGTGACGAGCGTCGTGCTCGCGGTCGCGATGCTGCTGCTCGTCACGGTCGTGATCGCGCTCGTGATCGGCGTCGCGATCTTCAGCATCGAGTATTCGGTGCTGCGCGTCGCGTGCATGGCCGTGCTGTCGGTCGGGCTGCTGTATCTCACGTCGGCGAGCAAGCTGCGCCCGGTCGGCGCGATCCTCGCGATGATCGTCGGCTTCGGACTCGACGAGCTCGGCCTCGCGCCGGTCGGCGAAGCCGCGACGCGCGCGCTGCTCTACGCATGGCTGATGGTCGCGATTCCGGTCGGCGTCGCGATCGTCGTCAACCTGCTGATCGCGCCGTCGCCGCGCAAGCTCGCGCTCGCGCAGCTCGCGAAACGGCTGCGGCTCGCCGCGCGGCGGCTGCGCGGCGACGAGGACGCACGCACGGCCTTCGACGCGAGCCTGCGTGAAGGCGACAAGCAATTGCTCACGTGGCTCAAGCTGTCGACGCTCGAAGGCTCGACGCGAGCTGCGGATGCACCGGCGCTACGACAGGCCATCGCGTCGAGCACAGCACTGCTCGTCGCGGTCGCGCTCGCCGACCGGGAGCCGGACGCGAAGCTGCCCACCGCATTCGCGGAACCGGCCGCGGCGACGCTCGACGAAATGGCCGGCATCCTCGAACAGGGCGGCTATCCGGTCGACGTGACGCTCGCTCTGCCGCCTGCCGATACGCTGCCGCCGCTCGCGCGCGTCGTCGCAACCGACCTGCACGCGGCCGTCACGCATTTCGCCGAACCGACCGCACCGGCGATACCGGCCGCACCGGCCGCGGCACCGACCGACGCATCCGCTTCGCCGACGAACGCGCCCGCCGCACCGCCCGCGCCACGCGGCGGCTTCTTCCTGCCGGACGCCCGCACCAACCCCGACCACATCCGCTACGCACTGAAGACGACCGTCGCGGCGATGTTCTGCTACCTGCTGTATTCGCAGCTCGACTGGTCGGGCATCCACACCTGCTTCATCACCTGCTACATGGTGTCGCTCGGCTCGACGGCCGAAACGGTCGAGAAACTCACGCTGCGGATCGCCGGCTGCATCGTCGGCGCGCTGATCGGGACCGCGGCGCTCGTGTTCGTCGTGCCGGCGCTGTCGTCGATCGGCGAGCTGATGGCCCTCGTGTTCGTCGGCGCGTGGCTGTCCGCGTGGGTCGCCTTCGGTTCGCCGCGCATCGCGTACGCGGGCTTCCAGGTCGCGTTCGCGTTCTTCCTGTGCGTGATCCAGGGCGCAGGCCCCGGCTTCGACCTCACGCTCGCGCGCGATCGCACGATCGGCATCCTGCTCGGCAACGTCGTCGTGTATCTCGTATTCACACGCATCTGGCCCGTCAGCATCGGCAAGCAGATCGACGTCGCGTTCGCGGCGCTGCTCGACCAGTGGCGCCGTATCGCACAGGTCGTGCAGCCGGCCGAGCGCCGCACGCTCGCCGCTGAAGCCTTCGCGTGCCACGGCGCGATCGCGCAGGAACTCGGGCTGATCCATTGCGAACCGTCGTGGGTGCGCCCCGCCGCCGCGTGGCTCGCGACCCGGCGACGCGCACTTGCGGAACTCGGCGCGCTCGAAGGCCCGCTGTTCCTGCTCGCCGAACGCACGCCGGGCGATGCGGCGATCGGCGCGCGGCTCGCGCGCGTGGTCGAACTGCGCGACGGCGCCCCGGTTGCCGACGCCGTTTCGGCGCCACCGTCGACGACGGCAGACGCAGCAATCGCGCCGGCCGCCACCTCCACCGATCCTGCACGCGACGCGCTGCTCAACCTGATCGACACGCGGCTCGCGCACATCGCCGACGCCGCGCGTCCAGCCACCCCGAAGGAGCCTGCCCCTCATGCGCGTCCCTGAACCGCCGGCCGCGCCGATCGCCGCCACCGTGCTCGCGACCGCCATCGCGCTGACCGGTTGCGCCACGTCGTCGGTCGATCTGGCGCCGGAGGCGCCCGACCGCCCGTGGCAGCCGCAAACGTCGGCTGCCGGCGACATTGTGCCGGCGCCGCCGCTTGCCTCCGCTCAACGCGCGCCGCACGACTACACGCTGCCGGCCTCGCCCGCGCTCGCGTCGGTGTCGCCGCCCGCCGCGCTCGACGCCGCGCATCCGTACACGCTGCCCGAGCTGATCGATCTCGCCGAATCGACGAACCCGCTGACCCGCATCGCATGGAACGACGCGCGCAACGCCGCGCTCGCGGTCGGCATCGCGAAGGCCGCGTACCTGCCGAACCTGTCCGCGACCGCGATGGGCGCGTACCAGACGAGCCACGGCTCGACGTCGACGCTCCTCGGCGACGCGTCGAGCAACACGACCGTGCACGGCACGATCTCGGCGCTGTCGCTGCAATGGCTGCTGTTCGATTTCGGCGGCCGCGCGGCGCGCGTCGAGGCGGCCGAGCAGGCGTCGGTCGCGTCGAACGTCGCGTTCACGGCCGTGCATCAGCAGGTGATTCACGACGTGACCGTCGCGTATTACCGCTACGAAGCCGCCCGCTCGCGCGCGGCCAGCGCGCAGCAGGGCCTGGTGAACGCCGACGCGATCCTCGCGGCGTCGCGCGCGCGGCTCAGGCAAGGCGTCGGCACCGTCGTCGAACTCGCGCAGGCGACGCAGAATCGCGCGCAGGCGAATCTCGCGCTCGTGCAGGCGAACGGCGCGGAAAGCGACGGCTACCTCGCGCTGGTTTCCGCGCTCGGCATCTCGCCGCTGTCGAAGCCGTCGATCGCCGCGCTGCCCAAGCGTCCGCTGCAGCCCGCGCTCGCTTCGTCGGTCGACGCGATCGTGTCGGACGCGATCGCGCGCCGCCCCGACCTGCAGGGCGCGTATGCGCTCGAGCAGGCCAACCGCGCGAAGATCAGGGCCGCACAAGCCGCGTTCATGCCGAAAATTTTCCTGTCGGCCTCGACGTCGTATGCGAGCGGCGGCACGGCGATCACCGCGCTGCCCGCGATCGGCGACCAGGCGCCGACCGTGAACCTGAACGGCAGCCGCTACGGCGGCGGCGTGTTCCTCGGCGTGACGATCCCGCTGTACGACGGCGGCCTGCGCTCGGCGGTGCTGATGCAGGCGCGCAACGATGCGCAAAGCGCGTCCGCACGCCTCACGCGGACCAAGGAGGAAGCCGTCCGCCAGGTCGTCGCCGCGCAGAACGCGGTGCAGACGAGCCTCGCATCGCACGACGCGGCCAAGGCGCTCGTCGATGCCGCGCAGACGAGCTACGACGCGGCGCTGACCGCGTACCGCAACGGCGTCGGCTCGATCACCGATGCGACGATCGCGCAAAGCCAGCTCCTCGCGGCCCGCAATGCGGAGGTCGACAGCTATGCCGGCGCGCTGTCGGCTGCCGCCGCGCTCGCGCTCGCGACGGGGACGATCGGCGCGTCGCAATGACCGTCGCCGTGACGCACCGGCCGTTCGCGGCCGGCCGCCGGACGGGTTGACGCCTGCGCGGGCGGCCCACTAGAATGCCGCCCATCCTTCCTTCAGGAACCATCGTGGACAGTTGCAGCACTCCGTTGCGTGCGCCGCTTGCCGCCTGAACGCCTGTCCGACGCAGTTCTCCTGCCGCGGCTCGCGTTCCGCGACCCCGCACGCCCCCCGTTTCACACTGAATGACGCATTCGCGCGGTACAGTACCGCGCGATGACGGCCTTCGTGCCGCGTTCGGCCTCGCGCCGCCGCGACGCGGGCCGGCATGCGCACTTGGCACGGCAGGACAAACATGACTCTCGATTTCGCACTCCGTCTTTTCACTGCGTTCGCCTGCGGCGTCGCGATCGGCCTCGAACGCCAGATGCGGCAACGCACGGCGGGCCTGCGCACGATCACGCTCGTCGCGAGCGGCGCCTGCCTGTTCGTCACGCTCGGCGTGCTGACCGGCAACGGCGTGGCCGGCGTCACGCAGATCGCCGCTTACGTCGTGTCGGGCGTCGGCTTTCTCGGCGGCGGCGTGATCATGCGCGACAAGGGCTCGATCCAGGGCATCAACACGGCCGCGACGCTGTGGTGCTCGGCCGCCGTCGGCGTGCTGGCCGGCTCCGGTCACTTCGTGCCGGCGCTGGCCGGCACGGGCGTCGTGCTGCTCACCAACACGGTGCTGCGCGGCGTCAGCCAGGCGATCAACGCAACCCCCGTGTCGAACGCCGACCTCGTGCGCGAATACCAGATCACCGTGATCTGCCTGGCCGACGACGAAGTGCACATCCGCACGCTGCTGTCGAACGCGATGTATGCGAAGCCGCTGTCGTTCCAGAGCCTGACGAGCGAGGACGTGCCCGAGCAGCCGGACCGCCTGAAGGTGACCGCGACGCTGAAGCTGCACCCGAAGGATCAGCAGAAGCTCGAGCAGATCGCGAGCCGGATGAGCATGGAGAAGAGCATTTCCAGCGTGAGCTGGACCGCCAAGGAAGCGGAGCCGATGATGGAGTGAGCGGCGGCCGCCGGCGCGGTACGACCGCTCCGCCGCCAGCGCCGGGTCAGGGTGTATCGATGAGTCCGGCCGCGATCGCCTTGACGACCGCCTGGACCTTGTTGGTTGCGCCGAGTTTCTCGAGGATGTTGTTCACGTGGAAGTTGACCGTGCGCTCCGAGATGCAGAGGATCTGGCCGATCTCGCACGCGGTCTTCCCCTCGGCCGTCCAGCACAGCACCTCGCGCTCGCGCGCGGTCAGCGTGACGCTCGACTCGGGCGACAGCTTCGGCACCATGAAGCGGCTCATCAGCGAATGCGACAGGTTCGCGAGCCAGTTGGTCTGCAGCGTCAGCATGTTGATCTCGGCCGGCGTGAGCCGGTCCGCATGACGCGCTATGCTCAACAGCCCGAACGCGCCGCGCGCCGCCCAGCTCGACTGCGCGACGCCCACCGACAGCCCGTAATCGCGCGCGTCCTGCCACAGCGGGCACGGATCGATCCGGTCGACGTCCGGCCAGACGATCATGTTGGTGCTGAGCGCGCCGTCGCGAACCGTCGAATCGATCTCGATGTAGTTCTGCGCCTGATAGTGCGCCATCCAGCCGTCCGGATAAGTATTGAAGATCGCGACGGCCGGCTTCGACACCGGCAGCGGCACGCGAATGCCGTAACAGCAATATTCGAAGCCGAGGCGTTTAGAATAAGCGGCGATCCGCTGGAAGAGCTGCTGCTCGTCTTCCGCGGCGCTGAATTGTTGGTAGGCATCCTGCCAGCGCAGTTCCATTCGTTCTCCGACAACGTTACGCTGTCATACCTGTCAGGTGCCAGCACCGGTTCGGGGCTGATACATTCCGCGCATGACTTCACCTTTGTTGCATCCGGTCCGCGGCCCGTCTCCGGACGGCTACGTGCGCCTGTCCGAAAGCGCACTGGCCGCGCTCGTGCTCGACCACGTCGCAAGCGGCCTCGATGCATCGCTGCTCGCGGAACTGCGCGACAGCGCCATCGACGCGCGCCTGGCCGGCTATACCGAATGGCATCGCCCGGCCAGTGCCGGCGTCGCATACCTGACGGTCGGCTGGGACTGGTATCTCGAGCGCGCGACGGGCGCGTTCGTGATCGCGGGCGGCGACGTTCGCAGCAACATCATGGCCGTCGATGCCACCGGCGCCGACCTCGGCATGTTCCGCACCGCCGCCGTGCTTGCCGCGCGGCTCGTACACGTCGACTGGGCGGCCGCGGTCGCGTCGTCGCTGCTCGGTCGCAACGACGCCTATCATGCCGGTCCCACGCTCCAGTGACAACCGGCCGCGCTTTCCTCTGACATTTCCGCAAGACTGGCGCTCTTTATAAGCAAAAGCCGCCCGTATTTCAATCCCGCCGATCAAGAAACCGATACCACCGGTCGAATGGTATCGGCCTCCCCTCACCCTGTAAGAGTTACCAGTTACCGCCCCCTCGGGACGCGCGATGTAATGCGTGCATACCAAAGTACAGATCCGAGGACACCATGCGGACCTTCGTTCACGAGGAAGGGCGGTTGCCACACGAACTTGCAGCGGATCTCGGGCGCTATCGGCGCCGCGTGTTCGTCGAGCAGCTCGGTTGGGCGCTCCCGTCGGCGAACGAAAGTTTCGAGCGCGACCAGTTCGATCGCGACGATACGGTCTACGTGTTCGCGAGAAACGCCGGCGGCGAAGTGTGCGGATGTGCGCGCCTGTTGCCGACCACGCGCCCGTATCTGCTGAAGTCGCTGTTCGCCGACCTGATCGCCGACGACGTCGCGCTGCCGCAATCGGCAGCCGTCTGGGAGCTGTCGCGGTTCGCGGCGACCGGCGACGAAGGCGGTCCGGGCAATGCCGAGTGGGCCGTCCGCCCGATGCTCGCCGCGGTCGTCGAATGCGCGGCGCAACTGGGCGCGCGGCAGCTGATCGGCGTCACGTTCGCGAGCATGGAAAGGCTGTTCCGCCGGATCGGCGTGCACGCGCACCGGGCAGGCCCCCCGAAACCGGTGGACGGTCGTCTGGTTGTCGCGTGCTGGATCGATATCGATCCGCAAACGTTTGCCGCACTTGGAATCGAGCCGGGACGGGCCACCCGGCAGGCCATCGCCGCCTGAGCCGGAACGCGCGTAGTCCGGCCGGGCGGCATCGTAACGAAGGAGAACCACCGTGGACCAGTCTCAGGTCTTTCGCGCGATGATGCCCGGGTTGACGGGTGCCGGCGGCGCCCGCATCGCAGTCACCTACCCGTCGTTTCCGCGGCCGCTGCCGCTCGTTCGGCTCGATCGCCACGGGCTCGTGTTCCGGGCGGCCGGCGCCGCACCGCTCGTGTGCGGGTTGCCGTGCGCGGCGACGCTGCTGGTTGCGGACGAGCCACTCTGCTCGCTGCGCCTCGTGATCCGCGACGTCGCCGCTGTCGGCGACGGCCGGCACGACCTGACGATGCAGCCGTCCGGGGCCGCCGGCGACGAACTGCTGTGGCACGCGCTGCGCGACCGCGAACCATACCGGCAGATCGGGCAGCCGCTTGCGCCCGTCGATGCTGCCTTGGCGCCGAACGGCGAGCCGCAGGCCGTCGGCGGCGCCGCGCAGCATCCGTCGCGCAGTGCGGCGTTCCGTCTGCGCTGCCACAGCGATGCGCTGTTCTTCGCCGACTGGCTCGAATATCACTTCGACGAGCTGCGCGCGCTGTCGCAACGGCACGGGCCGCAATTGCAGCTCAAGCAGCTGCAGCGGCAAGTCACCGACGATGAGGTGGGCGTGCGCTTCGTCTACGACATCGACGGACACGCGACGCGGCACGCGCTGACCGACTGCGCGCGAGAGGCCTGCGCCTGGATCGAGACGGAAATGCGCGACAAGTACGCGGTGCCGGTCGCGCAGGAGCGGTTCGGCGCGTTTGCCGCGCACGCGCGGGCGGGCGGAATGTGAATGCGCCGGCGGCTTCGCGGTTACGCGAAGGCCGCCGCACCGAGGGACACCGTTTTTTCGGCAGGACACTGCGGGACACCTGCACGGACTGGATGGCGCGCCGCTCCCCCCTTGTCGGGAAGGTCCGGCAGCGCTGCGTTGCACAATTACAACTAGGGCTTGCCAGCCCTCGGGTTTTCCCTTAAAGTCACATCCGTCTCCTCCATGTCTCCAAACATGGATTCAGCCCGCTCCAGTAGCGGGCTTTTTCTTGCCTGCGCGATTTATGAGGGCCGCATCAAAGCGCCCTATCATCCGCGCGCAGCACGCGCGGGCCTGCCCCAGCGGCTTACCATCGGCGAACGGCTTACACACAGCCGATGTCGTCATGCACGCCCACCTGTGTATTGCCCGTCCCGTTGCCGACTTCGCCAGTATCAAACGCAAGTACCGCGACGCGTTCGAGATGCTTGGATGCATGCGCATGCGCCGCCGCGCACGGCTTCATGCGAGTGTCGTCATTCAATCTGTATTGGATGCATCCGGACAGACATTCGAGGACGCAGACGGCTACCGGATCGTGCTGCGCGGAGTGGCGTGACGGGCACGGATGCCCGGGCCGTTACGTGCTGACGTGGCCGTCGAGACGAACGGACGTTGCGTGCTTGACGAACACCACATGCTGCCGCAAGGCATGTCCCCGCGGCAACGCAGGATGATCGAAATCGCGCAAGGGCTGTCGCGCCATCCCGAGCCGCTGCGCCACGTGCCGCGATCGCAGGTTGGCGGCGGCCGTCCACGCGAAGATTTCGCCGAGCCCGATCCGGCCGAATCCGTCGGCCAATACCGCGGCGGCCGCTTCGCCAACATGTCCATGCCCCCACGATGAGCGGGCCTGGCGCCATATGATCTCGACACACGGCGCCATCGGGTGCTCGTCGCGAACTTCGCGCGACAAACCGCAAAGCCCGATCAACGCGCCATCCGCACGACGCTCGATCGCCCACACACCGAAACCGTGCGCATCGAAATGCGCTTCGAAGCGCACGATGGTGGCCTCCGCCTCATCGACGGACATCGGGCCACGCGCGAGCCACGCGGTCACATCGGGATCCGCATGCATTGCAGCCAGCGCACCGGCATCGTCCGGTCGCCAGCGACGCAAAGTCAAACGTTCGGTTTCAATCTGCAATGGCGGGTTCAACCGTGATCGGGACATGCAGAAGGCACGGGATGCGCCGGCCCGTGCGCACGCAATTCTCGCAGCGAACGAACAAGCCCGAAGGCGCAGCTGCGAGATGAGTCAATCGCGAGCGCCACCTGCGCCGGCAAGGAACGTCGACGGCCGCAAGAACCGGCGACAGGAATTGAATGCAGCGCGACGCGTCGTCCCGCCCGTCGTTCGCCGAATGAGCGTTCGACGCCCGCGCTCAGGCGCCAGCGCGTCGAATGCGATTACTCGTTTTCTTCGAAGTAATGCCCAAACTTCGCCTGCTTGGTCCGGATGTAACGCTCGTTTTCCTCACGCACGGGTACCGCGAGCGCCACGCGTTCGCAGACGGGAATGCCGTGCTTCACGAGCGTATCGAATTTCTTCGGGTTGTTGCTCATCAGTCGCACCGACGTCACGCCGAGGATCCGGAGGATCGCTGCGGCCGAGTCGTATTCGCGGGCGTCGTCGGGCAAGCCGAGGTCGAGATTCGCCTCGACGGTGTCGCGCCCCTGCTCCTGCAACGCGTATGCACGGATCTTGTTGCTCAGGCCGATGCCGCGCCCTTCGTGGCCGCGCAGATATAGCAGCACGCCGCGGTCTTCCGCCGCGATGTAACGCAGCGCGAGGTCGAGTTGCTCGCCGCAATCGCAGCGGTAGGAGCCGAACACGTCGCCGGTCAGGCATTCGGAATGAAGCCGCGTCAGCACGGACTGCTCGCCGGTGACGTCACCCATCACGAGCGCGAGATGTTCGGCATCGCTGCCCGATACGCGGAAGGCGTACGACGTGAACGTACCGTAGCGCGTGGGCAGCGACGCCGTGGCGACGAGCGTCACGCACTCGTCGGCCTGGCCATTGCCCTGCGTGGGCGATTGGGGACGCGAAGACATCATGAATTCAATCGAAACGATCAGGAATGTAGGAATTGTGTGGATGGTGCGTGACCGGAGTTTACCGCTAATCTGGAAACGTCACGCGACTGCCGCAACGGGCCCGGCTATACTGGGCCCGTCGGGTGCCGCGCATCACGCCCTGCCTTCCCTGCATCGTCCCGCACACGGAGAAAGCAAATGAGCACGACTGTCGCGCAAATTCTCAAAGCCAAGCCGGATTCCGGCCGCACGATCTACACCGTCACGAAAGCCGATTTTGTCTATGACGCCATCAAGCTGATGGCGGAAAAGGGAATCGGCGCATTGCTGGTCATGGACGGCGACGACATCGCGGGCATCGTCACCGAGCGCGATTACGCGCGCAAGGTCGTGCTGCAGGACCGTTCGTCGAAGGCCACCCGCGTCGAGGAAATCATGACGGCCAAGGTGCGCTACGTGGAGCCGTCGCAATCCACCGACGAGTGCATGGCGCTGATGACCGAACACCGGATGCGCCACCTGCCCGTCCTGCAGGACGGCAAGCTCATCGGCCTGATCTCGATCGGCGACCTCGTGAAGAGTGTGATTGCCGACCAGCAATTCACGATCAGCCAGCTCGAACACTACATCCACGGCACCCCGACGGTCACGTCCGCCTGACCCATCCCAGCAAAAAAGGCCCAAACGCGCGAGCGTCTGGGCGGGAAAGCCGCCGGAATGCGGCGACGGAGGTTCTGCTCTGCTGACGCGGACGCGCGCGAGTGGCGCGCGCCCCGTCGGTCACATGCTGTGCGCGGGCAGACCCGGGGATGTTCAGTTGCCGAAGTAGACGGAGTTCACGGGATTCGGGGCTTCACGCGTCATGCGGCGGCCCGACTGGCCTGCGCCCGTCGCCACCGCACCATAGCCGCTCGTGTCGGCTTGGGCGAGCATCGGCTGATTCGGCTGGCTCCGTTGTTCTGCGGCCTGGATGTTCTGCGGATATTGCGCATCGCTCGCGAGCGGCTTGTAGCCGTTCTGTTCGAGTTGCACGAGTTCGGCCCGGACCTGATCGCGGGTCAAGCCCTGCTCGGACTGCGCGAACGATGCGATCGGGGCGGCAAGGACGGATGCAGCGATCGCTGCGTAGATGATCGACTTCATGATGGACCTCCGAAATATGTTCTCTTTTGGCGTCGCTTCCGGCGGGACTGTCTGAAGCGATGGATCAAGTGTAGTGCTCGCGATACCAAGGGGAAACCCTTGGTTTGAACATACAGCGTTGCATTTTCGGAAAAAATAGACGGCTGTCGTCGCGCAAGATCGCGATTACTTCAATCATTTCCACAACAATGCCTGACGAAAAGCCGACAGCCTGATCACCGACTTGGAAGGTTGTGTTGTAGAATCGAAAGGTTTTATTCGCCTGTCGATACCCCATTCACCATGCACGCGCCCACGCCTCTTTCGCTTTCGCTGTCCGGCCCGTCCGGCGTGCGCGCGCGCGCCGGCCACCCGGCGCACCCCTGCCTTCGACGCACGGCCCAGGCACCGCTCGCCCCTGCCCGGCGCCTGATCTGACAGCACGGCCTCCTCCCGGAGCCAGGTCAGACAGGCTCCGGGCGATCCCCATAGGCACGCCACGCCTGCCCCATGCCGATCATTTGGAGAACTGCCATGAAACAACGCCTTTATCAGTTGACCGAACTCGACGTCGCTCGTCTCGAGAAGCACGCCGAACACAACCCGCGCTTCCAGACGATGCTCGACACGCTGCTCGAGCGCGCGGACATCGTGCAGCCCGACGCCATCAAGTCGAACGTCGTCACGATGAACTCGCAGATCACACTGCTCGACGAAGCGTCCCAGGAACAAGCCACCTGGACGATTGTTTATCCGGATGCCGCCAATCTCGAACTCGGGCGCCTGAACGTGTTCTCGCCGGTCGGCATGGCGCTGCTGGGCACGCAACGCGGTCAGCTGGTGAAAGTGCTGCAGCCGAGCGGCGCTGAAAAGCTGATGAAGGTCGCGGCGATCGTGTTTCAACCGGAAGCCAACGGCGAATACACGCGCTGAGCCATCTGCGGCGGGTATCGCCCCGCAACTGCGCACAACGAGAAAAGCGAGGCACACGCCTCGCTTTTTTTGCATCCGGAGGATGCGAATCGCCGACACCTCGCTCCACAGACGAAAAAAAGGCGCCCGAAGGCGCCTTTTTCGATGCTGCGTAGCTGGTTACCCAGCCGTCACGCTTAGAAGCGGTGACGCAGGCCAACCGTTGCTGCGGTTTGGTTGATCGACGAGCTTGCCGGCGTCGTGTTGTCGCCGTTGTAGATCGACGTGCCGATCGCGTTGCCCTTCGCACCACGCTGGTACACAGCTTGTGCGTACACGTCCGTGCGCTTCGACAGCGAGTAGTCAGCTTGCACGCCGAACTGGTTCCAGTGCGAGCTGCCACCGTCGACCTTCGTGTTCGTGTACGTGTAAGCTGCGCCCAGGCCGAGAGCCGGCGTCAGGTTGTACTTTGCGTTGACTTCGTAGTTGTCCGTGCGGAACGCGCCGGTCAGGCCCGGGACGTTATCGATACGCGATTGCGTCCATGCAGCACCGACTTGTGCCGGGCCGAATGCGTAGCCAGCACCAGCACCGTACGTACGGATACGGCCTTGCGAAGCGATGTTCGTCGCGCCGTTGGCGTTGGTACCGTCACCGAGGTTGGCTTGCGAGTACGCTGCACCCAGCTTCAGGCCTTGGAACTGGTACGACAGACCGCCGCTGTAAGCACGGTTGTTGCCGAAGTTCTGGTTGTTCGAGAACGAGTACGTGCCGCCGAACTGCAGGCCAGCGTAGTTAGCGCTCGTGAACTTGACCGAGTTGTTCAGCGAGACGTCGCCGTTCGTGCTCAGGCGGTCGTTGTTGCCGCGGTGCGCGAAGTACGTGCCGCCCCACGTGCCCGTTGCCGTCAGCGGCGCCAGGTAGTCTTGCGTTGCGTCGTACTGCTTGCCCAGCGTGACCGTGCCGTACTGGCTCGACAGGCCAACGAATGCTTGGCGGTTGAACATGCCGCCGTTGTTGCCCAGCTTGCCGTTACCGATGCCGAAGCCGCTTTCCAACGTGAAGATTGCCTTCAGGCCGCCACCGAGGTCTTCCGAGCCACGCAGGCCGAAACGGCTCTGGTCGATGCCCGAGCCCATCGACCACAGCGACTTGCCGTTGACGTTGCTTTGGTAGGTGATGCCTGCGTCCAGCACGCCGTACAGCGTGACGCTGCTTTGCGCGTGAGCGACGGTAGCGAACGATGCTGCAGCTGCTGCAACGATCAGAGTCTTGTTCATTCGTGGAGCTCCCTTCTAAAAAGAGGCAGGTCTCGCGACCTTGTTCATAAACGGTCTGCAACCGCCCGGGAACGCCATCGGTCCTTCTGGCCGCGCCCGGATAGTTGCCCGTTTGGGAACCGTGAGTTTAGGGGTGTACCCTAGGGCCGCGATCTGCAAATAAAGAAATAAGCTTTTCCAGAACTAGAAATAATGAAAGTGGGCGCACCTTATAAGTATTTGTTTTAACGTCTTTTTTTTACTTATTGACGGATGCTTTTTGGAGGCTTTCATCGCACCATTCTTTCGTGTCATCGTCTTGACGGTTGCATAGAAACAACAAGCGGAATCGATGGAACCACGCAAAACCGGTAATTTTTACCCGAATCAGTCTCAAATACTGGGCCCGCCCGCCTGAAACGCTGCGACCAAACTGTAAACACGCGGCGGTGCAGCCGTTGCCGCCCCTGTTGGACCATCAGCGCCTGCAGAGTGGGATCGGTGACGGGCGCCTCCGGCTGCCCGCAGGTCGTCGTGACATGCGGTAACAGCCTTAACGCCCCGCGTAACCCGGCCCCGCGACCAGCCAGCTAACGTAAGGCAGCCCGATTACATATTAGATAGAGGACTCGCCATGAATCGACGCTCGCTGTTGCGCGCCATCGGACTGACCGCGGCCGTCGCCGCCACCGGCGGTTGGCTGCGCACCGCCTCGGCCCAACCCGCACCGCCCGGGTATCGGCCTCCCGGACCGCCTCCAGGCCCCGGCAGGCCGCCTTATTCCGATCGCCCGGGCTTCGCGCCGCCCGCACTGCGACATGATCGCCGGCCACCGCCGCCGCGGCCGCATGGCTATATCTGGACCGACGGCTACTGGCGCTGGCAGCGCGGCCGCTATATATGGGTGCCCGGACGCTGGGTCGCTCGCCGCCCCGGGCGCAGGTGGGTGCCTGGATACTGGCGTCGCCAGGGGCGAGTGTGGGTCTACGTCGACGGTACCTGGCGATAAGTCGCCCGCGCCGGCCATCGGCCGGCGCGGTGCCGCTGCTTCCACGGCCTTGTCGATCGACACGCCGCGCCGTCCTGCATACGAATCGACCGACCGAGCGGAGGCGGATCGCCGGCCACGACAGTTCATATCCGTCATACGCCGATCGCCGCTCGCGCGTCACACCCTTCGCGACGCCACGTGCGCAAGCAATTCGCTCAAGACATTCGGATAACGAAATCATCCGATGCTGCCGCAACACACGCATACAGTCGCGGATCGCCACACGCCCGCACGCCACTCAACGCCCGTTGCTCTCCAGCTCGCACGCACGGCGACGTGCGGCGCATATCGCACGATGATGTTCGTCGGCCCAGCGGATCATCGCGTCCATCGGCGTCAGGAATGAACGCCCGAGGTCCGTCAGCGCATATTCGACGCGCGGCGGCACCTCGGCATACAACGTGCGACTGACGAAGCCGTCCTGCTCGAGCCGCTTGAGCGTGCGCGACAGCATCTGCTTCGATACGTCGCCGATCGCGCGGGAGAGTTCATTGAAACGCATCGTGCCGCCGGACAGCGCCTCGAGCACGAGCAGGCTCCATTGGTCGCCGATGCGCTCAAGCACATCGCGGATCGGGCACGGCTGATCGAGTTCGACGGATTCGTCGGCGGACGTAAACGGCATGACGGGATTCTCTTTCACGGGCGATGCACGGTCACCGCGGCGTGACCTGCTCACACCGCGGTGACTTCTTGTGACGGGGTCGCGGCAACTGTACCATTCGATCGACTCGATGGCCGCACGGATTTTCAAGTTCTGCGAAGCATGCGGATGCGCACAGTCGGCACTCCTTCGCCCGCCGATGATGACGATCGGCGTCATCCGCGATCGCGCACCGTGCGCCGACCCACGAATCCCCAGACAAGGAACCCGCCACATGTCACCGCTCCGCTCCCCCGTCCGCGCCGTTGCCGCGTTCGTCCTGCTTGCCGCATCGACCGCCGCGCCGGCCGCCGGTCATGTCACGCGCGACCTGACCGCCGAGGAAGCCAACCGCCAGCTCGTGCTGACGTTCTACGACCGCTTCTTCAACAAGCACGAAGCGGTCGAGGCTGCCGCCGTCGTCGCCGACGACTACAAGCAGCACAACCCGCACGTACCCGACGGCAAGAAGCCGTTCGTGTCGTACTTCGTCGACGCGTTCCAGAAGAACCCCGAATCACACGCGCAGATCGTCCGCAGCTCGACCGATGGCGACCTCGTCTATCTGCATGTGCATGCGACCGAGCGGCCGGGCGATCGCGGCGACGCGGTGATCGACATCTTCCGCGTGAAGGACGGCAGGATCGTCGAGCACTGGGACGTGATCCAGTCGGTGCCCGAAAAGGCCGCGAACGCGAACACGATGTTCTGATCGGGCGGGCCGTGCACCGATGCGCGGCCGACTTCGCGACACGGCGCTGCCCGGCACGCACGAACGCCCCTACATCGGGCTTCGCCGTCACGCCCGCCCGACCGCCCAGGGCCGTCGTCCGTCTGCGCACGGCTCGAGCCCGCCCGCGCGCATCAGGCGACGTCGAGCGCGAGCACCTGCCCTGTCGTCAGCACGTCGCCGAACGTGTCCGACAGCGCGGCCAGCGTGGCGCGGTGAAGGTCGCGGTGCGACACCGTGCCGCCGTCCGCGACATCGAGGTCGCGCGTCGCGCACGCATCGTCGACGACGATCACCGCGTAGCCGAGGGGCACGGCATCGCGGGCCGCACCGGCAACGCACGCATGCGTCATCAGCCCGGTGACGATCAGCGTGTCGATGCCGGCCGCCTGCAGGCGCGCGTCGAGGTCCGTCGTCGGAAACACGCTCACCGACGTCTTCTTCACGACCGCGTGATGCGGCGCCGGCTGCAGGTCCGCATGAAAGCGGAAGCCGTCGCTGCCGTCGGCGAAGAGCGGGCCGCCGGCCGCGCCGACGTGCTGGACGTGGAATACCGGGATGCCGGCGCGATCGGCGAACGCGATCACGCGTCGTGCATTGCCCAGCGCGCGCGGCCCTTCCGGAATCGGCAGGCGGCCGCTGAAATATTCGTTCTGGAAATCGATCACCAGCAGCGCGGTGCGGGCGGCGTCGATCGACGTCGGCGCGCTCGCGCCGGCCAGGGTACGGATGGTCGGATGTTGCATGGGTCGCTCTCTACTCAAGGTTGGCACATCGAACGAAACGGCGGCCCGGCAAGGCCCGCGCCACCGCACGCAGCCTTGCGGCAGGTCGCCGCCGTGCGTGGGCTGGCCTGCCGTGACCGCGAGGCGCCAGTGTCGTGCCGTGCGGCCCCGCGCGACAGCGGCCCGCAGGACAACGTCCGACAGGATCGGGCCAACCTGCCGCAGCCGTCTGCGACAACGCGGCCGCGCGCCCTTAGCGCACCATCGTCACGAAGCTGAGCGGAAAGCCCGAGCCGCCGATCCACAACAGCCCGGTCTCGCCGAATACGGGCAGCAGGTTCGTGAGCGGCTCGCCCGAAAACTGCGGGCCGACGGTCAAGGCCCCGAACGCGCGACAACGCGCAGACTCGCCCATTCGCTTCTCCCCCACCGCGCCGCGTCCCCGCGGCTAGTCCGTTTGGATGGCACGAAGCGCCACGTTTATTGCCATCATGGCCGTCATTCGTCGCATCCCGCATGCCGAATCGAACGGCGCCGCGTACGCTCGCGCCCCCGCCACGGAGACACCATGAACGCCCCTGTCCTCGGCCCCGTCGACCAGATCGGCTATGTGGTCGCCGATCTCGACCGCAGCATCGCGCGCTGGCGCGCCCGCCACGACGCGGGCCCGTGGACCGTGTTCCGCGACGTGCGTCTCGACGGCCGCTACCTCGGTGAAACGGTGACGGTCACGATGGATGTCGGGCTCACATATCTCGGCGGCGTGCAGATCGAACTGATCCACGTGACGAACGATGCGCCGTCGCCATACCGCGACGCGCACGGGCAACCGCTCGCGGGCCTGCATCACGTCGCCTGGGTGGTCGACGATCTCGATGCCGCGGTGGCGCGGCTCACGGCGCGCGGCCTGCGCGTCGTGTTCGAAGCGCGCAACCCGGCCACGCGCGTCGCCTACCTCGACGACGCCGACGACCCCGGCGTGCGCGTCGAAGTGATCGAAAGCGCCGGCATGCGCGACATGATCGCGCGCGGCATCGCCGAAGCACGCGCATGGGATGGCGCCGATCCGGTCCGCATCATCGACGCGCCGGCCGCCGCATGAGCGGGCTCGTGCGTCCCCCTTCACTCACAGGAGCAACACGATGAAACGACTCGAAGGCAAGGTGGCGCTGATCACGGGTGGCGCCCGCGGCCAGGGCGAGGCGGAGGCACGCCGGTTCGTCGCCGAAGGCGCACGCGTGGTGATCGCCGACGTGCTGGATGACGCCGGCCAACGCGTCGCGGCCGAACTCGGCGACGCCGCACGCTACCAGCATCTCGACGTGACGAACGAAGACGACTGGCACACCGCCGTTCACGCGACGCTCGCGCACTTCGGCCGGCTGGACGTCCTCGTGAACAACGCGGCGATCCTGAAGCTCGTTCCGATCGAGTCCTGTTCGCTCGACGACTATCGCAGGGTGATCGACGTGAACCAGGTCGGCTGCTGGCTCGGCATGAAATCGGCATTGGCCGCGCTGAAGGACGCGGGTGGCGGCTCGATCGTCAACGTGTCGTCGACGGCCGGGATGGAAGGCGTGGCCGGCGGCAGCGCGTACGTGTCGAGCAAGTTCGCCGTACGCGGGATGACGAAGGCCGCCGCGCTCGAGTTCGGCCGCTATGGAATCCGCGTGAACTCGGTCCATCCGGGCGGCATCGACACCGTGATGGCGCGCCCGCCGGAATACGCCGATTTCGACCCTTCGTCGATCTACAGCGGGCTGCCGATCGCGCGCATCGGCAAACCCGACGAAGTGGCGAGCCTCGTGCTGTTTCTTGCGTCCGACGAATCCGCGTATTGCACGGGCTCTGAATTCATCGTCGACGGCGGAATGCTCGCGGGCAGCACGTTCCACTGATCCGCGACGGGGTCGACGGGCAGGTCCGGCCGCTCATCCGCACCGGCCATCAAGCGTCCGAAAACGACCATGCCGCCGGCGGCTTTCCCGCGCGGCGGCACGATGGTTTCCGAAACGAAGCAGCCAACGATGCGGCGCTCAATACCCCTTCGGCTGGATCGCCGGCGCGCCGACAGCACGCGCCGCCTGCCCGCCGCCGCGCACCAGGAAGCGTCCGTTCGGGCCGTACACGCCGTCCGCTTCCGGATGCATCGTCAGCAGCACGAAATACAGCAATCCACCGACCATCAGCGACACCGGCACGCTGAGATCGAGCCCGCCCGCCAGGGCGCCGAGCGGCCCGACGAACTGGCCCGGCAGATTCACGAACGACAGCCCGATGAACGCCGCCGGCAGCCACGCGCCCATCGCGCGCAGGTTCCAGCCGTGCGTGAACCAGTAGTGGCCGCCGCGCAGCCCGCGATTGAATACCTGCAGGTCGTCGGCGAGATAGAAGCCGCGACGCGTCACGTAGCCGATCACCATGATCGCCATCCACGGGCAGCTGAACGTGTCGATCAGCGTCGAGAACGTCGCGACGCTTTCGACGAGGTTGAACCAGAAACGCCCGACGAAGATGAACGCGATCGCGATCGTGCCGATCAGCAGCGTCGCACGCACACGGTTCAGGACGCGCGGAAACATGCTCGACACGTCGAGGCCCGTGCCGTACAGCGCGGTCGTGCCGGTCGACATCCCGCCGATGATCGCGATCAGGCACATCGGCAGCAGAAACCAGCGCGGCGACACGGCGAGCAGCCCGCCGACGTAGTCGTTCGACGCGATGAACGCGGGCGCCTTCGACGCGATGATCGTCGCGGTCGCGAGGCCGAAGAAGAACGGCACGAAGGTCGCGATCTGCGCGGCAAACACTGCGCCCATCACGCGCCGCTTCGGCGTCTGTTGCGGGATGTAGCGCGCCCAGTCGCCGAGCGTCGACGCGAACGACACCGGGTTGCTCAACGCGACCAGCACCGCGCCGACGAACGCGGCCCAGAAACCCGCACTGCCCTGGCTCAGCGTGCCCGCATAGTTCATGTCGAACATTCCCGCGAACGCGAACAGGCCGGCGACGAACAACAGGCTCGCCGCCCACACGGCGATCTTGTTGACCCACAGCATGAAGCGAAAGCCGTAGATGCAGACGATCAGCACGAGCACCGCGAACACCATGTACGCGGCGCCGAGCGTGAAGCCGTTGACCGGCACGCCGACCATGTTGTGCGCGCCGCCGACGAGCGCATCGCCTGAACTCCACACCGCGAGCGAGAAGAACGCGATCGAGGTGAGCAGCGCGAGGAACGAACCGACGATCCGGCCGTGGATGCCGAAATGCGCGCCGGACGACACGGGGTCGCTCGTACCGTTGCGCGGACCGAACAGGCTCATCGGCGCGAGGATGCAGGTGCCGGCGAGCACGCCGAGCACGATCGCGCACACGCCCGCCTTGAACGACAGCCCGACCAGCACGGGGAAGCTGCCGAGCACCGACGTTGAAAACGTATTGCAGCCGCCGAACAGCAACCGGAACAGATCGATCGGACGTGCATAGCGCGATGCGTCGGGAATCCGCTCGAAACCGAACGATTCAACTTGCGTAATCCTGCCTTCAGCCATTTGTCTCCAACTCCTCTGGTGCATCGGTACGGCCAGCGACTTCGGCCATACGACACATCGTCATCAATTTGCGGCCACTCTAAACCGGATCGGGCAGCGCAAATATCACGCATTCGAGACGTTTACGACGAAGGAGAACAATGTTTCGCGCCCGGGAATCGGTCGCGTGCCGCGCCGCGCATGCGGTGCGGGCGATGCAAGGCAGGTACGACGGCGAAGCGCGGGGCCGCCGCCAGCGGACAGCGGAACCGCAGCCCGGCGTTCCCGCCTGCTGAACGGCGCGCAGACGCACCGCGCCCGCCCGCCGCGTGACCCGGTGTACTACGGCACCGTTCGCGCGAGCGGCCCCGGTGCGGCCTGCGCCGTTCCCGCCGGCCAGCCGCCCGCGAGCGCCTTGTACAGCGCGACCGTCGACGCCGCGCTGCGCATCCGCCCGTCGGCCGCCGCGTCCTGCGCCTGCAGCAGCGTCCGCTGCGCGTCGAGCACTTCGTAATAGTCGATCGCGCCCGCCGAGAAGCGCGTCTGCGCGAGCTGCGCCGCGCGTGCGCTGTCGTCCGCCGCCCGCACGAGGTGTGCGGTCTCGTCCCGCGTGCGGGCGACGCGCAGCAGCGCGTTCTCGGTTTCCTCCAGTGCGCCGAGCACGGTCTGCCGGTACTGCGCGAGCTGGCCGGCCGCCTCCGCGTCGCTCGCCGCGATCCGCGCGCGCACGCGGCCGACGTCGAGGAACGACCAGTCGACGCCGAGCGCGATCAGGTTCGTGTCGCTGCCCGCACGGAAGAACCCATAGCTGCTCGTCGCGCTGCCGAGCAACCCCGACAGCGTGAAGCGCGGAAACAGGTCGGCCGTCGCGACGCCGATCCGCGCGGTCGCTGCATGCAGCCGCGCCTCGGCGGCCGCGACATCGGGGCGCCTGCGCAGCAGGTCGCCCGGCGTGCCGGGATCGATGTCGGCGGCAAGCGCCGGCAGCGGCACCTGCGTGCCTTTCGATGCGTCGGCATTCGGCATGTCGAACCGGCCGATCAGCGCATCCGGCGTCTGTCCGGTCAACACCGCGAGCCGGTGCTCGTCGACGCCGATCGCCGCTTCGTACACGGCGATCCGCGACGTCGTCGATTCGAACTGCGCGCGCGCACGCGCCGCATCGAGCTCGGAACCGCGCCCCGCGCCGACGCGCGTATTGATCAGCGCGAGCGTCTGCTTCTGGTTGTCGGCGTTCTCGCGTGCGATCCGCAGCCGCTCCTGCGAGCCGCGCAGATCCACGTACGTGCTCGCGACCTCGCCCGCGATCGCGACACGCACCGCGCGCACGTCGGCCGCGCTCGCGGCCGTTTCCGCGCGCTGCGACTCGATCGACCGGCGCACGCGGCCGAACAGGTCCAGTTCCCACGCCGCGTTGATCCCGACATTGGAGATCGGCGTATCGCGCTGGCTGCGCGGCGCGCCGAACGCCTGGTCCTTGCTCGTCAACTGGTGGCCGATCCGGCCGCTCGCGGTAATCGTCGGATAGCGGTCGAACGTGGCCTGCGACAGCAGCGCGTTCGATGCGTCGTAGCGCGATACGGCGACCTGCAGGTCCTGGTTCGCCGCGAGCGCCGCGTCGATCAACTGCGTGAGCGCCGGGTCGCCGAAGCCGCGCCAGAACGTGGCATCGGCAGCCGCCGACGCGTTCGGCGACGACGCATCCTGCGTGGCCGGATGCGCGTCGCGAGCGAAGCGCGCGGCAGCCGCGGTGTCGGGCCGTTTGAAATCGGGGCCGACCGCGCACGCGGCGAGCGTCACCGACATCGCGAGCGCGGAAAGACGGAAAGCGGCGCTCATCGGTTTTCTCCTTCGAGGGTGCCATGCTGTTCGTTCCACACGGCCGGCGTGCCGCCCGCGAGCTTGCGGATCGCCACATAGAACACGGGCGTGAGGAACAGCCCGAACAACGTGACGCCGAGCATCCCCGCGAACACGGTGACGCCGGTGGCCGCGCGCACCTCGCTGCCCGCGCCGCTGCCGATCAGCAGCGGCACCGAGCCCGCGATGAACGCGACCGACGTCATCACGATCGGCCGCAACCGCAGCCTGCACGCCTCCAACGCCGCGTCGATCACGCCCTTTCCCTGGATTTCGAGCTCGCGCGCGAACTCGACGATCAGGATCGCGTTCTTGCACGCGAGACCCATCAGCACGACGAGACCGACCTGCACGAACACGTTGTTGTCGCCGCCGGACAGCCATACGCCGAACAGCGCCGCGCACATGCAGACCGGTACGATCAGGATCACCGCGAGCGGCAGCGTCCAGCTTTCGTACAGCGACGCGAGCACCAGGAAAACGAGCATCACCGCGAGCGGAAACACGATGATCGCCGCGTTGCTCTGCGTGACCTGCTGGTAGCTGAGGTCGGTCCATTCGAGCGTGATGCCCGGCGGCAGCACGTCTTTCGCGATCTGCTGCAGCTTCGCGATCGCCTGCGACGACGACATCGCCTTCGGGTCCGCGTCGCCGATCAGGTCCGCGGCCGGATAGCCGTTGTAGCGGACGACCGGATCCGGCCCGTACGCGGGCGCGACCGTCACCATCGAGCCGATCGGCACCATCTCGCCCTTCGCGTTGCGCGTGCGCAGGTTCGCGATGTCGGCGGCCGTCTGCCGGTGACCGGCATCGGCCTGCGCCATCACGCGGTACACGCGGCCGAATGCATTGAAGTCATTCACGTACATCGAGCCCAGATAGACCTGCAGCGTGTTGAACAGATCGGTCAGCGCGACGCCCTGCGCCTTCGCCTTCAGCCGGTCGACCTTCACCTCGAGCTGCGGGATGTTCGCCTGGTACGCGCTGACGGGGTAGCTCATCCTCGGCGTCTTCGCGACCGCGGCCTGGAATGCCGTCAACGCCTTCTGCAATTCGCCGTAGCCGAGCCCGCCGCGATCCTCGAGATACAGCGAGTAGCCCGAACCGTTTCCGAGGCCCTGGATCGGCGGCGGCATCAGCGCATAGGTGATGCCGCCGCCGATTGCCGCGAAGCACGCGTTCAGGTCCGCGTTGATCTGCGCGGCGCTGCGGTGACGCTGGTCGAACGGCTTCAGGATTACGTACGAGTTCGTGATGTTCGGTGTATTCACGCCCTGCAGCGCGTTCAGTCCGGCGAACGCCGGCACCATCTCGACGCCGTCGGTGCCGAGCGCGATCTTCGTCATCTGCTCGGTCACCGCGCTGGTGCGCGCGAGCGACGCGCCTTCCGGCAACTTCGCGCCGGCGAACAGATACAACTTGTCCTGCACGGGAATGAAGCCGCCCGGCACCGCGTTGAACAGCAGCGCGGTCCCCGCGAGCAGCGCCGCATAGACCGCGAACACCGCGCCGCGCCGCTTCAGCGTGCGCGCGACGACGCCGTGATAGCGACCGGAACTGCGCTCGAAGAAGCGGTTGAACGGATGAAACAGCCAGCCGAATGCGCGGTCGAGCGCACGCGTGAGCGCATCCTTCGGCGCGCCGTGCGGGCGCAGCAGCTTCGCGGCAAGCGCGGGCGACAGCGTCAGCGAATTCACCGCGGAAATCACCGTCGAGATCGCGATCGTCACCGCGAACTGCTTGTAGAACTGGCCGGTCACGCCCGACATGAACGCCATCGGCACGAACACCGCGCACAGCACGAGCGCGATCGCGACGATCGGCCCCGACACCTCGCGCATCGCCTGATGCGCGGCGTCGCGCGGGCTCAGCCCCTGTGCGATGTTGCGCTCGACGTTCTCGACCACCACGATCGCATCGTCGACGACGATCCCGATCGCGAGCACGAGCCCGAACAGCGTCAGCGTATTGATCGAATAGCCGAGCAGGTAGAGCCATGCGAACGTGCCGACCACCGACACCGGCACCGCGACGAGCGGAATGATCGACGCGCGCCAGGTCTGCAGGAACAGGATCACGACGAGCACGACCAGCACGACGGCCTCGATCAGCGTGTGCTGCACCGCGCGGATCGATTCGCGCACGAACACGGTCGGATCCCACACCGGGCGATACGCGATGCCCGGCGGGAAGCGCTTCGACAGCTCGTCGAGCTTCGCATACACGGACTTCGCGACGTCGAGCGCGTTCGCGCCCGGCGACAGGAAGATGCCGACCACGGCCGAATGCCGGTCGTTGAAATACGAGCGCAGCGTGTAGTCGCCCGCACCGAGCTCGATGCGCGCGACGTCGGACAGCTTCACGACCTGGCCGTCGTCGCCATTGCGCAGCACGATGTCGCCGAATTCCTGCACCGTGCGCAGCCGGCCGCGCACGTTGATCGACACGAGGAAATCGTTCTTCTTCGGCGTCGGCTCCGCACCCAGCTGGCCGGCCGATACCTGTACGTTCTGCTCGCGCACCGCGGCGATCACGTCGCTCGCGGTCAGCCCGCGCGATGCGAGCCGGTTCGGATCGAGCCAGAGCCGCATCGCGTAGTCGCCGGATCCGTACACGCCGACGTCGCCGATGCCGGTCAGGCGCGACAGCTCGTCCTTCACGTTCAGCGTCAGGTAGTTGCGGAGATACAGCGAATCGCGGCTGTTGTCCGGCGAATAAAGGCTCACGTACATCAGCGGCGTCGGCGACTGCTTCTGCGTGGTCACGCCGTACTGGCGCACGTCGTCGGGCAGACGCGACAGCGCCTGGCTCACGCGGTTCTGCACGCGCACGGCGGCCGTGTCGGGATCGACGCCCTGCAGGAACGTGACGACGACCTGCAGGCTGCCATCCGAGCCCGCGACCGACTTCATGTACATGATCCCTTCGACGCCGTTGATCGCTTCTTCCAGCGGCTCGGCGACCGCTTCGGCGATTTCCTTCGGGTTCGCGCCAGGGTACGTCGCACGCACCACGACGCTCGGCGGTACGACTTCCGGATACTCGCCGGCCGGCAGCATCGGGATCGAGATCAGGCCGATCGCGAAGATGACGATCGACAGCACGACCGCGAAGATCGGCCGGTCGATGAAGAATCGGGAGAAATCCATCGCAGGTCTCCCGTTATTGCGCGGCCGGCGCGCCGGCGTCGGCCACGGCCTGCGTGCCGCTGCCCGGCCCGGCGCCGGTGCCCGCATCCGCGCGTGCGGGCAACGCCTTCGGCTTCACCTGCGCACCCGGATAGTAGATCCGCTGCACGCCGTCGACGACCACGCGATCGCCCGACTGAAGCCCCTTTTCGACGATCCGCTCGCCGTCCAGCACACGACCGATCGTCACGTCGCGACGCAACGCCTTGTCGCCGGCGCCGATCACGTAGACATACTTACGATCCTGGTCGGTGAGCACCGCCTTGTCGTCGACGAGCAGCGCATCCTGGTCGCGGCCGCTGACGAGCTGCACGCGCGCATAGAGGCCCGGCGTGAACGTGTGATCCGCGTTCGGCAGCCGCACGCGCGCGCGGATCGTGCCGGTTTGCGGATCGAGCCGGTTGTCGAGGAAATCGACGGTGCCCGCGTGCGGGAAGCCCGTCTCGTTGGCGAGGCCCACGCGCACCGGATCCGCGCCGATCGCTCGATGCCTCGGGTCGGCGCGCCGCGCGTTGTAGCGCAGGTAGCTCTGCTCGTCGCAGTCGAAATACACGTAGACGGGATCCTGCGACACGACCGTCGTCAGCAGCGTGTCGTCCGCGCGCGCGAGGTTGCCGGCGGTCGCGATCGCACGGCCGACGCGCCCCGCGATCGGCGCACGCACTTCGGTGAAGCCGAGATTGAGCTTCGCGTCGGCGACGGCCGCGTCGGCCGCCTGCAGGTCGGCGCGCGCCTGCTCCGCGGTCGCGCGCGCGTTGTCGAGTTCCTCCTGGGAGGTTGCATGCGCATCGATCAGCGTCCGCACGCGCTTGAGCTGCACATCGGCGAGGCTCGCGGCCGCGCGCGCCCGCTGCTGCTGCGCGTTCGCGCGGTCGAGCGCGATCCGGTACGGGCGTGGATCGATCTCGAACAGCACCGCGCCCTGCGCGACGAGGTCGCCCTCCTTGTACGCGATGCGCTGCAGATAGCCGCTCACGCGTGGCCGCAGCTCGACCGCGTCGACCGCTTCGACGCGTCCGTTGAATTCGTCCGCGAGGCGGACCGTGCGCGGCGCGACGGTCGTCACGCCGACTTCGGGCAGCGGATGGGCCGACGATTCGCCTTTGCCGTCGTGACAGCCCGACAACGCCAGCAGCAATGCGCAGGCCGCGCCCAAAGGCGACGTCCTGCGTAGGGATAAGAGGAGCATGATGCCTCGCGACGGGTTAAACTGCCGCGTAGCATAAAAGTTGAAGTTAACTTCAAGTCAAGCTTTCCCGGAGGGCATCATGGGTATCGACGAAACCCCGCAATGGCCGCTGATGTCGATCCGCGAAGTGGCCGCACGCAGCGGCGTGCCGGCATCGACGTTGCGCTTCTACGAGAAGCGCGGGCTCATCAAGTCGCACCGCAACGGCTCGAGCCATCGTCACTATTCGCGTGCGGTACTGCGGCTGATCGCGTTCATCGTGTTCGCGCAGAAGATCGGCTATTCGCTCGACGAGATCGCCGAACAGCTCGTGAGCCTGCCGGAAGACACCGCGCCGACCAACAAGGACTGGCAGCGGCTGTCGCGCGGCTGGAAGCAGCGCGTCGCGAACCGGATCGAGGAACTGCAGCGGCTCTACATCAACCTCGACGAATGCATCGGATGCGGCTGCCTGTCGCTGAAGCGCTGCAAGCTGACCAACCCCGAGGACCGCGCGGGCCGCAACGGGCCCGGCGCGCGGCGCTGGCTCGGCGACGCGCCGCCCGATCTCGACTGACGCGGGCGGCCCGCTCGCATACGAACTGGCGATCGCCTACCGGACGCCGTCGCAGCGCGTCGACGCGCTGCGCGAGAGCGCGCGGCACGCGATCGATGCATTGGGGCTGGTGGCGGCAACGTGACCGCGCGTCGTGCGCGCGGCGCTCAGACGCGCAGAATGCTGAGCGCGACGTCGAGCACGGCCTGCCGGAACGCATCCTGCCGCGTGGGCAGCGACGTGAACTCCAACATCATGTGGCTGTACGACACCGTCGTGCCGACCGCGCTCGCGATCATGAAGAACAGCACGTTGGGATCGACCGTGCGGATTTCGCCGGCCTCGACCGCGTCGGCCAGCAGCGGAAACATCGCGTCGTGATACGGCCGCACGATCCGCTGCTGCAGGCAGTCGAGCCGTGCGCCCTCTTCGGTCGCCGCCGTCGAGAAGAACATGCCGATGTCCGGCTCCTCGAATTCGTGATCGACGCACAGCTCGATCGCGCGCCGCACGCGCTCGCGATGCGGCAATGACGACGTGCGCAGCGCGCGCAACGCATCGAACAGCGGCTCGGCGAGATCGACGATCTGCTCGACGACGGCCAGCCACAACGTTTCCTTCGCGCCGAAATGGTGGGCGATCAGCGCGGCGTCGATGCCCAGCTCGCGCGCGACCTCGCGCACGCTCGTCGCATCGTAGCCGCGCTTCGCGAACGTGCGACGCGCGGCCCGCAATATCACGTCCGGACCGACGGACGCCTCCGCCAGCGGCCGCCCCCGCGTACGCCGCTTCGACGGCGCGCGCTCAGTGACTTCAGCCACGTTTTCCTGCTCCCGTTGAATGAATCGAATGCCCGCGTTCGGGCCCCGGTTCCACATCGCCAGAACCGGGTCGCCTGCCCCGCTCCGTTGACATGCAAAGCCGGGAAGCGCTAGGATCATACATTATTCATCACGTGATGATTTATCCATGACAACCCCTACCCGCATCGTGATCGTCGGCGGCGGCATCGCCGGATTGCAGCTCGCGACCCGCCTCGGCGAACGTCTCGGCCGCACCGGGCGCGCTCAGGTCACCGTCGTCGACCGCGGCCCGACCCATATCTGGAAGCCGATGCTGCACACGATCGCGGCCGGCACGCGCGACGTGCAGCAACAGCAGGTGATCTTCCTCGCCCATGCGCGCGATCACGGCTACACGTACCAGCCCGGCGAACTGACGGGGCTCGATCGTGCGCGTCGCCGCGTGCAGCTCGCCGAGATCCGCTCGCAGGACGGCGAACGAATGATCGACGCGCGCGAGCTCGAATACGACGTGCTGATCCTCGCGCTCGGCAGCCAGGCCAACGATTTCGGCGTGCCGGGCGTGCGCGAGCACTGCTATTTCATCGACAGCCAGCAGCAGGCCGAGACCTTCAACGAAGCGTTGCGGATGCGCGTGTTTCGCAGCATCGCGCGCGACGAGCCGTTGCGCGTCGCGATCGTCGGTGCGGGCGCGACGGGCGTGGAGCTGGCGGCGGAACTGAGCCGGCTGCTGGAAGTGGCGCAGGCATACGGCGACGAGACGGTGCGCGAACGGCTGCGGCTGACGCTGCTCGAAAGCGGCCCGCGCATCCTCGCCGCGTTTCCGCCGAGGATTTCCGCGTCGGCGCAGCGGCGGCTCGAACAGATCGGCTTTCATGTGCTGACGTCGACGCGCGTGACGGCGGCCGATGCGAACGGCTTCCACTATGGCGACGGTTCGTTTGCCGAAGCAGATCTGATGGTGTGGGCGGCCGGCGTGAAGGCGCCCGATTTCATGCAGGCGCTGGGCGGGCTCGACACGAACCGCGCGAACCAGATCCTGGTCGGGCCCACGTTGCAGGCCACGGCCGACGAGCACGTGTTCGCGATCGGCGATTGCGCGAGCCTGCAGCCCGACGGCCACGAGCGACCGCTGCCGCCCACCGCGCAGGTCGCGGCCCAGCAGGCCGAGCATCTCGCGAAGCACTTGCCGGCGTGGCTCGACGGCAAACCGCTGCCGCCGTTCGCGTTCCACGACTTCGGCGCGCTCGTGTCGATCAGCGACTACGACGCGTTCGGCACACTCGGGCAATTCGGGTTCTTTCGCGGCGGCTTCATCCAGGGGCGTTTCGCGCAATTCAGCCATCTGATGCTGTATCGGCGCCACCAGCAGGCGCTGCACGGATTTTCCAAGGCGACGCTGCTGTGGATCGCCGAACGGATCAACGGCTGCGTGCAGCCGCGCATCCGCCTGTCGTGATGCCGCACGTCGCGGCATCGCGTAACGTTTCGAGGGAAACAAAGATGAGCAACAGTGCAGTAGCCTGGCTCAAGACGGTCGCCGCGATCGGCAGCTTCGACATGCCGTCCGTCTCATGGGCCGCACCGCGACGGCGCAGCATCACGCGCGATCGCCTGCCGTCGTGGGACGCGACGAGCCAGCCGACGATCAGCGTGCTCGAACGTCCCACGGCCGACACCGTGATGATTTCGTGGCGCGACGCGTGCACCGGCCACTACGGCTATCAGAAGTGGCGGCTGTTCACGACGCGCAAGCGCGGCGTCTGTGCGCTGTCGGGGCAGCCGATCGCGCCCGGCGACAGCGTGTATGCGCCGCAACTGCTCGGCTCGGCGCCGGGCAACGCCGCCGCGATGGTGCTGGCGGCGTTCATCGACGAGGCGTGTGCCGCTTAAACGGACGTCGCCTGACCGGCACCATAGGCCGGTTCGCTGTTCTGCCGTTCCAGTTCCGCATCGAGATGCGCGGCATGCGCCAGTGCTTCGGACTCCGACATCAGCTCGCCTTCCCACTTCGCGACCACCGCGCTGGCGATCGAATTGCCGACCGCATTGGTGGCCGAGCGGCCCATGTCGAGGAACGTGTCGACGCCGAGGATCAGCAGCAGCCCGGCTTCCGGGATATCGAACTGATGCAGCGTCGCCGCGATCACGACGAGCGATGCGCGCGGCACGCCGGCCATCCCCTTCGACGTCAGCATCAGGACCAGCAGCATCGTGATCTGCGTGCCGAGCGACAGATGAATGTTGTACGCCTGCGCGATGAACAGCGACGCGAACGTGCAGTACATCATCGAGCCGTCGAGGTTGAACGAATAGCCCATCGGCATCACGAAGCTCGAGATCTTGCGTCGCACGCCGAACCGGTCGAGCGCGTCGAGGATCTTCGGATACGCGGCTTCGGAGCTCGCGGTCGCGAACGACAGCATGAACGCTTCCTTGATCAGCACCAGCAGCTTGAATACGCGGCGGCCGAGGAACAGCAGGCCGGCGATCACGAGCGTGCTCCACAGCAGGAACAGGCTGACGTAGAAGTCGCCCATGAACACCGCGAACTTCAGCAACACCGACAGCCCGTTGACCGCGACGGTCGCGGCCATCGCCGCCAGCACCGCGAGCGGCGCGAGCTTCATCACGTAGCCGGTGATCTTCAGCATCACGTGCGCCAGCTGGTCGATCGCGGCCACGAGGATCTTGCCGCGCTCGCCAAGCGCCGACAGCGCGACGCCGAAGAACATCGAGAACACGACGATCTGCAGGATTTCGTTGTTCGCCATCGCCTCGGCGATCGACTTCGGCACCATGTGGCTGACGAAATCCTTCAGCGTGAACTTGGACGTCGCGAGATGCGCGGATGCGCCGATGTCCGGCAGCGGCAGGCCGAGGTTCTCACCGGGGCGCAGCAGGTTCGCCATCAACAGCCCGAGCAGCAGCGAGATCAGCGACGCGGTGACGAACCAGCCGAACGCCTTCACGAACACGCGCCCCACCGACGATGCGTCGCCCATGTGCGCGATGCCAACGACGAGCGTGGAGAAGACGAGCGGCCCGATCACCATCTTGATCAGCCGCAGGAACACGTCGGACACGAGCGAGATGTAGCCGGCGATTTCGGTCGCCGCCTGCTTGTCGGGAAACTGCGTGTAGATCATGTAGCCGATGAAGATGCCGGCCGCCATCGCGAGCAGGATCCAGACTGCCGCAGACATTCGTTTGTTCATAACGGAACTCGACGCACGGTGCAGGAGTGAAAGAAAAAATACGCGCGCCGATGCCGTGCCACGGCGCACGTTGCGAGCAAGGCGGGCCCGGGACTCCTGGCACCCGCCACGCTCGATACTGCGAACGTCCGCGAACGGACGCGCTGTCGCTGCCGCGGCGCTCGCGCGAGGGCGAACGCCGGGGCAACCGTTCAGCTTGATGCAATCAAATCGAATCTCATCCGCTCAGGTCAGTAGCCGATCGCCGAACCGGCCGGCCGGCGCGGATCGTTGACGCCGTAGATGTAGCCGACGCGCACGTTGCCGGACACCGACGAGTCGTTACCGGAACTCTGACGGCTCGCCGCCTCGGTGCCGGGCAGGCCGACCAAGATCAGCTCCGCTGCGCCCCACGGCGTCTGCTCGACCATCTTGTAGCCCATGTTGCGCAGGATCGCGAGCGTGTCGGGCGACAGGCCGCGGGTTTCGTAATAAACCTGATCCGGCAGCCATTGATGATGGATGCGCGGCGCCCCGACCGCATCCTGCGGCGTCATTCCGTAGTCGATCACGTTCAGCACGGTCTGCAGCGTGATCGTGATGATGCGCGAGCCGCCCGGCGACCCGACCACCATGAACACCTTGCCGTCCTTCTTCACGATCGTCGGCGCCATCGACGACAGCGGACGCTTGCCCGGGGCGATCGAGTTGCGCGTGCCCTGCACGAGGCCGAACAGGTTCTGCGCGCCGACCTTGACCGTGAAGTCGTCCATCTCGTCGTTCAGGAAGAAGCCCGTGCCCGGCGCGATCACCACGGCGCCGAAGCGGCCGTTGACCGTGTAAGTGGTCGACACCGCGTTACCGTCGCGGTCGATGATCGAATAGTGGGTCGTCTCCGGCTTTTCGTGCACGCCGACACCCGGCTGCACTTCGACCGACGCCGTCGCCGTGTCGCCGCTGATCTGCTTGCGGATCTCGGCCGCATACGCCTTGCTCGTCAGCTTCGCGACCGGATTGTCGATGAAGTTCGGGTCGCCCAGCAGCGTGTTGCGATCCTCGTACGCGTGGCGCATCGCCTCGGTCATGTAGTGAACCACCGAAGCCGACTGGTAGCCGAACTTGCGCAGGTCATACCCTTCGAGGACGTTCAGCGTCTCGCACATCGTCACGCCGCCCGAGCTCGGCGGCGGCGCCGACACGAACTCGTAGCCGCGATACGTGCAGGTCAGCGGCGCCATGTCCTGCGCACGATACGACGCGAAGTCGGCCGCCGTGATCAGCCCGCCGCCGCGCTTCGCGGCCGCTTCGACGATCTTCGGAATCTCGCCGTGATAGAACGCGTCGGGGCCCTGCTCCGCGATGCGCTCGAGCGTGCGCGCCAGGTCCTTCTGCACCAGGCGGTCGCCCGGCTGCAGCGGCGTGCCGTCCGGGCGCAGGAAGATGCGCGCGGCTTCCGGGTCCTTCTTGAAACGATCGATCGTCGTGTCGAGGATGTCCGTATCGCCGCGCGTCAGCACGAAGCCGTCGCGCGCGAGCCGGATCGCCGGCGCCATCACCTGCCGGCGCGTCAGCTTGCCGTACTTGCGCTGCGCGAGGTCGAGACCCGCGACCGTTCCCGGCACACCGACCGCGCGATAGCCGTACAGGCTGTCGTCCGGAATGACGTTGCCGTTCGCATCGAGATACATGTTCGCGGACGCCGCGGCCGGCGCGGTCTCGCGGAAGTTGATGAAGCGGTCGCGGCCGTCCGCCAGGTGCAGGGTCATGAACCCGCCGCCGCCGATGTTGCCGCAGCACGGGTTGGTCACCGCTTGCGCATAACCGACCGCCACGGCGGCGTCCACCGCGTTGCCGCCTTCCTTCAGGATGTCGACGCCGATCTGCGACGCGAAGTGCTGCGACGACACGACCATGCCGTTCTTCGCTTCCACCGCGGGTTCCGAAGCGGCGAGCGCGCCTGCGCTTAGGGCCGACAACAGGGTGAGTACGACGAGCCGCCTCATGACGGAATCCTCCAGACGAATGACCGGGGCCTTGCCGGCCGACGTTGCTGATCCGGCATGTAATGAACGATACATTCCGGCGAGGCCGCGATCATACATCGGCATTTTGATCTCAAAACCTAGGGTTATCACTCAGCTTATGCGCGAGATTGCGCGCCGATCGACCGCGTGAGATGTTCGTTTTATTACACATATGAATGTTTGATGCCCGGAGTGATACGTCCCTCTAATCTGCGGCCTCACGCGATTGGCGGCCTGTCGATGGGCTAACATGCATGGAGTCGCCGGCAGACGCATGTCTGCCGTTTGTCGTTCATTCAGATAAGAGCAAGCCGGAGTGCCCGATGGGGACAAGCATCAGGGCGTTGCTGCTATCCCAGATGGATAGCTTCACGCCGTCGGAACAGAAGGTCGCGCACGCGCTGCTGGATCGCTATCCGAGCCTCGGGCTCGGGCCGATCGCGAGCTTCGCGAAGCAAGCCGAAGTCAGCGACCCGACCGTGTTTCGCTTCGTCGTGCGGATCGGCTTTCCGAACTACCCGTCGTTTCAGCAGGCGCTGCACGACGAGATCGACACCGCGATGAATTCGCCGCTCGCGCGGATGGACGCCTTCCACTCGGAATCGGGAATGCGCGACAGCCATGCGGCGATCTTCCAGCGGCTTTCGCAATCGCTCGCCACCACGATCGAAGGACTCGATGCGGCGGCGTTCGACGAAGCGGTGACGCTGCTGGCCGATCCGGATATCCGCGTGTTCTGCGGCGGCGGACGTTATACCGCCCCGCTCGCGTCGCTGTTTTCGTTCACGCTCGCGTATGCGCGCCCGCATGTGCAGTACGTCGAGCCGAACGTGAATCTCGCGTCGGTCTCGCTGACGGACATGGGGCCCGGCGACGTGCTCGTCATTTTCGATTTTCGCCGCTATCAGAAGGACAGCATCCGGTTCGCGCAGGCCGCGCATCGGCTCGGCGCGCGGGTGCTGCTGATCACCGACGAATGGCGCTCGCCGATCAGCGCGTTCGCCGAGATCGTGCTGCGGATCCAGGGGCGCCCGTTCGCGATGCTGCAGACCAATGTGCCGGCGCTCGCGCTCGCCGAAGCGCTGGTGATCGGCGTGACGAACCGGCTTCCCGAACTGGCGCGGCAGCGGATGGAAAAGATCGAGCGGCTGAGTACGGGCGGGATCGAGCAGGATGCGAATCAGTGGGATTTGCCCGAATGACGGTCGGCCATCATTCGGGCGCGGGCGTCAGCTCTCGACATCTTCGAGACTGAACACTTCCGTCTTGTCGTTGTACGAGAAGACTTCGCCGTAACGCCCCCAGTCGATCACCGCGTCGAGCGTTTCCTCAGCCGCCTCGTCCGACAGGAAATCCTCCAGCTCCTGCTCGAAACGCACACGCGGCGCGCGATGGCCGGGGCGCTCGTTCAGCACCTTCCTGATTCGCGCGGCGAGCGGCACGTGCTTCAGCAGGTGATCCGCGAACATCAGCTTGCGCTCCTGCGTGCCGAACTCCGCGAACACGCGCGCGGGCGGCGTGAGGAACACGTCACCTTCGCGCACGTCGGCGAAGCCGAGGTATTGCAGCACTTCGGCGATCGGGAACAGTTCGTCCACTTCCAGATGCAGCGTGCGCGCGATTTCCGGCATGTCGGCGCGGCCGTGGTACGGCGCCATCGCGAGCGTCTCGATCAG
>NZ_LOSX01000068.1:0-695 GCF_001521985.1 Burkholderia sp. RF4-BP95 | reverse complement strand
AGAACTTCATCCGCCCATTTCCAGAACTGAATTTTTTCTTCATTTGTCTTCAGGTCATCCGCAATCTTCTGGAATTCCTTATTGACCGCCTCGGATGCCTTCTGCGTCGCCTGATCCATCTCGATGCCCAACTGCGCACTCTGCGTTGTCGCGCTCTGGGTATTTTCCGCCTTTACATTACCCAGCTCGGCCATCCACATCGTCACCGCGGCTTCGCCGTGCAGCCCCTGGCCGGTCGCTTTAGCCGCGTCATTCAGTCGCTCCGCCTGCTCCTCATCCGCCTCGTCCTGCTGATGCGTACTCGCTTGCGCCGCCTCGCCATACGCGGCCAGATTTGCGGCATTCCAGCGGCGTGCATGCGCCTCCAAGTCCTGCGGCGCGTGCTTTTGCGACAACAGGCTCATCGCCGTTCGCAGGGTTTCGCCGTCCGCCTCCCCGCCGTGCGTTGGCACCAGCAGTTCGGGCTCGTTGTCGAAGGCGCCGCGCGGCTCAGCATCCGCCGGAACACTGCTCCTCGAACCGGCGCGCTTCATCTCGCGCTGCACCATGTTCTTCATCGCCTCGGTGGCAAAATGCACCACGCCACCGATACTCTGTGGATCGAGCTTCGACACCTGCTGACGCAGCATCGGCAGCGTAGCGTGCCGCTGATACCGATTGATGTTCTGAAGACTTTGTTGAATAGAAGCCATAGG
>NZ_LOSX01000067.1:0-1172 GCF_001521985.1 Burkholderia sp. RF4-BP95 | reverse complement strand
ATGACGGACGTAGTGATCGTATCGGCCGCGCGGACCGCGGTCGGCAAATTCGGCGGCTCGCTCGCGAAGATCGCGGCACCGGAGCTGGGCGCGACGGTGATTCGCGCGGTGCTGGAGCGTTCGGGCGTGAAGCCCGAGCAGGTGAGCGAAGTGATCATGGGCCAGGTGCTGGCGGCGGGCTCGGGGCAGAACCCGGCGCGCCAGTCGCTGATCAAGGCCGGCCTGCCGAACGCGGTGCCGGGCATGACGATCAACAAGGTGTGCGGCTCGGGCCTGAAGGCGGTGATGCTGGCGGCGAACGCGATCGTGGCGGGCGACGCGGACATCGTGATCGCCGGGGGCCAGGAAAACATGAGCGCGGCGCCGCACGTGCTGCCGGGCTCGCGCGACGGGTTCCGGATGGGCGACGCGAAGCTGGTCGACACGATGATCGTCGACGGCCTGTGGGACGTGTACAACCAGTACCACATGGGCATCACGGCCGAGAACGTCGCGAAGGAATACGGGATCACGCGCGAGGAGCAGGACGCGTTCGCGGCGCTGTCGCAGAACAAGGCGGAGGCCGCGCAGAAGGCCGGCCGCTTCGACGCCGAGATCGTGCCGGTGTCGATTCCGCAGCGCAAGGGCGAGCCGCTGCAGTTCGCGACCGACGAGTTCGTGCGTCACGGCGTGACGGCGGAATCGCTGGCGGGGCTGAAGCCGGCATTCTCGAAGGACGGCTCGGTGACGGCGGCGAACGCGTCGGGGCTGAACGACGGCGCGGCGGCGGTGCTGGTGATGTCGGCGCAGAAGGCGGCGGCGCTCGGCCTGACGCCGCTTGCACGGATCAAGGCATACGCGAACGCGGGTGTGGATCCGAGCGTGATGGGCATGGGTCCGGTGCCGGCATCGCGCCGCTGCCTGGAGCGAGCGGGCTGGACGCCGGGCGACCTGGACCTGATGGAAATCAACGAGGCCTTCGCGGCGCAGGCGCTGGCGGTGCACAAGCAGATGGGCTGGGACACGTCGAAGGTGAACGTGAACGGCGGTGCGATCGCGATCGGTCACCCGATCGGCGCGTCGGGCTGCCGGATCCTGGTGACGCTGCTGCACGAGATGGTCAAGCGCGATGCGAAGCGCGGGCTGGCGTCGCTGTGCATCGGCGGCGGGATGGGCGTCGCGCTTGCGGTCGA
>NZ_LOSX01000066.1:0-338653 GCF_001521985.1 Burkholderia sp. RF4-BP95 | reverse complement strand
TCCCACAATTCCTTGATGCCGATCCCGTACGCCTGCGGATCGGCGTTCGCGTCGAGCTTGAACTTCGAGATCAGCTGACGGCCGAGGTGGCCGCGGCAGCCTTCGGCGAACAGCGTGTACTTCGCGTGCAGCTCCATGCCGAGCTGGAAGTTCTCGGTCGGCTCGCCGTCCTTGCCCACGCCCATGTTGCCGGTGGCGACGCCCTTCACCGAGCCGTCGTCGTTGTAGAGAATCTCGGCTGCGGGGAAGCCCGGGAAGATCTCGACGCCCAAGGCTTCCGCCTGCTGACCGAGCCAACGCGCGACGTTGCCCAGCGAAATCACGTAGTTGCCGTGATTCTTGAAGTTGTCGGGCAGCGCCCAGTTGGGCGTCGTGACCGCGCTGTTCTCGGACAGGAACAGGAAGCGGTCTTCCGTCACCTCGACGTTCAAGGGCGCGCCCTGTTCCTTCCAGTCGGGGAACAGTTCGGTGATCGCGCGCGGATCCATCACCGCGCCCGACAGGATGTGCGCGCCGATCTCGGAACCCTTCTCGAGCACGCACACGCCGATCTCGGTGCCTTTCTCGGCGGCCAGCTGCTTGAGCCGGATCGCGGCCGACAGCCCGGCCGGGCCGCCGCCGACGATCACGACGTCGTATTCCATCGATTCGCGCGGGCCGTATTGCTCGATGAGGCTTGCGGGGGTCATTGGCGTTCCTCTAACCGTTAGAATGCTTTTATTCGGGAGCGTATTGTCTGCGAAACGAAACGCTTGCCGCAACAGCATGCGCGTAGATTAGCACGATCGTTCTATTTTTTGTGCTAGGGTTATGCTGCGTGGGACAGGGCGCCCGCGGCGGCGAAACGACATCGAAAGGGGATGTGCAATGGGTCGATCGATCAATCTGGAAGGCAAGGTCGCGCTGGTCACGGGCGCATCGAGCGGCCTCGGGCAACGCTTCGCACAGGTGCTGTCGCAGGCCGGCGCGAAGGTCGTGCTCGCGAGCCGCCGCGTCGAGCGCCTGAAGGAATTGCGCGCGGAAATCGAGGCGGCGGGCGGTGCCGCGCACGTCGTGTCGCTCGACGTCACCGACGTGCAGAGCATCAAGGCGGCCATCGCGCACGCGGAAACGGAAGCCGGCACGATCGACATCCTCGTGAACAATTCGGGCGTCTCGACGATGCAGAAGCTCGTCGACGTGACGCCGGCCGATTTCGAGTTCGTGTTCGACACCAACACGCGCGGCGCGTTTTTCGTCGCGCAGGAAGTCGCGAAGCGGATGATCATGCGCGGGAACGGCAACGGCAAGCCGCCTTACCGGATCATCAACATCGCTTCGGTGGCCGGGCTGCGCGTGTTTCCGCAGATCGGGCTGTATGCGATGAGCAAGTCGGCGGTCGTGCAGATGACGCGTGCGATGGCGCTCGAATGGGGCCGCCACGGAATCAACGTCAACGCGATCTGCCCGGGCTATATCGATACCGAAATCAATCATTACCTGTGGGAAACCGAGCAGGGCCAGAAGCTGCAGTCGATGCTGCCGCGCCGGCGCGTCGGCAAGCCGCAGGATCTCGACGGGCTGTTGTTGCTGCTCGCGGCCGACGAGTCGCAGTTCATCAACGGCTCGATTATCTCCGCCGACGACGGCTTCGGCCTCGCCTGAGTGGATGACATTCAGCAACAAAGAAGATTGCAATGAGCGAATATTCCCCCGTATTTGAAATGTCGATGCCGATCCGCTGGGGCGACATGGATGCGTTCGGCCACGTGAACAACACGGTCTATTTCCGCTACATGGAACAGGCCCGGATCTCGTGGTTCGAGCAACTCGGCATCGCGGGCGGCAACGGTGAGGGGCAGGGGCCCGTGATCGTCACGGCGTCGATGGAGTTCCTGAAGCAACTGCACTATCCGGGCGACGTGATCGCGAGGATGTCGGCCGCGAAGCCCGGCCGCAGCAGCTTCGACACCGGTTTCGAGCTGACGCGCGCGGACGATCCGGAGCACGTCTATGCGCGCGGCAACGCGCGCTGCGTATGGGTCGACTACGCGCTCGGCAAGTCGGTGCCGCTGCCGCAACTGCTGCGCGACACCATCGAGCGAGCGCTCGCGGCGAAGGTCGGCTGAGCGCGGCGGCACCGAAGCCGGCGCCCGGGCGCCGGTGTGTCGCCATTTTCCATTGATCTCCCGAATCGGCCGCTTCACGCGGCCGATTGCCATTCCGGGGTGCTTTTACTGGCCGAGCAGGCGCTGCAGCAGTTCCGGCGTATTGTTCGTGCCGTACTTGCGCATCAGCCGCGCCCGATAGATGTCGACCGTGCGCGAACTGATGTCGAGCACGCGCCCGATCTGCTTGCTGGTCTTGCCGGTCGCGAGCTGCGCGGCGATCTCGCGCTCGCGCGGCGTCAGCTCGACGGCGACGCGGCGCGTCGCGCTCAGGTCCTCGAACGTCCAGACGCCGGCCGCGAGCGGTGCGGTGCGGTCGAGCGCGCGGCCCGTCACGTGGCACCAGAACAGCTCGCCGTCGGCTCGTTTCATGATTCTGTCATCGGCGTAGGTGCCGTTCGCGATCATCACGCGCGAAATGCGCTCGCCGATGCGCTGGAATTCGTCCGGCGACGGATAGAGCACTTCGTACGACTTTCCGATCAGATCGGCCCGCGTACAGTGGAAGATCGACGCGAGCGCGTCGTTGCAGTCCTCGATCACGCGGTCGCGCGACATCACGAGGCCGAGCGGCGCGAGGTGAAAGGCAGTCTGGTAATCGAGAGCGGGCATGGCGCAGGCAAGCGGAGGCAAACGCTTATGTATTTTTGCGTATTGTGCCGCATCCGCGCCGCATCGTACCCTTTCAGGCATCTCGCGGCGCCTTGTCGCGATATAAAAACAGCGCGCTTCGACGCAGGTATCGCCGTGCATGCATAGAATGATGCGGCGGGCTTGCGGCCCAGTGGGCGCGTGAACCGGTTTTGCTGGTTTCCATAGAGGAAGGGACATACAGATGAACAAAGTCTATCCAAGCGCGGCTGCCGCGCTGGAAGGGATCGTCCGCGACGGACAGACCTTCGCGGTGGGCGGCTTCGGCCTGTGCGGGATTCCCGAGGCGCTGATCGCGGCGCTGCGCGATTCCGCCGTCAAGGGCATCACCTGCATCAGCAACAACGCGGGTGTCGACGGCTTCGGTCTCGGCCTGCTGCTGGAAACGCGCCAGATCAAGAAGATGATCTCGTCGTACGTCGGCGAGAACAAGGAGTTCGAGCGCCAGTACCTGGCCGGCGAACTCGAGCTCGAATTCACGCCGCAGGGCACGCTCGCCGAGAAGCTGCGCGCGGGCGGCGCCGGCATCCCCGCGTTTTTCACGAACACCGGCTACGGCACCGTGATCGCGGAAGGCAAGGAAACGCGCCAGTTCGGTGATCGCCACTACGTGCTCGAGCCGTCGCTGACGGCCGACGTCGCGCTTGTGAAGGCGTGGAAGGCCGACAAATCCGGCAACCTGATCTATCGCCGCACCGCGCGCAACTTCAACCCGATGTGCGCGATGGCGGGCAAGATCACCGTGGCGGAAGTCGAGGAGATCGTCGAGAACGGCACGCTCGATCCGGATCAGATCCATACGCCGGGGATCTTCGTGCAGCGCATCGTGTTGAACGCGACGCCCGAAAAACGCATCGAACAACGCGTCGTACGCGCGAAAGGAGACTGACATGGCCTGGAATCGTGACCAGATGGCCGCGCGCGCGGCGAAGGAACTGCAGGACGGCTTCTATGTGAACCTGGGCATCGGGCTGCCGACGCTCGTCGCAAACCACGTGCCGGCGGGCGTCGAGGTGTGGCTGCAGTCGGAAAACGGTCTGCTCGGCATCGGCCCGTCGCCGACCGAGGACGAAGTCGACGCCGACCTGATCAACGCCGGAAAGCAGACCGTCACGACGCTGCCGGGTTCGTCGATCTTCTCGTCGGCCGATTCGTTCGCGATGATCCGCGGCGGCCACATCAACCTCGCGATCCTCGGCGCGATGCAGGTCAGCAAGACGGGCGACCTCGCGAACTGGATGATCCCGGGCAAGATGATCAAGGGGATGGGCGGCGCGATGGACCTCGTCGCGGGCGTGAAGCGCGTCGTCGTGCTGATGGAGCACGTCGCGAAGGGCGACCAGCACAAGATCCTCGACGAATGCAATCTGCCGCTGACGGGCGTCGGCGTGGTCGACCTGATCATTACCGATCTCGGTGTGATCGAAGTGACGCCGAATGGCCTGAAGGTACTCGAGCTCGCCGACGGCGTAAGCGTGGAAGAGATCCAGACGAAGACGGGCGCACCGCTCGATGTGAGCGCGGTCGCGTAAGCAACCGCTTTTCGGCACGACTCTCGACGCCCCGCGTTCCGCGATGGAACGCGGGGCGTTTTGTCATGGACGCATACGCTACGCGATTGCACCGCCGCCGTCGATCAGCACCGTCGAGCCGGTCGCATAAGGCGTTGTCGCCAGATACACGATCGCATTCGCGACGTCCTCCGGCTGGCCCACGCGGCGTGCCGGAAGGCGCTGCGCGGCGCCCGCGTACATCGCGTCGCGCGCATCGGGCGCGAGCTTGTCCCACAATGGCGTCGCGATCAGGCCGGGCGACACGGCATTCACACGCACGGGAGCCAGCTCGAGTGCAAGGCCGCGGGCGAGCGCCTCGAGCGCCGCGTTGATCGCGCCCTGCAGGACCGACGATGCGTTCGGCCGTACGCTGAGGTAGCCCGACACGAACGTCAGCGAGCCGCCGGGCGCGATATCGATCGAGCGTGCGACGCGGTATGCGCCCCAGAATTTGCTGTCCATCGCGGCTTGCGCGTCGGCAAGTGGCAGCGCGCGGACCGGGCCCGTCGCCGTCTTCGCGGCCGAAATCACGACGTGGTCGAACTGGCCGATGCGCGCGCAGAACGCATCGACGGCCGTCGTATCGGTGATGTCGAGCGCTTCGGCGCGGACTTGCGCGCCCGGCGCGACATCTGCATTGAACCGGGCCGGGTCGCGCGATGCAATCGTCACGACAGCGCCACGTTGTGCGAATGCTTCCGCGGCGGCGGCGCCGATGCCGGAACTGCCGCCGACGACGAGTACCTTCTTTCCAGGGAGTGAATCGTTCATGGTGGTCCTTCCGAAGTGATGAGGTGAGCGCAATCCGGTCAGATCGTTTCGGCTTCGCGCAACGTCGACGGGCTGTGCAGGGCAAAGCGGGCAATGTTGTCCTTGCGCATGAAAGCAACGCCCGGATGCGATCGAGCGTAGTGCAGGAATGCGTCCCACGCACGGACCATCTGCGGCGTGCCGCTGATCCGGTCGTGCGCGCTGATCGACATCAATCGCCGCCGCTGTCCGGCTTCCGCGTACAACTGGTCGAAATCGAGCTTGATCTGCTCGAGGAACATCGTCGGCGAATAGTTGCGGCCTTCGATCAGCAGGATGTCGTTGTTGCGCAACGTGTAAGGAACGACCGCGAAATCGCGGCCGTCGACGGTTTCGATGAAGGGCTCGTCGCGGCTGACGTCGTCGATGTGATACACGTAGCCGAGCTCCTGCAGCAGCGGCAGCGTGTTCGGTCCGCGCCGCAGCCAGTTGCAGTTGTAGCCGATCGGGCGCCGTCCCGTCACTGCTTCGACCATGTCGCGGGCTTCGGTGAGGAAGCGGCGCTCGTCGTCGCGATTCATCGCGAACTGCGATCGCCAGGTCGGGCCGTGCGCGGCCGCTTCGTGGCCGCGCGACACGATCTCGCGTGCCAGTTCGGGATGCCGGCGCGCGGCCTCTCCGATCATGTGCGACGTGACTTTCACGCCATGCCGGTCCCACAGGTCGAGAAGGCGCGGAATGCCTTCGCGGTAGCCATATGCGAACCACGTGGCCGAGGCCAGATCGACCGGCACCGACGACGGGAATTCGACGGACGGGAACGGACTGTCCGCGCCCTTGGGTGGTTGTCCGCCGGCCTCGAACTGCATCGAGATCGAGATGACGAGGCGCGTGTCGTCCTGCCAGAACCCGCCGGTTACTGCCGATGCGGGGCCCGGTGTCGGGGCGGCCGTCGCCGACCCGGAGGCGCCCGCGGCCATCGCGATGCCGGCTGCCAGCCCGGCGCCCGCTTGTGCAAGAAACGTGCGGCGAGCCGGATGCGTTGTCGAACCGTGATTGCGGTGAGTCATCGTTTCCTCCGTCAGCCGACGAGCCCGAGCTGACGCATCAGCGTCAGGTTGTCCTCGATGTGCCAGTTTTCCGCTATCCGGCCGTGGTCGATCCGGTAGATGTCGGTCGCGATGAAGTCGATCGCCTGTCCGTTTCCGGTCGTTCCATTGAACGTGCCGGTGAAATGTCCGCGAAAGTGCAGGTGCACGACGACACGGTCGCCCGCCACGATCATCTGTTCGATGTCGCAGCGCAGGTCCGGGATGGCCGTACGCATCGTGCCGGACGCCGCGAGCGGTCCCGCTACACCTTGCTCACGACCGGCCGGCAACGTTCGGTCGACGAAATCGGCCGCGAGTGCGGCGCGGGCGAGGGCGGCATCACCGGTATTCCAGAAGGTGCCGTAGCGACGCGCGGCGAGGATTTGCGCACGTGCCTGCGTAGCCGGCACGTCGGCCGCGACCGTCAGGCTGTGCGCATCGAGAAGGTCGGCGGCGCGGGACGCGGCAGGCGACAGCGCAACGACGCAGGCCGCTGCAGCGATGACGCGGCTGATCGGGCGTGCGATCGAACGAGAGTGGATCGACATGGTTTCGGGTGTCCTCTGGATGGCGTCGTGGGGCGACGCGGTACAGGTATGGTAGGTTTCCGTTTCGAGCTGAAATACGGGGAAAAAGCGAATGGATTATTCGAAAAAAGGAAAGGGCGACGCAGGGCAGGTGCCGCGATGCTGATCGACGATCTCCCGGCGCTCGATACGTTCGCGAGAATCGTGTCGGCCGGAAGCCTGTCCGCGGCGGCGCGCGAGCTTGACTTGTCGCTGTCCGTCGTCAGCAAGCGGCTCGCGCATCTCGAGTCGCAACTGGGCGTGCGTCTGCTGCACCGGACGACGCGGCAGCAGACGCTGACCGACGACGGGGCGCAGTTCCATGCGCAGGTGCTGCGCATCCTGGCCGAGGTCGATCGCGCCGAAACGCTGATGAGCGAGCGTCGCGGCACGGTCAGCGGCGTGCTGCGCCTGACGGCGCCCGGCGAGCTCGGCCGGCTGCGGATCGCGCCGCTCGTCGCGGCGTTTCAGCGGCAACATCCGGAGTTGATCGTGCAACTGATGCTGACCGACACGATCGTCGATCTGCTCGCGCAGGACATCGACGTTGCCGTGCGGATCGGCAGCCTTGCCGATTCGACGATGATCGCGCGCGAACTGGCGCCGAATCATCGCGTGCTTTGCGCGTCGTCGAGCTATCTCGCCGTGCACGGGCTGCCGGCTCATCCGGCCGAACTTCGTGCACATCGATGCATCGTGATGGGCGACCAGCCTCGTACGGAGTGGCGGTTCGACGGTGCACAGGGCGCAGTGGCGGTCGAAGTGACGGCCGCGCTGCTGACGAACGACGGCGGTGCGGCTCGTACGTTGGCATTGGAGGGCGCGGGCATTGCGCTGAAGTCGATCTGGGACGTCGGTGCCGATCTCGAGGCCGGCCGGCTCGTGCGTGTGTTGCCGACATTCGCGGCGCCTGCGGCACCGCTCCATGCCGTCTATCCCGGTGGCCGTCACGTGCCGCTGCGCGTGCGGGCGTTCGTCGATTTCCTGCGCGACCAGTTGCGTGAGGCGTGGCGCCGCAGTGCGTGAGCGGTCGCGAACGATGCGTCGGATGACCGCGGCCGCGTCACGGCCCGTCGTTGCGAAGCGGTTTACAATCGTTCGCATCGGGCGGCGCGAGTGTTGCCCGCCGCACCGCCTCCGTTCGACAGGATGCCAACGATGCCAACAACCTCAGCGAATCCTCCGGTTCCCCGTCAGCGACGCGTGCAGTGTGCGAGCGCCGCCGGCCTTCACCATGTCGCCTATACCGAATGGGGCGACTCCGCCAATCCTCGCGTGCTGGTCTGCGTGCACGGCCTGACCCGTTCGGGGCGCGACTTCGACCGGCTTGCCGCCGCGTTGTCCGATACGTATCGCGTCGTCTGCCCCGACGTCGTCGGGCGCGGACGCTCCGACTGGCTCGCCGATCCGCGGCTTTATGCGATTCCACAATATGTGGCCGACATGGTCACGCTGATCGCGCGGCTCGACGTCGAGTCGGTCGACTGGTTCGGCACGTCGATGGGCGGCCTGATCGGCATGGCGCTCGCGGGGCTTCCCGGTTCGCCGCTGCGCCGGATGATCGTCAACGACGTCGGCCCGCGCATCGAGCCCGATTCGCTGACGCGCATCGGCGAATACCTCGGCGTGCAGCCGCGTTTCGCGACCGAACAGGAGGGCATCGACTATCTGACGTCGCTGTCGCTGCCGTTTGGCGCGTTGACCGACGACGAATGGCGCGAGATCAACGGGCCGTTGCTGCGCGAGCTGCCCGACGGGGGGTGGACGATGCGCTACGATCCGCGCATCGCCGAGCCGTTCAAGGCGACGACGCCCGAGCTGGCCGCGCTCGGCGAGGCCGCGCTGTGGCGCGCGATCGAGACCACCGACGCGTCGCTGCTCGTCGTGCGCGGCGAGCGTTCCGACCTGCTGTCGCGCGACACGGTGTCGGAGATGGTGCGTCGCGGCCGGCACGTGACGCAGGCCGAGATCCAGGGCGTGGGCCATGCGCCGGCGTTCATCGGCGATGACCAGATTGCGCTTGCCCGCCGGTTTTTCGTCGAAGGCGGCGCATAAACGCGTCATAATATGCGGTTCGGCGGCACGCGGGCCGCGTCGTCGCCGATTCTCACCCACTCATACGACCGGAACATTCCATGGCAGTCATTCGTCACCACGTCGGAGCGCGCCTCTCCGAAACCGCGATCCACAACGGTACCGTGTATCTGGCCGGCCAGATCGCCGAAGACACCACCCAGGACATCAAGGGCCAGACGCGCGAAGTGCTCGGCCACATCGACCGCCTGCTCGCCGAAGCGAACAGCGACAAGGCACATCTGCTGTCGGTGCAGATCTACATTTCGGATCTCGCGAACTTCGAGGGCATGAACGCGGAGTGGGACGCGTGGGTCGCGCAGGGCAATACGCCGCCGCGCGCGACCGTCGAGGCGAAGCTCGCGGATCCGGCGCTGCTCGTCGAGATCGTCGTCGTCGCCGCGCAACGGAGCTGAGCGAAGCATTCCGATGACAGCAATGCGCCAGGCCGTGCGATGACCGAGTCCGTTTCCGCTTCTTCCGTCGCGGCACCGTCGTTCGACGACGTGCTCGCGTTCGTGCGCGAGCGTGCCGGTGACGCGCGCCTGTCGTCGGGCGAGTTGCTGGCCGATCACTCGGCGGGCACGGCGTCGATCATGCGCACGCTGAACGTCGATCCGCACGCGATGCAGGCGGCCGCGCTGTTCGTGCTGACGCCGCACCTGAGCGATCCCGAGCGGGAGCTGACCGAACGATTCGGCGAAGAGGTCGCGCGGCTCGTATCCGACGTGCGCAAGCTGCTGCGGCTCGGCACCGTCAGCCTGCGCGCCGCGCAGAACGCAATGCCGGACGCCGGGCGCGACGCCGCCCAAGAGCGGCGCACGCAGATCGAGGCGTTGCGCAAGATGCTGCTCGCGTTCGCGCAGGACATCCGCGTGGTGCTGATCCGGCTTGCGTCGCGGTTGCAATCGCTGCGCTACTACGCGGCGGCGAAGATCGATCCGCCACCCGACGTCGCGCGCGAGACGCTCGAGATCTATGCGCCGCTCGCGAACCGTCTCGGTATCTGGCAACTGAAGTGGGAGCTCGAGGACCTCGCGTTCCGCTTCGAGGATCCGGTCACCTACAAGCGCATCGCCAAGCTGCTCGACGAAAAGCGCATCGAACGCGAGGCGTACGTCGCGCAGGCGATCGAGCGGCTGCAGCACGAGCTGGCGGAAGCGCACATCCCGGCCGACGTGAGCGGGCGGCCGAAGCACATCTACAGCATCTGGCGCAAGATGCGCGGCAAGGAGCTCGATTTCTCCGAGCTGTACGACGTGCGCGCGTTTCGTGTGATCGTGCCGGACATCAAGGATTGCTACGCGGTGCTCGGCATCGTGCATCACCTGTGGCAGCCGGTGCCGAAGGAATTCGACGATTACATCTCGCGTCCGAAGCCGAACGGCTACAAGTCGCTGCATACGGTCGTGATCGGCGACGACGGCCGCGCGTTCGAAGTGCAGATCCGCACGCAGGAAATGCACCGTTTCGCGGAGTACGGTGTCGCCGCGCACTGGCGCTACAAGGAGGCCGGCGCGCGCGGCTATGGCGGCCAGTTCTCGGCGAGCGACAAGTACGACGAGAAGATCGCGTGGCTGCGCCAGCTGCTCGCATGGAAGGACGACGTCGAGGACGGCACGGAAGTATCCGGCGACCAGGCGTGGGCTCAACTGCGCGAGACGTCGCTCGACGACGACCACATTTACGTGCTGACGCCGCAGGCGCGGGTGATTGCGTTGCCGCAGGGCGCGACGCCGGTCGATTTCGCGTACCACCTGCACAGCGAGCTCGGCCATCGCTGCCGCGGCGCGCGCGTCGACGGCGTGATGGTGCCGCTGAACACGGCGCTCGCGAACGGCCAGACGGTCGAGATCGTCGCGGTGAAGGAGGGCGGGCCGTCGCGCGACTGGCTGAACCTGCAGCTCGGCTACCTGAAGAGTCCGCGTGCGCGGCAGAAGGTGCGTGCGTGGTTCAACTCGATCGAGCAGGAAGAGAACATCGCGCATGGTCGCGCGCTCGTCGAAAAGACGCTGCAGCGCGAGGGCAAGACCTCGGTCAATCTCGACAACCTCGCCGCGAAGCTCGGCTTCAAGTCGCCCGAGGAACTGTTCTCGGTCGTCGGCAAGGAAGAATTCAGCCTGCGCAACGTCGAGCATGCGCTGTCCGATGCGCCGCCGCCCGAGCATGCGCCCGAGGCGCCCGCCGATTTCGAGAAACGCAGCAGCGGGGCGAGTGTCGCGCACGGCGCGTCGACCGGCGTGTTGGTGGTCGGCGTCGATGCGTTGCTGACCCAGCTTGCGCGCTGCTGCCGTCCGGCGCCGCCGGACCCGATCAGCGGCTTCGTGACGCGGGGCAAGGGGATGTCGATTCACCGCAGCGACTGCCCGACGTTCCGGCGCATGGCCGAACGGGCGCCGGAGCGCGTGTTGCAGACGACCTGGTCGGCCGACGTGCTGGGCGGCCGTGGCGCGTCCGTCTATCCGGTCGATCTGATGATCGAGGCGAGCGACCGACAGGGCTTGCTGCGCGACATCTCCGAAGTGTTCGCACGCGAGAAGATGAACGTGGTGGGCGTGAAGACGCAGAGCCGCCGGAATGCGGCATTCATGCAGTTCACGGTCGAGGTGTCGAATTCCGCGCAGGTCCAGCGCGCGTGCACGCTGCTCGGCGAAGTGCCGGGTGTCGTGCGGGCGGGGCGCAAGACGTGACGTCCCTGTAAATGGGGTTGGAGCGCGATCATTTTGCTGCGACCGCATAAAACGCTTGCCAAGTGAACGATAGCTCCATATAATTTCAGCTTCTCTAGGCTCGTAGCTCAGCTGGTTAGAGCACCACCTTGACATGGTGGGGGTCGTTGGTTCGAGTCCAATCGAGCCTACCAACGAATTGAGAATGCCCGGTTTCCGGGTGTTCGATGCAGTAAATAACTCAACGCGAACAAGGCGAATACGGTTATGACACCGCGAACGTTGACCGAAACCTTTTCGGAGCGACGCTAGTCGAGGAACCCTTTCGCCCTTTCAGTTTGAGTGAAGTATCGAATGCGGCCCCTCGAAAGCGGGGCCGCATTTTTTTTGTCGCGAAATTTTCGCGCGTGACTTTGATATCGCGTGCTTGGTCTGCCGCCCACTGTCGGCATCATGGAGATTGCTATGGTTTCGATACGCTTGCCTGACGGCTCAGTTCGACAATACGAGCATCCGGTGACAGTTGCCGAGGTTGCGGCCTCGATCGGTCCCGGCCTTGCGAAGGCTGCGCTTGGTGGCAAGCTCGACGGCGAGCTGGTCGATACGTCCACGGTCATCGATCGCGATGCGTCGCTCGCAATCGTCACGGACAAGGATGCCGACGGTCTCGACATCATCCGTCACTCGACCGCGCACTTGCTTGCCTACGCGGTGAAGGACCTGTATCCGGATGCGCAGGTGACGATCGGTCCGGTGATCGACAACGGCTTCTACTACGACTTCTCGTATAACCGCCCGTTTACGCCCGAAGATCTGGAAAAGATCGAAAAGCGCATGCAGGAACTCGCGAAGAAGGACGAGCCGGTGACGCGCCGCGTCGTGTCGCGCGACGAGGCGGCCGGCTATTTCCGCAGCCTCGGCGAGAAGTACAAGGCCGAAATCATCGAATCGATTCCGCAAAGCGACGAAATCAAGCTGTACTCGCACGGCGGCTTCACGGACCTCTGTCGCGGCCCGCACGTGCCGTCGACCGGCAAGCTGAAGGTCTTCAAGCTGATGAAGGTCGCGGGCGCGTACTGGCGCGGCGACTCGAAGAACGAACAGTTGCAGCGCATCTACGGTACGGCCTGGACGAAGAAGGAAGATCAGGATCAATACCTGCACATGCTCGAGGAAGCGGAAAAGCGCGACCACCGCAAGCTCGGCAAGCAACTCGACCTGTTTCACATGCAGGAAGAGTCGCCGGGCATGGTGTTCTGGCATCCGAAGGGCTGGGCGCTGTGGCAGCAGGTCGAGCAGTACATGCGCCGCCGCGTGAATGAGGCCGGCTACCAGGAGATCAAGACTCCGATGATCATGGACCGCTCGCTGTGGGAAGCGTCGGGCCACTGGCAGAACTACCGCGAGAACATGTTCACGACGGAGTCGGAGAAGCGCGACTACGCGATCAAGCCGATGAACTGTCCGGGTCACGTTCAGGTGTTCAAGCACGGCCTGCGCTCGTACCGCGACCTGCCGCTGCGCTACGCGGAATTCGGTTCGTGCCATCGCAACGAGGCATCGGGCGCGCTGCACGGCCTGATGCGCGTGCGCGGCTTCGTGCAGGACGATGCGCACATCTTCTGTACGGAAGACCAGATCATTGCCGAGTCGATCGCGTTCAACAAGCTCGCGATGAGCGTGTACGGCGATTTCGGCTTCGAGCACATCGACATCAAGCTGTCGCTGCGTCCCGAGCAGCGCATGGGCTCCGACGAAACGTGGGACCGCGCCGAGCAGGGGCTGCGCGAAGCGCTGACGGCCTGCGGCCTGTCGTGGGAAGAACTGCCGGGCGAAGGTGCGTTCTATGGACCGAAGATCGAGTACCACATCAAGGACGCGCTCGGCCGTTCGTGGCAATGCGGCACGCTGCAGCTCGACATGATGCTGCCGGAACGCCTCGGTGCCGAGTACGTCGCGGAAGACAACAGCCGCCGCCGGCCCGTGATGCTGCACCGTGCGATCGTCGGTTCGATGGAGCGATTCCTCGGCATTCTGATCGAGCACCACGCTGGTGCAATGCCGGTCTGGCTCGCGCCGTTCCAGGCAATTGTGCTCAATATCGCCGAAAGTCAGGCGGAATACGCACAATCTCTGGCCCAAACGTTGCAAAAACAAGGGGTTAGAGTGGCGGCCGATTTGCGCAACGAGAAGATTAGCTATAAAATACGCGAGCACACGCTGGAAAAGGTGCCTTATCTCCTCGTCGTGGGCGATAAGGAGCGTGATGCGCAAACGGTAGCCGTGCGTGCCCGTGGCGGCGTCGATCTTGGCGTTATGCCGATCGAAGCCTTCGTTGAGCGTCTGCAGGAAGACCTGCGCTCGTTCAAGTAACCGCCCTGGCAGCGCGGCTCGTTTTTTTAATTTTTAGAGGAAACGTAACATCGCTACTGATAAGTCGTCGCATCGCATCAACGGTGAAATCACTGCGCCGGAAGTGCGTCTGGTCGGGATCGAGAACGAACCGCTCGGTATCGTAAAACTCGCTGATGCTTTCCGTAAATCGGAAGAGCTGGATGTTGACCTGGTGGAAATCGCGCCGCAAGCGGTTCCGCCGGTCTGCCGTCTGATGGACTACGGCAAGTTCAAGTATCAGGAGTCCAAGAAGCAGCACGAAGCCAAGCTGAAGCAGAAGGTCATCCAGGTGAAGGAAGTCAAATTCCGCCCGGGTACCGATGACGGTGACTACAACGTCAAGCTTCGCAATCTCGTGCGCTTCCTCGAAGAGGGCGACAAGACGAAGATCACGTTGCGTTTCCGCGGCCGTGAAATGGCTCACCAGGAGATCGGCATGCGGATGCTTGAGCGTCTGCGCACGGATCTCGAGGAAGTCGGCCAGGTCGAGCAGATGCCGAAGATGGAAGGGCGCCAGATGATCATGGTGCTCTCGCCGAAGAAAAAGAAGTAACGGGCCCGCGCGCATGGCGCGCAGGTTCGAAAGTGGTTCGGTGCGTTGCCCGGTCAGGGCGGCGCGCCAACAATGACGGCGGCTGCGCAAGCGGTTCGCCGTACACAAGTGGACTGGGTTTCGAAGGGCGGGTCAAGGGCGCAAGCCAACCGCACACCCATCGCCATCAAATAAACTGGAGTTGTTCGTCATGCCTAAGATGAAGACCAAGAAGAGTGCTGCAAAGCGCTTCGTGGTGCGTCCGGGCGGTACCGTCAAGCGCGGTCAAGCCTTCAAGCGTCACATCCTGACCAAGAAAACCACGAAGAACAAGCGTCACCTGCGCGGCGCAACGGCAGTTCATGATTCCGATCTGAACTCCGTCCGCGCAATGCTGCCGTTCGCGTAACCCCTCAACTGATACTCCAAGGAGAGAAACATGCCTCGAGTCAAACGTGGGGTAACCGCACGGGCCCGCCACAAGAAGATCATCAACCTGGCCAAGGGTTATCGCGGCCGTCGCAATAACGTCTACCGCATCGCCAAGCAGGCGGTGATGCGCGCTGGTCAGTACGCGTACCGCGATCGCCGCAACAAGAAGCGTGTGTTCCGCGCACTGTGGATCACGCGTATCAACGCGGCAGTTCGCCAGCACGACATGACCTACAGCGTGTTCATCAACGGCCTGAAGAAGGCGTCGATCGAACTCGACCGTAAGGTCCTGGCCGACATGGCGGTGTTCGACAAGGCTGCTTTTGCTGCGATCGTCAAGCAGGTGAAAGCCGCCGTTGCAGCCTAATTGCGAAATTAGCACTGCGTGGTTAGTTGCAGCGATGTTCCGGTAGTTTCGGCCGCTGCAGCGAAAACGGGGCTCTTCCGAGCCCCTTTTTTGTTTGGCGGGCAGTTTCGCTCGCCAAGACCGAATGACGTTGGAAATGATGGGATCTATGGATCTGGACCAGATTGTCGCCGACGCGCAGCAGTCCTTTGAACAGGCTGCCGACATCACCACGCTCGAAAACGAGAAAGCACGATTTCTCGGCAAGTCGGGTGCGCTGACCGAGTTGCTCAAGGGCCTCGGCAAGCTCGATCCCGAAGCACGCAAGACCGAAGGCGCACGCATCAACGTCGTGAAGCAGCAGGTGGAAGCCGCGCTGACCGCACGCCGCCAGGCGCTTGCCGATGCGCTGCTGAACCAGCGCCTTGCCGCCGAGGCGATCGACGTCACGCTGCCGGGTCGCGGCGCTGGTGCAGGCAGCCTGCACCCCGTGATGCGCACGTGGGAGCGCGTCGAACAGATTTTCCGCTCGATCGGCTTCGACGTGGCCGACGGTCCCGAAATCGAGACCGACTGGTACAACTTCACGTCGTTGAACAGCCCGGAGAACCATCCGGCGCGTTCGATGCAGGACACCTTCTACGTCGAAGGCAAGGACGCCGACGGCCGCCAGCTGCTGCTGCGCACGCACACGAGCCCGATGCAGGTGCGTTACGCGCGCATGAACCGCCCGCCGATCAAGGTGATCGCACCGGGCCGCACGTATCGCGTCGACAGCGATGCGACCCACTCGCCGATGTTCAATCAGGTCGAGGGGCTGTGGATCGACGAAAACATCAGCTTCGCCGACCTCAAGGGCGTCTATACCGACTTCCTGAAGAAATTCTTCGAGCGCGACGACATCCTCGTGCGCTTCCGTCCGTCGTATTTCCCGTTCACGGAACCGTCGGCCGAGATCGACATGATGTTCGAGCACGGCAAGAACGCCGGCAAATGGCTCGAGATCTCGGGCTCGGGGCAGGTGCATCCGACCGTGATCCGCAACATGGGCCTCGATCCCGAGCGCTACATCGGCTTTGCGTTCGGCAGCGGCCTCGAGCGCCTGACGATGCTGCGCTACGGCGTGCAGGATCTCCGGCTGTTCTTCGAGAACGACCTGCGTTTCCTGCGCCAGTTCGCATAACGCACGCGCCGCGCCGCCATGTGCCCGCGCATGCCCGCCGGACGTTTCCGACGGGGCCGGGCGCCGATCTAACCTGTTTCGAACGTAGACATCCATGCAATTCCCTGAATCCTGGTTGAGAACCTTTGTCGACCCGCAGCTGACGACCGACGAACTGTCGCACGCGCTGACGATGGCGGGGCTCGAAGTCGAATCGCTGAGCAAGGCTGCGCCGCCGACGTCGAAGATCGTCGTCGGCCGCGTGCTCGAAGTCGTCAAGCATCCGGATGCGGACAAGCTCAATGTCTGCCAGGTCGACGCCGGCACCGGCGCGACGCTGAATATCGTGTGCGGCGCACCGAACGTGGCGCCCGGCATCAAGGTGCCGGTCGCGCTGGTCGGCGCGGAATTGCCGCCGGCGGAAGAGGGCGGCAAGCCGTTCGCGATCAAGCTGTCGAAGCTGCGCGGCGTGGAGAGCCAGGGGATGCTGTGCTCGGCGCGTGAGCTGAAGCTGTCCGAGGACCACAGCGGCCTGCTGATCCTGCCGGAAGACACGCCGGTCGGCCAGGACATCCGCGATACGCTCAATCTCGACGACACGATCTTCGAAATCAAGCTGACGCCGAACAAGGCCGACTGCCTGTCGGTGTTCGGCATCGCGCGCGAGACGGCCGCGATCACCGGCGCGCCGCTGACGCCGGTCGACATCCGTCCGGTGCGCGTCGAGCTCGACGAAACGCTGCCCGTGCGCATCGCCGCCCCCGATCTGTGCGGCCGCTTCTCGGGTCGCGTGATCCGCGGCGTGAACGCACATGCGAAGACCCCGCAATGGATGGTCGAGCGCCTCGAGCGTTCGGGCCAGCGCAGCGTGTCGGCGCTCGTCGACATCTCGAACTACGTGATGTTCGAACTCGGCCGCCCGTCGCACGTATTCGATCTGGACAAGATCCACGGCGGTATCGAGGTGCGCTGGGGCAAGCGCGGCGAGTCGCTGAAGCTGCTGAACGGCAATACGGTCGAGCTCGACGAAACGGTCGGCGTGATTGCGGACGACCGTCAGGTCGAAAGCCTCGCGGGCATCATGGGCGGCGACAGCACGGCCGTCACGCTCGACACGACCAACATTTACCTGGAGGCCGCGTTCTGGTGGCCGGACAGCATCCGTGGCCGCGCGCGCAAGTACAACTTCTCGACCGATGCGGCCCATCGCTTCGAGCGCGGCGTCGACTACGCGACGACCGTCGAACACGTCGAGCGCATCACGCAGCTGATTCTCGAGATCTGCGGCGGCAAGGCCGGCCCGGTCGACGACCAGGCAGTGAACCTGCCGCAGCGCGCGCCGGTGAAGATGCGCGTGTCGCGCGCGAACCGCATCATCGGCGTGAAGATCGACGCCGACGAGATCGCCAACATCTTCACGCGCCTGCGCCTGCCGTTCGAGCGTGACGACGACGCATTCCTGGTCACGCCGCCGTCGCACCGCTTCGACATCGAGATCGAGGAAGACCTGATCGAGGAAGTGGCGCGCATCTACGGCTTCGAGAAAATCCCGGCACGTCCGCCGGTCGCGACGAGCGAGATGCGCGCGACCAACGAGACGCGGCGTTCGATCCATGACATCCGTCACGCGCTTGCGGCGCGCGACTACGCCGAAACGGTCAACTTCAGCTTCGTCGATGCGGAGTGGGAGCACGACTTCGCCGGCAACGACAACCCGATCCGCCTGCTGAACCCGATCGCGAGCCAGCTGTCGGTGATGCGTACGACGCTGTTCGGCAGCCTGATCTCGGTACTGCGCCACAACCTGAACCGCCGCGCGGATCGCGTTCGCGTGTTCGAGACGGGCCGCGTGTTCCTCGCCGATCCGTCGGTGAAGGTCGGCGAACTGACCGTCGAAGGCTACACGCAGCCGAAGCGTGTCGGCGCGCTCGCGTACGGCCCGGCGGTCGACGAGCAGTGGGGCGTCGCGACCCGCGCAGTCGATTTCTTCGACGTGAAGGGCGATCTCGAGGCGCTGCTCGCGCCGGCCGCCGCGCGCTTCGTGAAGGCCGAGCATCCGGCCCTCCATCCGGGCCGCAGCGCGCGCATCGAGGTCGATGGCCGCGCGGTCGGCTGGATCGGCGAACTCCATCCGCGTCTGATGCAGAAGTACGAGCTGCCGCACGCGCCGGTGATGTTCGAAATCGACGCGGATGCGCTGATCGCACGTGCGCTGCCGGCGCCGACCGACGTGTCGAAATTCCCGCCGGTGCGGCGCGATATCGCCGTCGTGGTCGATCAGGCGGTCGAGGTTCAGGCGCTTTTCGACGAAATGAAGAAGGCGCTGGCCGAAGACGCCTGCCGATTCGTTCAGAAGGTTGTACTCTTCGACGAATTTCGTGCAAAATCAAATACTTCCGGTGGTCTCGCCGCGCACGAGAAGAGCCTTGCCTTCCGCGTGACGCTGCAGGACGCGGCCGGCACGCTGCAGGACGAGGTCGTCGATCAGGCGATCCAGACGCTGGTCGAGCGGATGGCTCGTGCTGGTGCCCGCCTGCGCGGCTAAGGAGAGGGGCCGTCCGTTCGAGGGCGGCGCTTCCCCATCGTGAGTTTTGGTTTAACGCGCTGTATGGCAGATATGAACGACATGACCTCGAGTGAATTCGAAGCCCTCCTGACGGCGCAACGCAGTGCCATGAACCGCGACGCTTCGGCGCCGGCGTCCACCGAGACGCCGACGCTGACGAAAGCGGAACTGGCGGAGCTGCTGTTCGACAGCGTCGGGCTGAACAAGCGTGAAGCGAAGGACATGGTCGAGGCGTTTTTCGAAGTGATCCGCGACGCGCTCGAAAACGGTGAAAGCGTCAAGCTGTCGGGGTTCGGCAACTTCCAGTTGCGCGACAAGCCGCAGCGTCCGGGCCGCAATCCGAAGACGGGCGAGGCGATTCCGATCGCGGCTCGCCGGGTGGTAACCTTCCACGCGAGCCAGAAGCTGAAGGCGCTGGTCGAAAACGGCGCGGAGTAACGCCCGCGCGCCGACGTCTCCGCGCGGCCGCCGCGCACCCTTTACCGACGGTTAACCGACGATGACCACTACGGTTGAGAAAGTCGTCTTGCCTCCGATTCCCGCGAAGCGCTACTTCACGATCGGTGAAGTCAGTGAGCTGTGCGGGGTCAAGCCGCACGTTCTGCGTTACTGGGAGCAGGAATTCACGCAGTTGCGACCGGTGAAGCGACGTGGCAATCGCCGGTACTACCAGCACCACGAAGTGCTGCTGATCCGGCGGATTCGCGAGTTACTGTACGAACAGGGGTTCACGATCAACGGGGCGCGCAACCGGCTCGATTCGCCGGCCGGCGAGCGTGCTGCAGGCGCGCCGGTCGAGCCCGACGTGCAGGCCGCCGATGCGCGTGCATCGGGCAAGCCGGGGGCAACGGTCGACGTGATCGCGCTGCGGCAGGCGCTCCTCGACGTGATCGACGGACTGAAGCACGACTGAGCGCGACGCTCGGATCGACACGAAGCCCGGTTGGCGAAGCGCCACCGGGCTTTTTTCATGCGCGCGTGCCCGCCCGGATCAGCGCGATGCGAGCGGATTCGGCTTGCCCATGTCGACGACCAGCGTGCCGTCCGGCAGCATCCGCACCGAGCCTTGCGCGACCTGGCTGCGGTAGCTGTACAGGTCGAAGCGCATCGGGCCTGCCTCGGCCGAGTTCCGGATCAGAGCGCGCACGTTCAGTTCCAACACGTTGAACATCTTCATGTCGCCGCCTTCCATCCACATGTAGCTCGGCGCGTCGATCTGCGGCCGCTTTGGCGTGGGTGCGTCGGCAACGCGCCGGAACGTGAGGCGCAGTCCGTCGCGTTCGACCGTGGCCTGGCCGAGCTTGCCGTTCAGCACCGGCGGCGGAAAGACGGTGTACTGGTCGAGCACGAGCGTGTCGCCGCGCAGTTCCGCGCCGCGCCGCTGCAGCGGCGTCAACGACGCGAGCTCGATGCCGAGCGAGCGAAGCAACTTCGCCTGCGGGATGCCGAGCACCGATACCTGCGACGGCCGGAACGCGAGGTGCCGGTCGTCGAGCACCGAAAGCGAGCCCTTCATGTCGGTCGGCAGCCACACGCCGGGCACGTGATTCCAGAGCTTGATGCCGCCCTGGACGCGTAGGTCCTGACCGTCCGCGCTCAACTGCAGGTCGTTCAGCGAGCGCGGCGAGTAGTCGAGCAGGTAGTTGTTGAAGAGCGCCGACATCGCCTTCCACGATTCGACGACCGTCCCGCCGAGGATGCGGATGTCGTACTGGTTCGGATCGTCGAGGTCGACCGGTTCGCCCGGCCGTTTCGCGACGAGCTGGACGTCGAGATCCTCGACGTGGAAGCCGATGTCGCCGGACAGGTTGAAATCGACATTGTGCAGATGGATCGTCGGGTTGCGGTTCGACACGTGCCGTTCGTTGAACGGGATGGCCGACGAGCGCCGCATCGCAACTTTCTGCATGCCGGGCTGCGCCGTGCCGGCCGCGAGTGCAAACGCTTCCCAATGCTGGCGCGAGTCGTGCAACGCGGTCTGCTGCGCGGCGAGGAAGCTGTCGTTCAGGCGAGCGGCCGCGTTGCCGAGCGCGGCGCCGCTCGCGGGGCCCGCGTACGACGGCATCCGGATCGCCATCGCGCCGCTTTCGTCGAAATTGAAATAGCCGGCCGATACCTGGTCGCGATAGTGATACAGGTCGAACACGAAATGCTGGTCACGCTTGGTCGGATCGACGGGGCCGATCAAGATGTCCGCGTTCATCGGCATCGAGCGCATGAACTTCACGTCGCCACCGCGGATGTACATCGCCTGTTGCGGCGCGTTCGCGGGCAGCGCGAAGCCGGCGTGCGAGCCGTCGTCGAGCGTCAGGTCGAGGCCGGCCGGCGTCACGCGCAGCGCGGTGATCCTGATCTTCAGCCGCGGCGGCGGCATCAGCTTGTCGACCGACATCACGAGGTCGTCGCCGGCGAGCCGCGCGATCGGCGTTTCGACCTTCAGCAGATCGGCCATCTTCACGTTGGCCGCGCGCATCACCGGCTGCGCGTTGATGCCCGATACGCGCACGCCGGTCGGGTGGAATACGAGCTGGCTGCCGTCGCGGATCGTGAGCGTGCCGGTCAGCGAGAACGGCACCCAGCCGTCGCGCTGCATCTCGCCCTGCAGATGGATCACGCCGTCGCCTGCCGACACCGCGAGCCTGCGCAGCGGCGCGTTGCGGTAACCGAAGATGTAAGTGTTGAAGAGGGCGGTCAGCTTCGCGTCGTCGAGCGTGACCGTGCCTTCGTGCACGTCGATCTCGAAACTCGTCGGATCGTCGAACACGATCGGTGCGCCGGCCTGCGTCGGCACGAGTGTCGCGGACAGTTGGTGGATGAAGAAGCCGAGGTTGTTGACGATGCGGAAATCGACGTCGCGCAGGAACGTCATCGCACCGTTCTGGCCCGAGTCGCGCAGCGTGAACGGGCGCCGCTGAGTGAGGCTGAGCGACGCGAGCGACGGCACCGTGCGCGCGATCTGCTGTTCGCGGGCGAGGCGTTCGGCCTTGGTGCGCTCGATCTTCGTCGATGCGACGGACGTGTTGCCGTCGCGCTGCGCGGCCGGTTCCGCACAGCCGGCGCAGAGCAGCGCGAGCGCAAGCGCGCCGCAGCCGAGCGCACGAGAGGCGCCCGGTGAAACCGACGCGGCCGCGCGTCGCGGGCTGGCCATCCAGTCGAGAAATGCCAAAGGCGTGCGATGGCCGCGCCGGACCGCATTCCGCATCGTCTGTCTCCATGTCTTGTCGTGATCGGCGAGGGCGCACGGCGCGATGCGCGGCGCGGACGTCGATGCCGTGCAGTGTGGCATAGCGCGCTAGAGCGGCGTAACCAAACAGCGGGCGTCCGGGCAGGACCGGCCGGCGCGCGACGGGACAATGGATTCGCGGCGGCGGAGCAGAAAGATCAAACGGTCGTTTGGTTTTGCGGTCGAGGTGGGCGCGCGCGTTGCGCCGGATCGGCAAACCCGGCGTCGGCGTTGGCTGACGCGGAGTGACATGCCGGATGAAGGCGATGTCCGATCCCGGGGGGGGGGCAGGCGGCGGGCGGGAGTGGCTGACGCGCCAGCGCTTTCGCTGCCTGCACGACCGATCAGACCAGCATGCTCCGCCGGATTGCATTCTGCGTCGTCTGGTCCAGCTGCAGGCCGTTTTCGATGTACGACGTCATCGAGCCGTACGATTCGACAACCTGGTCGAATGCCGCCTGCAGATAGATCGCTTGCGCGCTCTGCAACGCGGCCATCATGTCGGCCGCATCCTGTCCGCCGCTTTTGCGCGCCTGTGCGACATAAGCGGCGATCTCCGACGCGCTGTAGACGTTGGTCAGCAGATAGTCGGCGAGGATCGTCTGCCGTGGGACACCGAGGATCGTGTGCAGAATGGCCGTCGCCCAGCCGGTGCGATCCTTGCCGGCCGTGCAGTGGAAGACCAGGTTGCCACCGGACGCGGCAAAGCCGGCGAATAGCGTGTGGTAACTCGTCCGTGCCGTTTCCGACGTCACGAACGCCCGATACATGCTTTGCATGAAGGCCGCGGCAGTCGCACCGTCGGTCGGGAGAGCACCGATACTGGCGACGCCGAGCACGTTGAGGTTCTGCCAGGTGGCGCCGGCCAATGGCGCATCCGGCTGCGCGTGGATCTCCGCGGTCGTGCGCAGGTCGCATACGTGCGTGATGCCGAGCGTATCGACCGTTGCGAGGTCGGCCGCCGACAGCGCGAGCGCGGACGACCGGTAGATCGCGCCTTTCTTCATCGCTGCACCACTCGCGGTGGCATAGCCCGCTCCGTCCGGTCCTCCGGTGTCACGAAAGTTCGCTGCCGAACCGAGCCTGGGCGTCGTGACGGGGGCGACCGCGATCGAATCGCCGCCGCACGCGGACAGAAGAGGCGTGCCTCCCAGCATGATGCCAATCGTGCCGGCACCCAGCTGGAGAAAGTGTCGACGGGAAATGTCGCTTTTCTGAGTCATTCACTGGCCTTTGTCTGAGACGGTGACGGGACGTCGCGACCGCCGTTGCGATCGAAACCGCCGCCGGCGTGCCGCGCAGCGCGGCGAAGCGGAGACGTGCCATATCGATCGGCGTGCAGTCGGACGATGTGCCGTGCGCGTTGATCTCGCACCGGCCAAGCGCACGGTAGCGATCCGCGACGAATCGGCCATCGTCCTTTTCGATTAAGGCGCGACACAGGTTGCCCGTGCGAATCGCGCAACTTGCCGTACGTGCGACGGCGGCGGCGCGGTAAGATCGGCGTCAGTGGCTGGATGGATCAAAGCATGGTGGCCGACACGGGGGAGGCGTCATGGATCTGAAGGAGCTCGACGTATTGGGAGCGGATGTAGGCGATCACTGGTACTACGCGTCGAAGGCGAGCGCGATCCGTCGGTTTCTGGGCACGTCGGACGCGAACCGCATACTCGACGTCGGTGCCGGCTCGGGTTTCTTTTCGAAGCATTTGCTCGAGCGCACGCAGGCGACGGAAGCATGGTGTGTCGATACGAGCTACACCGACGACACCGACGGGGAGGCGGCCGGCAAGCCCGTCCATTTTCGCCGGGCCGTTGATCGGTTCGATGCCGATCTCGTGTTGCTGATGGATGTCCTCGAGCACGTCGACGACGATGTCGGGTTGCTTGCCCGCTACGTGGCGGGTGCGCCGAAGGGCAGCCGGTTCCTGATCACGGTTCCCGCGTTTCAGTTCCTCTGGAGCGCGCATGACGATTTTCTCGAGCACAAGCGCAGGTATACGCTCGACGGTCTCGAGGATGTCGCGCGTCGTGCGGGGCTGGAGGTCGAGCGCGGCGCCTACTACTTCGGCCTCACGTTCCCGCTCGCGGCGGCATTGCGACTGAGCGAGCGGGTGCGGCGGCAACCGCGCGAACCGGCGTCGCAGTTGCGCCGGCACCATCCGGTCGTCAACGGTTTGCTCAAGCTGATCTGCCGGGCCGAGTTGCCGATGTTCCGATTCAACCGGATGGCGGGCCTCACGGTCATCTGTGTCGCGCACCGGCCGTGAGCATGGGGCGGATCGCATGGCCGGACCGTGGCATAGCGGGATGCGCGTTGCCACCCGTGTCGAAGCCGGCTTGCCCCGTTGGGTCATGTCGCAAAAAATTTCGCAGGAACATGCACAAAATGCATGCGACCCGTTCTAAAGCGGCCAACTGTCTGTTATAATTTTTTTCTTTCGGGGCGTAGCGCAGCCTGGTAGCGTACCTGCATGGGGTGCAGGTGGTCGGAGGTTCAAATCCTCTCGCCCCGACCAGACAAAGAACCCGCGTCAGTTCAGGCTGACGCGGGTTTTTTCTTGCCGGTCGCTTTTTTGCACATCCCGGCGCGGCCCCGGTAAAATGCAAGGTTGATCCACGGAAAGCGCCGTGATTTAGCGGAAGAGGATTCCCCGAACATGACTGATCTTCGTCTTACCATGCGGTTCGCTGCAGTGCTCGCCACCGGCGCGCTCGTTGCCGGTTGCGGTACGTCGTCGCCCACGAAAGTGGACTACAAGAGCGATTCCAAATCGAAGGAAGCGTCGCTCGCAGTGCCGCCCAACATGCTCGACGAGACGGCCGATCAGCGTTCGCTGCCGCCACAGGGCGGTGCGACTTCCCTGTCTGCACTTCAGCAGGTCCAGCACGCGGCGCCCACGACGGACACCGTCGCGCCCGCCGTGGCCGGCATGCATATTCAGCGCGACGGCACCGAGAGCTGGCTCGTGATCGACGGCAAGAAGCCCGCCGACATCTGGCCGCAAGTTCGCCGTTTCTGGCAGGAGCAGGGCTTCCTGCTCGTCGTCGACCAGCGCGATAAAGGCGTGATGGAAACCGACTGGAACGAAACCCATCCGCAGATCAACGACGGCCTGATCCGCAGCGTGATCTCCAAGGCGATGGGCAATTCGTACGTGACGGCCGAGCGCAACAAGTACCGCACCCGCCTCGATTCGGCGCCGAACGGCGGCACCTACGTGTTCATTAGCCAGAAGGGCATGCGCGAGGCGATCACCGGCGCGAACAACGATTCGAGCAAGTGGGAAGCGAAACCCAACGATCCGGCGCTCGAGACCGAATACCTGAAGCGGCTGATGGCGGTGCTCGCACAGAACGAGCAGCGCGCGAAGAACGGTGAGCCGCCGATCGCGAACATCAACGACAACACGGTGCCGAAGGACAAGAAGGCAGATACCGACGCATCGAAGGCCGCCGCCGCGGCGATCGCTGCGCAGAACGTCGCGCGTACGTCGTCGCAAGCGAACGACGTCGATTCGGCCGCGGTGCCGTCCGAAGTCACGCTCGGCGAACCGTACGACCGGTCGTGGCTGCATGTCGGCCTCGCACTCGATCGCGCGAACTTCACGGTCGACGATCGCGATCGCACGAAGGGGCTGTATTTCGTGCGTTATGTCGATCCGAAGGATCTGAGCTCGGCCGAGCAGGGCTTCTGGAGCCAGCTGTTCCACGGCAAGAAGGAAAAACAAGCGAAGCAGTATCGCGTCAACGTGAAGGCGCTGACGCCCGACCAGACGCGTGTGGCAATCGTCGACGACTCGGGTGCGATCGATACGTCGGGGCCGGCCCGGCAGATCATGGGGCTGCTCGTGAATCAGCTGCGCTGATCGCGGTACGCTCCCGCTCTTCGAAAAAGCCCGCCTTCCGGCGGGCTTTTTTCATGGTCGCGCGCGACTGCCAATTCTGGCGTGTGCGGGACGTTCGCGCCCCTCCGTCGTGACGTTACGTAACATTCGCGCGTTACGGCGAAGGAACGGGTGTTACATCACCGTGACCTCGGAAAATATCCTTATGGATCAATGGCATGCTTTCGAAAGTGCGCCTGGCACGCAAACTGCTTTATAAGTGCGAATCGTTAGGACAGGGAGGATGGCGTCAGAGACCGGGCAGGCGTCGCGAGCGCCCGATCAACGGTTTCGACGTCTCAGATGCCGGCGCTGCGAGTGTTGGCGTAACCGATGACGATCCGCGCCTCGCGCGGATCTCGATGGCCCCGTCGCCTATCCTCGTAGGGCGACGGTTTCGCCCGCGCTTCTTCTGAAGCGCGGGCAATTTTTTTGGTGGAGCCGCAATGCGACACGTGGCGATCCGGCGCGTGCTGGATTCGCTGATTCGCAATCTTTTCTGAATTGGGGCTGGCGCGATTCGCCGAGCGCCGGGACGGCCGGGTGGCTTTGGCTGTGCATGCGCATGCCGCGCACTGAGTTGATCGGTCCGGAATCCGCGTGCTGTCGAAGCCCGCATGAGCAGGCTGGTGCGGCCGGACACATTGCCGGCCGCCGCGGCGCGTCAGTGCGACGCGCTGGGTACGTCGAGAATCAGGATGATCGTCCAGTCGGCGTCGCCGTCGTGGTGATACTGACGTTCGGCGACGATAAACGGTTGCTGCTTGCCTTGCGGACCGAGGAAAATTACGTCGCCCTCCATCGGCAGGCACTCGATCGGCGGCAGCGCGAGGAAGGCGTCGTCCGAGCCGCGCGGCATCAGTTGCTTGATCTTGCGAGTGGCTGCGTCGGTCCACTCGATGTCGAGTTGAATGTTGCTCATGCTGTCCTCCGCACCGGGGTGCGCACGGGTGGAAAATTTCGGTGCGCGACTTTAGCACAGCGCGCAGGCGCCGCAACCAAAAAAGCCGAACCCGGTTGCCCGGATTCGGCTTTTCGCTTGTGCGGTGCCGCCGAACTTACTGGCTGGCAGCGTCTGCCGGAGCGGCCTTGGCGGCCTTCTTGCCAGCCTTCTTCGCTGCCTTGTGGTGAGCAGCCTTCTTGCCGTGGTGCTCTTCCTGCACCGCCGGCTGTGCAGCCTCGGCTGCTTGCTGCTGTTGCAGTGCCTGTGCGCGCTGCTCGATCTCGGCGATCTTGGCCGGGTCGGTGATGGTCTGGATTTGCGTGCTCTCTTGCGCATACGCTGCGCCAGTCAGCGCCGACATCGCGACCAGAATAGCCAGGGACGTCTTCTTCATTGCTTTACCTCCGCTAAGTGGTGATGAACCCGAATGTTGCCGTTTTGTCTGGCGACTGCAATCGAGTGCGTGTCGAGTGTAACAAAAGTGACGGATCAATGTGCACCGGATCGGCGTGCAGCGCAAGGCCCCGTTGAAGTCGCGCAACACTTCGTGCATTCCGTCATGCGCATGCCATCCCGAGCGGCGCAGTCGTTTGCGCGTTCGCTGCACGCGTCGCCGTCAAAACCAGCCGAGCCATCGGTAGACGTGGAACTGCGCGATACCGATCAGCTCGTGCAATGCCTGATTCGCATCTTCCAGGTTGTGCCAGCGGGGCAGCCAGCCCGTTTGCGCGCGCCGGCGATTGGAATAAACGGGCTGCGGATCGATGCCGAAGTGGCGGAAATCGAGCAATGCGCGACGCATCTGGTAGGACGATGCAACGAGAATGCGCGAGTCGTCATGTTGTGAGCGTAGTATAGAAGCGGTGAATTTCGCATTTTCGTAGGTGGTACGGCTGTCCGGCTCCAGAACGAGGTCGCCGGGAGCGACGCCTTCCGCGATCAGGCGGCGCCCGTAGACCGCCGCCTCGGTTTCGCCGTGATGTTGAGGGTCGCCGCCCGACATCACCACGGTGCAGCGGGTGGCCTGCTCGCGGCACGTGCGATAGAGCGCCGCGGTCGTGCGGATGCGTGCTTCGCCGTCGGGCGGCGGCCGCAGGCCGGTGTCGCTGCGCCGTGTGCCAATGCCGATGATGATCAGTGTGGTGCGGCCGTGCATGTCGGGGCGCTCGACCGGCGTCACGCCCGCCTCGGTCCATGCGATGAGTGGCGCGGTGAGCCAGCCTGTCGCGAGCAGCCAGAGCAGCGCGACGCTGGCGATCGCGATGAGTCTCCGCCGCTTGCGGAAGAGCATGAAACCGATGAAGAGAAGTACAAATGAATCGAACAGAATCAATTTGATTGGGGTATGGTGTCTTTTTATGGACGGCTGACGATCCGGCCCTGACGCGATGCCGAACGTCGGCCCCCAGAATCGGTGGCGGTATCGGCGGGTGGAGCTCCCGCCCGGCGCGCCGCTTCGCATTGTCGCTGCACTTTAAGAAAGAATCGAGATGGCCACGTATTCCAACGAAGCGGTGCTCGACGCATTGAGACGAGTGCAGTACCGCCAGGTACCGTGGGCGCGCCGCCCGGGCGTGTTCGAGTATCTTCGGTCGCTGGGGCTGATGGACACGGTCAGGCAGAAGACGGTTGCCCCCGCGCCCGGTTTCCATGCGCCGGTCGACATCGCGGTGCTGACCGATAGTGGTCGGGCCGAATGCGCGCGCCTCGAGCGCGACGAGAAATTACTTTCCTGGACCGATCGCCGTATGGACGACTACGCGTTAAGCGAAGCGAGCGCCGTGGCGATTCTCGAAAGCCGCCTGTAGCGGCGCACTCCTGACCTCGCGCCGTCGCCGGCGGCATTCAAAAAAAAGCCCGTATCGCGAGGATACGGGCGTACCGGATACTTTTGCTGTTGCCACGCTGTGCTCATGGCAACGGATGTGACTCGTCGTATGTCGAGCAGTTCCCGGATTCGGGAATTTTCTTTGACGAAATCCTGTGGACTACGGATGACGCGGCAGATCTGTCGGCTGCGAGCCGATGCGCGCGCGTGCGTTGCTGGCGATGTCGCCGCGCAAATCGCCGCGCGGCACGGTCTGTCGATTGAGCGACGTGGCGGGCGGTTGCTGGCGAAGGGTGTTTCGGTGATCCTGCTGGCGGTGAGGCGGCTTCGCGCGATCGTCGGCGTGAGCGGGGGCGGTCAGCGCCAGCGAAATGACAATGCCGCATGCGACGAGCAGTGACATTGTTTTCATGGCGGGGCTCCCTTCAAGCCATCGGCGCGGCTTGTTGATATGACGCTAAGGTAAGCGCGGGAGTGCAGGCTTGCTGTAAATAATAGTAAATAGATGTATCGCGGCACGACAGCGGTAATCGACGACGACGTGGGCGCCGCGCAAAGCGCGTGGCGCCGAAAGAAACCGGGCGGCCGAAGCCGCCCGATCGAGCATGCGTTACGCCATCTTCACGGGGGCGCGCCAGGATTCCGGATTGGTCCAGAAGGCGCCGCGCAACCGGTCGCGGCTCGGCGGTGCAGGCGGCTTCGCCGCGCTTGCCCCGATGCGCCCGCGCAGCGAGATCTGGCGGCCGCTCGTGCCGAGGCGCTTGACGATTTCGGCGAGCGTCCCGTCCGCCTGCCATTCGTCGAAGCGACGGCGGCAGGTCGGCGGCGACGGATAGCGACCCGGCAGCTTCGACCAGCCTTCACCGGTCGACAGTACCCACAGCACGGCGTTTACCACCGAGCGGGCCTCCACGCGGGGGCGGCCGCGCCGTTCACTGCGTGCGGGTTCCGAGCAAAACAGACCTTCGACCAGCGCCCACTCGTTATCTCTCAAATCGTCGAACAGCATCATGTCCTCACCTCAGCGAAGCTAACTCCGGTGCGCTGCCCTGCGCCGCGCACTCTTCAAGCACTCGAGTGTCGAGTGCCGGGTGGGGGCGTCCGGTTGACCGGCAGCGGCGTTTCTGCCTTCCGTCCGACTCGACCTGCGCCCTGTGCGTCAGGTAAAGCACGATGCGTGCCATGTCGGAGGCGATTCCCTCGAGAGCCGCTTGGCAGCGGGCTAACGGCTAAGTCAGCTAGGGGCGTATAAGACGCCAAAATAACCCGTCAGCAAATCAGGACAATCACCAATCTTGTGCAATTCGCCCGCGCCACGTGCGTTTCCGTGGATATTGCACCGCAGCGAAACATGTGCGGCCGGTGCGGCATTCGCCAATCGACGCTGATTTCGTGCATTAAAATCGTGCATCGATATCGACGATTGATGAGGTGAGGGGATGAACGTTACGCTGCGCCAGCTTCGCGTATTCATCGAGGTTGCGCGGCTCCGGAGCTTCAGTCGCGCGGGTGACGAGATCGGACTCACGCAGTCCGCGGTCAGCCGTTGCGTGCGCGAACTCGAGGCCGAGCTCGGGCTGAAGCTGATCGACCGGACGACCCGCGACGTGCAGTTGACCGACGTCGGGGGGAACCTGATCGCGAGTGTGTCCCGCCTGATCGACGATCTCGACGACACGCTGCGCGAGATTCGCGAGATCGGCGAGCAGCGGCGGGGGCGCGTGATCGTCGCCGCGAGCCCGACGATTGCGTGCCGGCTGATGCCGCGCGTCGTCGCGGCCTGCGAGCGCCAGTTTCCGTTCGTCACGCTCGGCCTGCGCGACGACGTGCAGAGCGACGTGCTGCGAAAGGTGAAGTCGAGCGAGGTCGATTTCGGCGTCGTCATCGGGCCGCTCACCGTTGCCGATCTCGTGTGCGAACCGTTGATGACCGACTCGTTCTGCCTGGTCGCGCGCGCCGATCATCCGCTCGCGGCGCGGGCCGAGGTGCCCTGGACGGCGCTCGACGGCGAGCGCCTCGTCCTGCTCGATCACGCGTCCGGAAGCCGGCCATTGATCGACGCCGCGCTGGCAGCCCATCGGGTGAACGCGACGGTCATGCAGGAGCTCGGGCATTCGGCGACGGTATTCGGGCTCGTCGAGGCCGGTGTCGGCGTGAGCGTGCAGCCGTGGCTGTCGCTGCCGCTGCCGGCGGGATCGTCGCTGGTCGCGCGGCCGCTGACGCCGCGTACCGAGCGCACCGTCGAGCTGGTGCGCCGCCGCGACCGGTCGCTGTCGCCGGCCGCGCAGGCGATCTGGGAACTCGTGCGCCAGATGCCGGCGCGGGCGGAAGACCTCGATTGAGGGTGCTGATCCGGCGCGCACGCCGGTACACTACGCGGATCGTGTTCCTCGGTGGCGGTTCTCGATGACGTATTCCGCAGATGTCGGCCCGGCGACGGGCGAGCCGACGGCACGCAGCGCGGTCCGCGCGCTGCGTCCTTCGCTGATCAGGGAAGTCGCGAACGCCGGCTTCGGCGTGCCCGACGTGCTGCCATTCTGGTTCGGCGAATCCGATCGCGTGACGCCGGCATTCATTCGGGACGCGGCTGCCGCGGCGCTCCGGGACGGAGCAACCTTCTACACGCACAACCTCGGCACGGTATCGTTGCGCAACGCGATTGCGGCCTATGTGAGCGCGCGTCACGGCGCGACCGCGGCCGACGCGATCGCCGTGACGAGTTCGGGTGTGAGCGCGCTGATGCTGGCCGCGCAGCTGCTGGTCAGTCCGGGCGATCGTGTCGTCGCGGTCACGCCGCTCTGGCCGAACCTCGTTGAAATCCCGAAGATTCTCGGTGCACAGGTCGAGTGCATGCCGCTCCGCCATGGCGATGAGGGCTGGGGGCTCGACATCGACCGGCTACTCGCGGCGCTGACGCCCGGCACGCGAATGCTGTTCGTGAACTCGCCGAACAATCCGACCGGCTGGACGATGTCCCGCGACGACCAGCGGGCCGTCCTCGCGCATTGCCGGCGTCACGGCATCTGGGTGGTTTCCGACGAGGTGTACGAACGGCTCGCGTTCGGCGCGGACGGCGCGCCGTCGTTTCTCGACATCGCGTCGCGCGACGAGCGGGTCATCGTCGTGAATTCGTTCTCGAAGGCCTGGGCGATGACGGGCTGGCGGCTCGGATGGCTGGTCGCGCCGGCGTCGATCATGGGCGATTTGTCGAAGCTGGTCGAATACAACACGTCGTGTGCGCCGGGTTTCATCCAGGCCGCGGGGGAAGTCGCGCTGCGCGACGGCGAATCGTTCGTGCAGTCGTTCGTTGCGGCGCTGCGTGGCGCGCGCGACCACCTGGTCGCCGCGCTGCGCACGTTGCCGGGCGTCGATGTGCCGCCTCCGCCGGGCGCGATGTACCTGTTCCTGCGCCTGCCGGGCGCGGACGACAGTCTCGCGTTCTGCAAGTCGCTGGTGCGCGAGGCCGGGCTTGGGCTGGCGCCGGGGCGCGCGTTCGGCCCGGAAGGGGAAGGGTTCGTGCGCTGGTGCTACGCGTGCGATCCGGTGCGGCTCGACGCGGGCGTCGAGCGCTTGCGGGCGTTCCTCGCGCGCGGCGCGGGCCTGCGTTGAAGCGGGGGCGGAGCTGCTGCGGCGTGCGGGCGACGGGCCGTTCGGCTCATCTTTACGCACCGGGCAATTTTGCGTAAGATGGCGCTCAGTCACGCGGTTCCGTCGTTGAGCCGTGCTGTTCCGTCCGGTTTGGGCCTGGCTTGAAGTTGGTTCGCCGCCCCCGGTTCGTGCTCCCATCAATATGACCGATCAGAATCGGGCGAGCGCGTCTTCCGTTCCTTTCGTCTGTTTGTTGATCCGGTTCGTTTGACCACAGGGTCTGGCCTAGCTGCATGAATACCCAAGAGGCGAAGATCGTCCTCGAGACTGCCTTGATCTGCGCGCAAGAACCGCTGAAACTCGGCGATTTGCGCAAGCTCTTTGCCGACGGCGTGTCGGCTGACACGGTCCGCACGTTGCTCGAAGATCTGAAACAGGATTGGTCCGGTCGCGGTGTCGAACTGGTGGCGCTGGCAACCGGATGGCGCTTTCAGAGCAAGCCGGCGATGCGCCATTATCTGGACCGGCTGCATCCCGAGAAACCGCCGAAATATTCGCGCGCGGTGCTCGAAACGCTCGCGATCATCGCGTATCGGCAACCCGTCACGCGCGGCGACATCGAAGAGATTCGCGGCGTCACGGTCAATACGCAGGTGGTCAAGCAGCTCGAGGATCGCGGCTGGATCGAGGTGATCGGGCATCGCGACGTGCCGGGACGTCCGGCGCTGTACGCGACGACCAAGCAGTTCCTCGACGATCTCGGCCTGAAGGCGCTCGACGACCTGCCGGCGCTCGAGGAGCCGGCCGCGAACATCGAGGCCGCGCTGCTCGCGCAGCAGGCGATGGACTTCGATGGCGACGCGCCGGTAGCGGACGCGGTGCCGGAAGCCGGCGAAGCGGCGGCCGACGTGTCGCACATGCAGCCGGATGAATTGCCGGGCGACGCCGCAGCGGAAGGTGCGGCGACGCAGGAAATGCCGAACCGCGATACGCTGGAAGCTGATCGCGTTCAGATGGAACAGGGCGGCGCCGAAGTAGCGCCGGCCGGCGAGCAGCCCGAGTCGCTGCGCGCGGAAGGGAACGAGGAAGATCGCAAACCGGCCGCCGACGCGGTTGCCGGAGACGGAGCGGAAGCGGCCGGCGACATGCCGGGCGAGCCTGGCCACGCTGACGCCTCACGCTCCCGTCCCGCGGACGGCGAACTGCTGGACGATACGTCCGACAGCCTCGCCGATGCCGTACGCAGTGCCAGCGCGCCCATCGGCGCCGACGCACTGCCGGACGACGAAGCAGAACCCGAACAGCGCCGCGCCTGATCGCGGCCGACTTCTTGCCGCGCCCGAGCCGGGCGCGAGACCTGACATTTTGAGGTTGTTTTGACTGATATCCACGATATTGAATCGTCCGCGCCTGCCGTGCAGGCCGCGCGTGCCGACGATGCGCCGGAGCAGGATGCTCAGGCCGCGGGTGGTGACGAGCGTCCCCGCCGCGGCCTGCGGCGCGGCCCGCGCAGCCTGATCGCGCGCCGCCGTGCGGCGGCCAAGTCGAAGGGCGAAGGCGAGTCGCAGGGCGGCGAAGGCGCGGATGCGCAGCCGGCCGCGGAAGCTCAGCCCGCACGCGCGCCGCGCAAGGAAGGCGCGGCCAAGGGCGGCCGCAAGCCGGCCGGCAAGCGCGAAGGTGCGGCCAAGGGTGCCCAGGGCGGGCAAGGCGGCCAGGCGCGGCGCGGCGGGTCGGCGAAGGCCGAGGGCGGCGCAGCGAAGGCCGACGGCGACGCGGCGTCGCAGGACGACCTGTTCGCCTATGTGACGTCGCCGGCGTTCGATGCGGACAATTCGGCCGGCGGCAGCGGCGTACGTGCGCCGATGCTGCGTCGCGGCCGCAACCAGCCGACGAACAAGCGCGTGCTGTCGCCGGACGACGACGCGCCGAAGCTCCACAAGGTGCTCGCGGAAGCCGGCATGGGCTCGCGCCGTGAAATGGAAGAGCTGATCGTCGCCGGCCGCGTGTCGGTGAACGGTGAGCCCGCGCACATCGGCCAGCGCATCATGCCGACCGACCAGGTCCGCATCAACGGCAAGCCGGTCAAGCGCAAGCTGCCGAACAAGCCGCCGCGCGTGCTGCTGTACCACAAGCCGACGGGCGAGATCGTCAGCCACGCCGACCCGGAGGGTCGTCCGTCGGTGTTCGATCGCCTGCCGCCGATGAAGACGGCGAAATGGCTCGCGGTGGGTCGTCTCGACTTCAACACCGAAGGCCTGCTGATGCTCACGACGTCGGGCGATCTCGCAAACCGTTTCATGCATCCGCGCTACAGCGTCGAGCGCGAGTATGCGGTGCGCGTCGTCGGCGAACTGTCCGAAGGGATGCGGCAGAAGCTGCTGCACGGCGTCGAACTCGATGACGGCCCGGCGAACTTCCTGCGCATCCGCGACGGCGGCGGCGAGGGCACGAACCATTGGTATCACGTCGCGCTGGCCGAAGGCCGCAACCGCGAAGTGCGCCGGATGTTCGAGGCGGCCGGCCTGATGGTGAGTCGCCTGATCCGTACGCGTCACGGTCCGATTCCGCTGCCGCGCGGCCTGAAGCGCGGTCGTTGGGAGGAGCTCGACGAAGCGCAGGTGCGCAAGCTGATGGCGACCGTCGGCCTGAAGGCGCCGTCCGAGGAAAAGGGCAAGCGTGGTGGTGGCGGGCAGGCCGAGCGCCGCCAGCCGGATCCGATGCAGACGTCGATGGGCTTCATTGGCCGCGAGCCGGTGCTGACGACGCATGGTCAGCTCGATCAGCCGCGTCGCGGTGGCGGTCGACGTGGCGCCCCGGGCTTGCCTGGCCTGAGCGGCTACGGCAGCCTGCCGGTTTCGCCGTCGGGCTACGGCAACCGCTCGGGCGGCGGTCGCGATGTCGATGGCAATCGTGCGTCGTATGGCGCCGGCCCCAAGCGTGAAGGCGCGGGCGGCAAGCGCGGCGGCGGCAAGGGCGGCAACCGCAATCCGAACGGCAATCGCGCCGAAGGCGCCGGCAACGGTGGCGGTGGTGCGCGCGGCGGCCAGCGTCCGCAGCGTAATCGCTCGCGCGGTCGCTGAGCGTTTCCGGCGGTCGGCGGCGTGAAGCCGCCGGTGTGCCCGCAATACTGGCGCGAGTCGGGTTGCATCGGCATCTCGCGTTGCGCGGTTTGCTTTTGACTGTATATATACGCGCTGCGCGGATTGTGCCGCCTGGTCGGACAGTCCGGTTTCGCATTTTTGGTCGGTAAAGGCGGGCTGGACGCTGCTTTTACCGCCTGGCTTGGCGTTTGCGCCAAAAATCGCTATAATCGCGGAGTCGCTGGGCGTACGGATTCAATGTGCGGCTCAGGTGCGACCACCAGTAAGAAGATGGGCGTTCCGCCCATTTTTTTTTGCTGAAACGGTTAGGCATCTCGGGTAGCGCTTCCTGCGCCGGCTAAGGCGCGCGCCCGCGGGTGAATCGCGAGCGGCGGGCGCGAACACCTGAGAGGACACTGTGCAACTGACGGAACTGATAGAAACCACGGTCACCGGGCTCGGCTACGAGCTGGTGGATCTCGAGCGCACCGGGCGCGGCATGCTTTGCATCTATATCGATCAGCCTGCCGGCATCTCGCTCGAAGATTGCGAAAAGGTCACGCGTCAGCTCCAGCACGTCTTGACGGTCGAAAACATCGATTACGAACGGCTCGAAGTCTCGTCACCGGGGCTCGACCGCCCGTTGAAGAAGCTGGCCGACTTCGAGCGCTTCGCCGGTAGCGAAGTTTCCGTGACCTTGAAAAAGCCGCTGGACGGGCGCAAGACGTACCGGGGCATTCTGCACGCGCCGAATGGCGAAACGATCGGTTTGGAATTTGAGAGGAAGAAGGGCGAGGCAGCCATGCTGGATTTCACGCTGGCCGATATCGACAAAGCCCGCCTGATTCCGCAAGTTGACTTTAGGAGCCGCAAATAATGAGTCGCGAAGTGTTGATGCTGGTGGATGCGCTGGCGCGCGAGAAAAACGTCGACAAGGATGTGGTGCTGGGCGCCCTCGAGGCTGCGCTCGCGTCCGCTTCCAAGAAGCTGTTCGACGAAGGCGCCGAAATCCGCGTCCATATCGATCGCGAAAGCGGCGAGCACGAAACCTTCCGTCGCTGGCTCGTCGTGCCCGACGAGGCAGGCTTGCAGGAGCCGGATCGCGAGATCCTGCTGTTCGAAGCGCGTGAGCAGAACCCCGACGTCGAAGTCGGCGAATTCATCGAGGAGCCGGTGCCGTCGATCGAGTTCGGCCGTATCGGCGCGCAAGCCGCCAAGCAGGTGATTCTGCAGAAGGTGCGCGATGCCGAGCGCGAGCAGATCCTGAACGATTATCTCGAGCGCGGCGAAAAGATCATGACGGGCACGGTGAAGCGCCTCGACAAGGGCAACTTCATCGTCGAATCGGGTCGTGTCGAAGCGCTGCTGCGTCGCGACCAGCTGATCCCGAAGGAAAACCTGCGCGTGGGTGACCGCGTGCGTGCATACATCGCGAAGGTCGACCGCACCGCGCGCGGCCCGCAGATCGAACTCTCGCGCACGGCGCCCGAGTTCCTGATGAAGTTGTTCGAGATGGAAGTGCCGGAAATCGAGCAGGGCCTGCTCGAGATCAAGGCAGCCGCTCGCGATCCGGGCGTGCGCGCGAAGATCGGCGTGATCGCCTACGACAAGCGGATCGATCCGATCGGCACCTGCGTCGGCATCCGCGGTTCGCGCGTGCAGGCCGTGCGCAACGAGCTCGGTGGCGAAAACATCGACATCGTGCTATGGTCCGAGGATCCCGCCCAGTTCGTGATCGGCGCGCTCGCGCCGGCAGCCGTCCAGTCGATCGTCGTCGATGAAGAAAAGCACTCGATGGACGTCGTCGTCGACGAAAACGAGCTGGCTGTCGCGATCGGCCGCAGCGGTCAGAACGTTCGCCTTGCCGGCGAGCTGACCGGCTGGCAGATCAACATCATGACGCCGGACGAGTCCGCCCTGAAGCAGGGTGAAGAGCGCGATCGACTGCGTTCGCTGTTCATGGCGCGTCTCGACGTCGACGAAGAAGTTGCCGACATCCTGATCGACGAAGGCTTCACGAGCCTCGAAGAGATCGCTTACGTGCCGCTCAACGAAATGCTCGAAATCGAGGCATTCGACGAGGACACCGTGCACGAGCTGCGCAACCGCGCACGCGACGCACTGTTGACGATGGCGATCGCGAACGAAGAAAAGGTCGAAAACGCAGCGCTGGATTTGAAGGGCCTCGACGGCGTCACGCCGGAGTTGCTCGCGAAGCTGGCCGAACACGGCATGCAGACGCGCGACGATCTCGCCGAGCTGGCTGTGGATGAACTGGTCGACATGACCGGGATGGAAGAGGATGCCGCTAAGGCGTTGATCATGAAAGCACGTGAACACTGGTTCCAGTGAGAAATGACCATGGCGCACTGATTTGATGGCGGCCGTATGGCCTGACCCGATGCTAACCGCAAGGAATCGGTCCTTGCACTAAGAGGAATGAATGGCGAGTAACAACGTAGCCCAATTTGCCGCGGAACTGAAAATGCCTGCTGGTGTGCTGCTCGAACAGCTGCAGGCAGCGGGCGTCCAGAAAGCGAGTGAAGACGATGCGCTGTCCGAGGCGGACAAGGCGCGTCTGCTCGATCATTTGCGCAAGTCGCACGGCGCAACCGACGGCGACAAGCGCAAGATCACGCTGACCCGCAAGCATACGTCGGAGATCAAGCAGTCTGACGCGACGGGCAAGGCTCGCACCATTCAGGTCGAGGTCCGCAAGAAGCGTACGTTCGTCAAGCGCGACGACGTGGCCGAGGGTGCGGAACAGGGTCAGGCGCAGGTTGCCGAAGCGGATGACGATGCGGATCTGAAGCGTCGCGAGGAAGAAGCGCGCCGCGAGGCGGAGCTGCTCGAAAAGCAGGCGCAGGAACTGCGCGAGCGCCAGGAACGCCTCGAGCGCGAGGAAGCCGAGCGCCGTGCCCGCGAGGAAGCGGCCGAAGCCGAGCGCCGTCGTGCCGAGGAAGAAGCAGCGACGAAGCGCGCCGCGGCCGAAGCCGCAGCGGCACAGCAGGCTGCTGCCCAGCAGGCCGCCGAAGCCCAGCAGGAAGCAGCCGGTGCGCAGTCCGCGCAGGACGAAGCGCGCGCGGCCGCCGAACGTGCGGCCCAGCGTGAAGCGGCGAAGAAGGCCGAGGACGCTGCCCGCGAGGCGGCCGACAAGGCGCGGGCCGAGCAGGAAGAGATCAGCAAGCGTCGTGCGGCGGCAGAAGCCGAGGCACGCGCGATCCGCGAAATGATGAACACGCCGCGCAAGGCCGTGGTCAAGGCAGTCGAGCCGCCGAAGCCGGTGGAACCGCCGAAGCCGGCCGAAGCGAAGGGCACGCTGCACAAGCCGGCCAAGCCGGCAGGCGCAGGCGCGCAGGCACGCCCGGCCGTGAAGAAGCCGGCCGGCGCAGCGCCGGCGACGACGCAGGCACCGGCAGGCGCGGGCGACCGCAACAAGAAGCCGGGTGGCGGCAAGGGCGGCTGGCAGGACGACGCGGCCAAGCGCCGCGGCATCAAGACGCGCGGCGATTCGAGCGGCGGCGTCGACCGCGGTTGGCGCGGCGGCCCGAAGGGGCGCGGCCGTCACCAGGACAGCGCATCGACGTTCCAGGCGCCGACCGAGCCGATCGTGCGTGAAGTGCACGTGCCGGAAACCATCTCGGTTGCCGATCTCGCGCACAAGATGTCGATCAAGGCCTCCGAAGTCATCAAGGTGATGATGAAGATGGGCCAGATGGTCACGATCAACCAGGTGCTGGACCAGGAAACGGCGATGATCGTCGTCGAGGAACTGGGCCACCGTGCGGTCGCCGCGAAGCTGGACGATCCGGAAGCACTGCTGGTCGAAGGCGAGACCGGTACCGATGCGGAGCAACTGCCGCGTCCGCCGGTCGTCACCGTGATGGGTCACGTCGACCACGGCAAGACCTCGCTGCTCGACCACATCCGCCGCGCGAAGGTTGCAGCGGGCGAAGCGGGCGGCATTACGCAGCACATCGGCGCATACCACGTCGAAACGCCGCGCGGTGTCATCACGTTCCTCGATACGCCGGGTCACGAGGCGTTCACGGCAATGCGTGCACGCGGCGCGAAGGCGACCGATATCGTCGTGCTGGTGGTGGCTGCGGACGACGGCGTGATGCCGCAGACGAAGGAAGCCATCGCTCACGCGAAGGCGGGTGGCGTGCCGATCGTCGTGGCGATCAACAAGATCGACAAGCCGGAAGCGAACCCTGACCGCGTCAAGCAGGAACTGGTCGCGGAAGGCGTCGTGCCGGAAGAATACGGTGGCGATTCGCCGTTCGTGCCGGTGTCGGCGAAGACGGGTGCCGGTATCGACGACCTGCTCGAGAACGTGCTGCTTCAGGCCGAAGTGCTGGAACTGAAGGCACCGGTCGAGGCGCCGGCCAAGGGCATCGTGATCGAAGCGAAGCTGGACAAGGGCAAGGGCCCGGTCGCGACGATCCTGGTGCAGTCCGGTACGCTGAACCGCGGCGACATCGTGCTGGCAGGCACGGCTTATGGCCGCGTGCGTGCGATGCTCGACGAGAACGGCAAGCCGACGAAGGAAGCCGGCCCGTCGATCCCGGTCGAAATCCAGGGTCTGTCGGAAGTGCCGGGTGCGGGCGAGGAAGTGATCGTGCTGCCGGACGAGCGCAAGGCACGCGAAATCGCGCTGTTCCGTCAGGGCAAGTTCCGCGACGTCAAGCTGGCGAAGCAGCAGGCCGCGAAGCTGGAAAGCATGCTCGAGCAGATGGGCGAAGGCGAAGTGCAGAACCTGCCGCTCATCATCAAGGCGGACGTGCAGGGGTCGCAGGAAGCACTCGTGCAGTCGCTGCTCAAGCTGTCGACCGACGAAGTGCGCGTGCAGATCGTGCACAGCGCGGTGGGCGGCATCAGCGAAAACGACGTCAACCTCGCGACGGCATCGAAGGCGGTCATCATCGGCTTCAACACGCGTGCGGATGCACAGGCGCGCAAGCTGGCCGAAGCGAACGGTATCGACATTCGCTACTACAACATCATCTACGACGCAGTGGATGAGGTGAAGGCCGCGATGTCGGGCATGCTGGCGCCGGAGAAGCGCGAAGTCGTGACGGGCATGGTCGAGGTGCGCCAGGTGTTCAAGGTGCCGAAGGTCGGTACGGTTGCCGGCTGTATGGTCACCGACGGTATCGTCAAGCGCTCGTCGTCGGTTCGCGTGCTGCGCAACAACGTCGTGATCTTCACGGGCGAACTCGAATCGCTGAAGCGCTTCAAGGACGACGTGAAGGAAGTCAAGCAAGGCTTCGAGTGCGGTATGTCGGTGAAGAACTTCAACGACATCATCGAAGGCGACCAGTTCGAAGTCTTCGAAGTGACCGAAGTCGCACGTACGCTGTAATCGTCGCGTATCGGCTCGTGGGCGGGGCAGGCTTGGGCCTGTCCCGCCCATTTTCATGGTGGCGTGCCAGCGGCGCGCCGCTTTATCCTGATAAACGGATCACGGATCGATCATGTCCAGGAAACGTACTTCCCCCAATCGCAACGTTCAGATTGCAGACCAGATTCAACGCGATCTGTCCGAACTCATCATGCGCGAGGTCAAGGACCCGCGCATCGGCATCGTGACCATCCAGAGCGTGGAGCTCACGCCGGATTATGCGCACGCGAAGGTCTATTTCACGGCGCTCACCGGCGATCCGGACAAGACGCAGGAAGCGTTGAATCACGCATCGGGTCACCTGCACAACCTGCTGTTCAAGCGCCTGCACATTCATACGGTGCCGACGCTGCATTTCCATTACGACCAGACGATCGAAAAGGCGGTGGAAATGTCGCGTCTGATCAAGGAAGCCAACTCGACGCGCGCGAAGGACGACGACGAAGCCGACGCGCCCGCGAAGGACGAGTGAGCGCGCGCGCACCATGACGACTGCAGCTCCTCAGCGTCCACGCGTGCCGCGGCGCGCGCTGGACGGCGTCCTCCTGCTGGACAAGCCGGTCGGCCTGTCGAGTAACGACGCCCTGATTCGCGCGAAGCGCCTGCTTCTCGCGAAGAAAGCCGGCCATACCGGCACGCTCGATCCGCTGGCCTCGGGGCTGTTGCCGCTGTGCTTCGGCGAGGCGACGAAGTTCTCGCAGGACTTGCTGGAAGCGGACAAGACCTACGAAGCGACGATGCGTCTCGGCGTGCGCACGACCACCGGCGATGCCGAAGGCGACGTGCTCGACACGCGCGTCGTCGAATGCGACCGGACGGCAGTGGAGGCAGCGCTCGCGCGCTTTACCGGCGAGATCGTGCAGGTGCCGCCGATGTATTCGGCGCTCAAGCGCGACGGCAAGCCGCTGTATGAATATGCGCGCGCGGGCCAGACCGTCGAACGGGAAGGCCGCAACGTGACGATCCATGCGCTCGATCTGCTGGCCTGCGACCTGCCGGACGTGACGTTTCGCGTGACTTGCAGCAAGGGGACGTATGTGCGCACGCTGGCGGAGGATATCGGCGAAGCGCTCGGTTGCGGCGCGCATCTGACGATGCTGCGTCGCACGGGCGTCGGCGCGCTGACGCTCGAACATGCGGTGACGCTCGACGCGCTGTCCGACGCCGCCGAAGCGGCGCGCGATGCGTGGCTTCAGCCGGTCGACGCGCTGCTGTCGACGTTTCCGCTGGTGCGTCTCGACGAAGCCTGCGCGAAGCGGTTCCTGCACGGCCAGCGTCTGCCGCTGTCGGCGCTCGATTCGATCGACGCGGCGGAGGGCGAGCGTGTGCGCGTGTACGACGCGGCACGGCTGCTCGGCGTGGCTCGCAAGGCCAACGGCGTGCTGGCACCTGAACGCCTCGTCGTGACGGCAGCGTGATGCACGGCGCGCAAGCGCCGTCGGCATGAAAGAAAGCCCGGTCGAAATCGACCGGGCTTTTTGTTTGGCGTGTGCGTTCGAGCGCGGTGCTCAGTGTGCAGCCGACGCCGCCGCACCCGCATCGCCACCGCCCGCGCGTTCGGGCTTCGTGATCCAGATCAGTCCGATCAGCAGCACGAAGATCGCCGCGGAGATGTAGAACAGGTCGTTCACGCCGAGTTGCGCGGCCTGCTGCGTGGCCATGTTGTTGATGAGACCGTGCGCCTGGTCCTGCGTCAGCCCGAGGTTGCCCATCTGCGTGACGGCCTGGTTGAACGTCGGATTGTACGGGTTGGTCTGCTCGACCAGTTGCGCGTGGTGGAAATTGTTCCGGTGGTCCCACGCGGTCTGGAAGATCGACGTGCCGATGCCGCCGCACATGATCCGCACGAAGTTCGACAGGCCCGATGCCGCGGGGATGCGGTGGCCGGGCAGGCCGGACAGCGTGATCGACACGAGCGGGATGAAGAAGCCGGCCATCGCGATGCCTTGCACGAGCGTCGGCAGCGTCAGCGACCACTCGTCGACGCCGGTCGTGTAGCGCGAGCGCATCCAGAAGCACAGCGCGAACGTCAGGAATGCGGCGGTCGCGATGTAGCGTGGGTCCGTGCGCGGCAGGAACTTGCCGGTCAGCGGCGACAGCAGGATCGCGAACAGCCCGACGGGCGCCATCACGAGACCTGCATCGGTTGCCGTGTAGCCGATCTGCGTCTGCAGCCACAGCGGCAGCAGCACGAGGTTGCCGAAGTAGAGCCCGTAGCCGACCGCGAGGGCGATCGTGCCGCCCGTGAAGTTGCGCATCCGGAACAGCGACAAGTCGACGACCGGATGTTCGGCGGTCAGCTCCCAGATCACGAAGAACGCGAACGAAATGACCGCGATCAGCGCGAGCGCGATGATCGTCGTCGACGCGAACCAGTCGAGATCCTTGCCCTTGTCGAGCATGATCTGCAGCGAGCCGACCCACAAGACGAGCAGCGCGAGGCCGACGCCGTCGATCGGCGCGCGACGCACCGTGGATTCGCGCGTGCGATAGATCGACCAGGTGGCCAGCGCGGCGGCGATGCCGACCGGGATGTTCACGTAGAAGATCCACGGCCACGAATAGTTATCCGAAATCCAGCCGCCGAGGATCGGGCCCGCGACCGGTGCGATCAGCGTCGTCATCGACCACAGCGCGAGCGCCATCGGCGCTTTCGCGCGAGGATAGCTCGACAGCAGCAGCGATTGCGACAGCGGAATCATCGGCCCGGCGACCGCGCCCTGGAGCACGCGCGATGCGAGCAGGAACGGCAGGCTCGGCGCCAGCCCGCACATCCACGACGAGATGACGAACAGGATGATCGACGCGAGGAACAGACGAACCTGCCCGAAGCGATCGGTCAGCCAGCCGGTCAGCGGCACGGAGATCGCGTTCGCGACGGCGAACGACGTGATGACCCACGTACCCTGGTCGGACGATACGCCGAGGTCGCCCGAGATGGTCGGGATCGCGACGTTCGCGATGGACGTGTCGAGCACGTTCATGAACACCGCGAGCGACACCGCGATCGTTCCGAGCACGAGTTGCCCGCCCTGCAGGGGCGGGTGGGAGACAGGAGCCTGTGCCATGTCGGTAGTTTTCCGGAAGCGGAGCCGTTACATCATCTTTGCGGTGCCGGTCGACTTCGCCGCGGCCGGTGCCGGCGCGTTGCCGCCGGCATTCTCGGCGATGATGCGCGCGATCTCGGCGTCGGCTTCGTCGCCGTACTTCGCGAACACGCTGGTCTCGTAGACGGTGTTCTTTGCGTTGACCAGCTGGTCGCCGCGCTCGTCCTTGATATCGACGTCGACCTGCATCGACAGGCCGATGCGCAGCGGGTGCTTCTCCAGGTCCTTCGGATCGATCTCGATACGCACCGGCAGGCGCTGCACGACCTTGATCCAGTTGCCCGTCGCATTCTGCGCCGGCAGCAGCGAGAACGCCGAACCCGTGCCGGCCGAGAAGCCGACGACCTTGCCGTGGTAGACGGCCGACGAGCCGTAGATGTCGGCGGTCAATTCGACCGGCTGGCCGATGCGCATGTGCTTGAGCTGAACTTCCTTGAAGTTGGCGTCGACCCACACAGCGTTCAGCGGCACGACCGACATCAGCGGGTTGCCCGGCGACACGCGCTGGCCGACCTGCACCGAGCGCTTCGCGACATACCCGGTGACCGGCGCGGGCAGCACGTTGCGCGCGTTCGCGAGATACGCGTCGCGAACTTTCGCTGCCGCGGCCATCACGTTCGGGTGCGACGCGATCGTCGTGTTCGCGGTCAGTGCGCGGTTCGAGGCGAGCTGCTGCTGCGCCGCGTCGACCGACGCCTGCGCGGCGCGCACCGCGTCGCGTGCGTGGGAGATTTCCTCCTGCGATACGGCGCCCGTTTGCGCGACGGCCATCCGGCGGCGCAGGTCGTCCTGCGCCTTCGACAGGTCGGACTGACGCAGCGCGACCTGCGCGCGGTACTGGTCGTCGTTGACGAACAGGCCGCGCACCTGGCGTACCGTCTGCGCGAGGTTGGCCTCGGCCTGCTGCAGCGCGACCTGCGAGTCGGCCGGGTCGAGCACGACCAGCGGATCGCCGGCCTTGACCGTCTGCGTGTCGTCGGCCTTCACGGCGATCACGGTACCCGTGACCTGCGGCGTGATCTGCACGACGTTGCCGTTCACGTACGCGTCGTCGGTCTCTTCATGGAAGCGCGCGACCAGGAAGTAGTACAGACCGTACGCGATGGCCGCGATCACGATGACCGCGATCAGCAGCGTCATCATCCGTTTGCGCTTCCCGTTGTTTTGCGCCTGTGCGCTGGCGGCGTTTTGTTGAGGGTCGCTCATGGCGATTTTCTCCGTCCGTTATTTCGAATGTCTGCGTAGTTGTGGCGCCGGATCAGTTGGCGGCCTGTTTTGTCTGCTTGTCGGCGTCGGGCGCGGCGAGCCGCGTGCCGGTCGCGTCGAACCCACCGCCGAGCGCCTTGATCAGCGCGAGCTGCATGTCGCGCCGGCGCATCTTCAGGTTCGTCACCGTCTGTTCGGACGCGAGGCGGTTGCTGTCGGCGGTCAGCACCTGGAGCTGTGGCGACAGGCCGGCCTTGTAGCGGATCACGGCAAGGTCGTATGCACGCGTCGACGCGTCGAGCGCACGCTGCGCGTCGTCCATCTGGCGATCGACCGCGCGGATCGACGCGACCTGCGTCGCGACGTCGTTCAGCGCGCTGATGAGCGTCTGGTTGTAGTTCGCGACCGACAGGTCGAAGTCTGCATAGCGGCCCTTGAGCTGCGCGCGCAACGCACCGGCATCGAAGATCGGCAGGTGGATGGCGGGGCCGAACTGCGCCTGGCGGCTCGCGAAATTCAGGAATTTGCCCCAGCCGAACGCATCGAAGCCGAAGCCGGCAGCGAGGTTGACGTCGGGGAAGAATTCCGCCTTCGCTTCCTTCACGTCGTGCATCGCGGCCTCGACCTGCCAGCGCGCGGCGACGATGTCGGGACGGCGCGACACGAGGTCGGCCGGCAGGTTGCCGGGCAGCGCGACTTCGCCGGTCGGGTTCATCACGGGCGCGGCGATCTGCAGCCCACGGTCCGGCCCCTTGCCGAGCAACGCGGCGAGTTGGTAGCGCACGGTCGTGATCTGGCCGTCGAGGTCGGACAGCGACGCCTGGGTCGTCGCGATGTTGCCCCGTGCGGTCTGGCGCTCCACGTTGGTGTCGAGGCCGGCCGATACGCGGCCGTCGGTGATCTTGCCGACCGTCTGACGGTTGGTGATCTCGCGTTGCGCGATGTCGCGCAGCGCATACAGTTGCGCAAGCGAGTTGTAGGTGCGGGCGACCGACGACGCGAGCGTGATGCGCGCCTGCTGCATGTCGGCTTCGGCGGCTTTTTCCTGCGACACGGCCGTATGCAGGCGCTCGCGGTTCTTGCCCCACAGGTCGAGATCCCACGACGCGCTCGCGAGCGCGTTGTTCTCGCTATACCACTGGCCGCCGTACGGAGGCGGGAACAGCGCGTTCGACGAATACAGCTCGCGCGTCCACGAATAGCTGGCTTCGGCCTTCGGCATCAGGTTCGAGCGCGACGATTCGATGTACGACGACGCCTTCGCGATGCGCGCCTGTGCCTGCGCGATCGACGGGCTGCCCTGGAGCGCCTCGTCGATCAGCTTCGGCAGCTGCGGATCGCCGAACTGGTTCGCCCAGTCGAGTGCCGGCCACTGGCCGCCCTGGGCGGGCAGGCTCTGGGCGGTTTCGAATTGCGACGCGGGAGCGATCTGCTTGTCGCTCTTGATGCCGATGTAGTTTGCGCAGCCCGCCAGTGCCAGCGCGGCGACCGCGGCGGCAACGGCGGCGCGGCACGACCCGGCGCGCACGGACAACGGGGAGGATTTCATCGCGCTGTTCCCTGACTCGGAATGAATGATGGACACTGCAAGGATTTCCTTACATTAATCTGTCGAAAGTAATTGTTATGGCAACTATTACGTGACGCTACCGCCGGCGGTCTCGCAATAGTTGCTGAGAATGCGGCGCAGCATGCTCTTCAGGAATCCGACTTCTTCAGGCGTAAAACCGTCCAGCAATTGGTCCAGCACGCTGCGGAACACCGGCGGCAACCGTTCCGCCAGCGCGCGGCCTTCGTCGGTCAGCTCGAGACGCACGACCCGCCGATCCTCGATGCTGCGCACACGGGACAGCAGGCCACGCTTCTCGACGCGATCGAGCAGGCGCGTGACCGCGCTCGCGTCGATCCCGTATTCCCGGGCGAGCTCCGCGGCCGTCGAGCATTTGCCGACCGCGATCATGAACAGCATGCTCGCCTGCGTGCCCGTGATGCCGAGCTCTTCCTGCGTGCGCTGCGTGACGAGGTTGGTCATCACCGATTTCACGCGCGACATCAGATAACCGACGCTGTCGTTCATCTGGTACGAGGACAACGGCGAAACAGGCGATTGGGAAGGAGAATCCGACATAAAACCCTGAAGCTGCAATAGTTGACTAGGCAGCAGTATAGGCACAATTGCTTGCCGCGGCAAATGTTAATCGAACGGGCGAGGGCGCGCTCCGCGTCCTGAAATTCCCGTGTCGGCGTCAGGGTTTTCGGCTTGCCGTCGGCGGTGTCGGCCGGTCGATCTGCCGGCTCGATTTACCGGTCTGCGACGAGGGCAGGGAGGCGTCGTTTGCTGCGTTGCAAAGGCAGTCCGGCTTTCGACATCCTCACGTGCTATAATTTGCGGTTTCCAAGCTGCAACGCGCGCGCACGTGTCCCGGTGACTGACGAGCGTGCGCGTTTGCGCGTTCAACGATTTCCAGGTTTCTATGACCCGCGCCCTTCGCAACATCGCCATCATCGCTCACGTCGACCACGGCAAGACCACGCTCGTCGACCAACTGCTCCGCCAGTCCGGCACCTTCCGCGAGAACCAGCAGATTGCCGAGCGGGTGATGGACTCGAACGACATCGAAAAAGAGCGCGGGATCACGATTCTCGCGAAGAACTGCGCGGTCGAATACGAAGGCACGCACATCAACATCGTCGACACGCCGGGGCACGCGGACTTCGGTGGCGAGGTGGAGCGCGTGCTGTCGATGGTCGACTCGGTGCTGCTGCTGGTCGACGCCGTCGAGGGTCCGATGCCGCAAACGCGCTTCGTCACGAAGAAGGCGCTCGCGCTCGGTCTGAAGCCGATCGTCGTCATCAACAAGATCGACCGTCCGGGCGCGCGGATCGACTGGGTCATCAACCAGACCTTCGACCTGTTCGACAAGCTTGGCGCGACCGAAGAGCAGCTCGACTTCCCGATCGTCTACGCATCGGGCCTGAACGGCTACGCGTCGCTCGATCCGGCGACCCGCGAAGGCGACATGCGTCCGCTGTTCGAGGCGATCCTCGCGCACGTGCCGGTTCGCCCGGCCGATCCGGAAGCGCCGCTGCAGCTCCAGATCACGTCGCTCGACTTTTCGACGTACGTCGGCCGGATCGGCGTCGGCCGCATCACGCGCGGCCGCATCAAGCCGGGTCAACCGGTCGTGATGCGCTTCGGTCCGGAAGGCGACGTGCTGAACCGCAAGATCAACCAGGTGCTGTCGTTCAAGGGCCTCGAGCGCGTGCAGGTCGAGTCGGCGGAAGCCGGCGACATCGTGCTGATCAACGGTATCGAAGACGTCGGCATCGGCGCGACGATCTGCGCGGTCGATACGCCGGAAGCGCTGCCGATGATCACCGTCGACGAGCCGACGCTGACGATGAACTTCCTCGTCAACTCGTCGCCGCTGGCCGGCCGCGAAGGCAAGTTCGTGACGAGCCGCCAGATCCGCGACCGCCTGATGAAGGAACTGAATCACAACGTCGCGCTGCGCGTGAAGGATACCGGCGACGAAACGGTGTTCGAAGTGTCGGGCCGCGGCGAACTGCACCTGACGATTCTCGTCGAGAACATGCGCCGTGAAGGCTACGAACTGGCCGTGTCGCGTCCGCGCGTCGTGATGCAGGAAATCGACGGCGTGCGGCACGAGCCGTACGAGCTGCTGACCGTCGACGTCGAGGACGAGCATCAGGGCGGCGTGATGGAAGAGCTCGGTCGCCGCAAGGGCGAAATGCTCGACATGGCGTCGGACGGCCGCGGTCGCACGCGTCTGGAATACAAGATCTCGGCGCGCGGCCTGATCGGCTTCCAGAGTGAATTCCTGACGCTGACGCGCGGCACGGGCCTGATGAGCCATATCTTCGACTCGTACGCACCGGTCAAGGACGGCTCGGTCTTCGAGCGCCGCAACGGCGTGCTGATCTCGCAGGACGACGGCGCCGCCGTGGCGTACGCACTGTGGAAGCTGCAGGATCGCGGCCGCATGTTCGTGAAGCCGGGCGACGCGCTGTATGAGGGCATGATCATCGGTATCCACAGCCGCGACAACGACCTCGTCGTGAACCCGATCAAGGGCAAGCAGCTGACCAACGTGCGTGCGTCGGGCACCGACGAAGCCGTGCGTCTCGTACCGCCGGTCCAGATGTCGCTCGAATACGCGGTCGAATTCATCGACGACGACGAACTCGTGGAAGTGACGCCGCAGTCGATCCGTCTGCGCAAGCGCTTCCTGAAGGAGCACGAGCGTCGCCGCGCGAGCCGCGAAGGCGCGGTCGACTAAGCATCGGCCGTTCCCGTGCATGACGAAAAAGGCTGCCTCCGGGCGGCCTTTTTTGCATCTGCGCAGTGTGCAATCGGGCGGGTTGCAAAACACTGTTCCCGCGAGTCGCGGCAATCCGGCGAAACCCCGTCACGCGGTGCTTTCAGCCGCATTTCGCCGTGAACTTCGGTATCGGTTCTGTGATATGCTGCGCGCACGCAAGTTTTAGGTCCTTCCAAGCAAGACTTGATTCGCAATCCGCTAAACGGTCAGGCCGTGTCGCGGAAGGTTGAGTAACCCGCTATTTCTCGAGAAGCTCGAAGAAAGGTGAGCGTAAAATGTCAGATGTAATGAAGCAGTTTCAGCTGAACTCCTATCTGTTCGGCGGCAATGCTTCGTACGTTGAAGAACTGTACGATGCATACCTCAACAATCCGGCATCGGTGCCGGAGAACTGGCGAGAGTATTTCGACGCGCTGCAGAACGTGCCTGCAACCGACGGCTCGAACGCCAATGACGTTGCTCATTTCCCGATCGTCGAATCGTTTGCCGAGCGTGCGAAGGCCAATGCCTTCATCCCGCGCGAAAGCACGAGCAATCTGGCGACCGCGCGCAAGCAGGTCCACGTCCAGTCCCTCATCAGCGCATATCGCTTCCTCGGCTCGCAATGGGCCAATCTGGATCCGCTGAAGCGTCGCGAACGTCCCGCCATCCCCGAACTCGAACCCGCGTTCTACGACTTCTCCGAAGGCGACCTCGACCAGACGTACAGCGCAAGCAACCTGTATTTCGGTTTCGACCAGGCTTCGCTGCGCGACATCGTCAAGGGCCTGCGTGACACGTACTGCGGCACGATCGGCGCCGAATACATGTACATCAGCGATCCGGAGCAGAAGCGCTGGTGGCAGGAGCGCCTGGAATCGACCCGCGCGACGCCGTCCTTCTCGATCGACAAGAAGAAGCACATCCTGAATCGCCTGACGGCAGCGGAAGGCCTCGAGCGCTATCTGCACACCAAGTACGTCGGCCAGAAGCGCTTCTCGCTCGAAGGCGGCGAAAGCTTCATCGCGGCGATGGACGAAGTCGTCCAGCACGCAGGCAAGACCGGTGTGCAGGAAATCATCATCGGCATGGCGCACCGCGGCCGTCTGAACGTGCTGGTCAACACGCTGGGCAAGATGCCGGCCGACCTGTTCGCCGAATTCGAAGGCAAGCACGTCGACGACCTGCCGGCAGGTGACGTGAAGTACCACAAGGGCTTCTCGTCGGACGTGTCGACCGAAGGCGGCCCGGTCCACCTGTCGCTCGCGTTCAACCCGTCGCACCTCGAAATCGTGAACCCGGTGGTCGAAGGTTCGGCGAAGGCACGGATGGACCGTCGCGGCGACGAAGACGGCCTGCAGGTGCTGCCGGTGCAGATCCACGGTGACGCGGCCTTCGCTGGCCAGGGCGTCGTGATGGAAACGCTGAACCTCGCGCAGACGCGCGGTTACGGCACGCACGGCACGCTGCACATCGTCATCAACAACCAGATCGGCTTCACGACGTCCGACCCGCGCGACGCGCGCTCGACGCTGTACTGTACCGACGTGGTCAAGATGATCGAAGCGCCGGTGCTGCACGTGAACGGCGACGATCCGGAAGCCGTCGTGCTCGCGATCCAGATCGCGATCGACTACCGGATGCAGTTCCACAAGGATGTCGTGATCGACATCGTCTGCTTCCGCAAGCTGGGTCACAACGAGCAGGACACGCCGGCGGTCACGCAGCCGCTGATGTACAAGAAGATCGCGCAGCACCCGGGCACCCGTGCGCTGTACGCCGAGAAGCTCGTGCAACAGGGCGTGATCACCGCCGAAGACGCCGACAACTACGTGAAGGCGTACCGCAAGGCGATGGACGACGGCCACCACACCGTCGATCCGGTCCTGTCGAACTACAAGAGCAAGTACGCGGTCGACTGGGTTCCGTTCCTGAACCGCAAATGGACGGATGCAGCCGATACGGCCGTGCCGCTCGCCGAACTGAAGCGCCTCGGCGAACGCATCACGACGGTCCCGGAAAACTTCAAGGTCCACCCGCTCGTCGAGCGCGTGATCAACGACCGCCGCAACATGGCGCGCGGCGACCAGCCGCTCGACTGGGGCATGGGCGAACACCTCGCGTTCGCGTCGCTCGTCGCATCGGGCTACTCGGTGCGCCTGACGGGCCAGGACTCGGGCCGCGGCACGTTCACGCACCGTCACGCGGTGCTGCACGACCAGAACCGCGAACGCTGGAACGACGGCACGTACGTGCCGCTGCAGAACATCGCCGACGGTCAGGCGAAGTTCACGGTGATCGACTCGGTGCTGTCGGAAGAAGCGGTGCTGGGCTTCGAATACGGTTACTCGACCGCCGAGCCGAACACGCTCGTGCTGTGGGAAGCCCAGTTCGGCGACTTCGTCAACGGCGCGCAGGTCGTGATCGACCAGTTCATCTCGTCGGGCGAAGTGAAGTGGGGCCGCGTGTCGGGTCTCACGATGCTGCTGCCGCACGGCTACGAAGGCCAGGGTCCGGAACACTCGTCGACGCGTATCGAGCGTTTCCTGCAGCTGTGTGCCGATCACAACATGCAGGTCGTTCAACCGACGACGCCGGCACAGATTTTCCACCTGCTGCGTCGCCAGATGATCCGTCTGTTCCGCAAGCCGCTGATCGTCGCAACGCCGAAGTCGCTGCTGCGCCACAAGGAAGCGGTGTCGGACCTGTCGGAACTCGCGAAGGGTTCGTTCCAGCCGGTGCTGGGCGAAACCGACGGCGGCATCGACGCGAAGAAGGTCAAGCGCGTGCTGGTGTGCTCGGGCCGCGTGTACTACGACCTCGTCGCGCATCGCCGCGAAGCGAAGGCGAACGACGTCGCGATCATCCGTATCGAGCAGCTGTATCCGTTCGCGCACAAGCAGTTCGAAGCCGAAATGAAGAAGTACGAGAACGCGACTGAAGTGGTCTGGGTGCAGGACGAGCCGCAGAACCAGGGCCCCTGGTTCTACGTCGAGCACCACCTGAAGGAAGGCATGAAGGAAGGGCAGAAGCTGGCATACAGCGGCCGTCCGGCTTCGGCCTCGCCGGCGGTTGGCTACTACGCGAAGCACTACGAGCAGCAGAAGGCCCTCATCGAAGGTGCGTTCGGCCGCCTGAAGAGCGCATCGATCGCGAAATAATCGACGTCAAGCGAAACGGGAAGGCGCGCTGCGCTTTCCCGTGTCTTTTGGCCCGCCGGGCGCGTCGCGCGCCGCATCGGCCGAAGGAATCGCACGAACCTCGTCATTACCCAGATTAAGCATCCAGGAAAATCACATGGCTATCGTAGAAGTCAAAGTCCCCCAGCTTTCGGAGTCGGTTTCGGAAGCCACCATGCTGCAGTGGAAGAAGAAGCCGGGCGAAGCAGTCGCGCAGGACGAAATCCTGATCGAACTCGAGACCGACAAGGTCGTGCTCGAAGTGCCGGCACCGGCCGCGGGCGTGCTCGCGCAAGTGCTGCAGAACGACGGTGACACGGTCGTCGCCGACCAGATCATCGCGACGATCGACACCGAAGCGAAGGCAGGTGCTGCCGAAGCAGCGGCAGGCGCCGCCGAAGTGAAGCCGGCCGCAGCACCCGCTGCAGCCGCACCGGCAGCACAGCCGGCTGCCGCGGTTGCATCGAGCTCGGCAGCCGCATCGCCGGCCGCAGCGAAGCTGCTGGCCGAGAAGGGCCTGTCGGCAGGCGACGTCGCAGGTTCGGGCCGCGACGGCCGCGTCACGAAGGGCGACGCGCTGGCCGCTGGCAGCGCACCGAAGGCTGCTCCGGCCGCCGCACCGGCGAAGACCGCCGCTGCAAAGCCGTCGCTGCCGGAAGTGAAGGTGCCGGCGTCGGCCACGACGTGGCTCAACGATCGTCCGGAACAGCGCGTGCCGATGTCGCGTCTGCGTGCGCGTATCGCCGAGCGTCTGCTCGAGTCGCAGCAGACCAACGCGATCCTGACGACGTTCAACGAAGTCAACATGGCTCCGGTCATGGAGCTGCGCAACAAGTACAAGGACAAGTTCGAGAAGGAACATGGCGTGAAGCTCGGCTTCATGTCGTTCTTCGTGAAGGCGGCCGTGCATGCGCTGAAGAAGTTCCCGCTCGTGAACGCGTCGATCGACGGTAACGACATCGTCTATCACGGCTACTTCGACATCGGTATCGCCGTCGGCTCGCCGCGCGGCCTCGTGGTGCCGATCCTGCGCAATGCCGATCAACTGAGCCTCGCGGACATCGAGAAGAAGATCGCCGAATTCGGCCAGAAGGCGAAGGACGGCAAGCTGTCGATCGAGGAAATGACGGGCGGTACGTTCTCGATCTCGAACGGCGGCGTGTTCGGCTCGATGCTGTCGACGCCGATCATCAACCCGCCGCAGTCGGCCATCCTCGGCGTGCACGCGACGAAGGAGCGCCCGGTCGTTGAAAACGGCCAGATCGTGATCCGTCCGATCAACTATCTGGCACTGTCGTACGACCACCGGATCATCGACGGCCGCGAAGCCGTCCTGTCGCTCGTCGCGATGAAGGACGCGCTGGAAGATCCGGCACGCCTGCTGCTCGACCTGTAAGCCGAGTCTCACTGCATTGACCCGCTCCGCGCGCTCGCGTACACGCGCGACCGTGCGGGCGTACAAGTAGAAAGGATTGTCATGTCCAAGGAATTTGACGTCGTCGTGATCGGCGCCGGCCCCGGCGGCTACATCGCCGCGATTCGCGCCGCGCAGCTCGGCAAGACCGTTGCCTGTATCGAGAAGTGGAAGAACCCGGCCGGCGCGCTGAAGCTCGGCGGTACCTGCCTGAACGTCGGCTGCATCCCGTCGAAGGCGCTGCTCGCCTCGTCGGAAGAGTTCGAGAACACGTCGCATCATCTGGCCGACCACGGCATCACGGTCGACGGCGTGAAGATCGACGTCGCGAAGATGCTCGGCCGCAAGGATGCGATCGTCGAGAAGATGACGAGCGGGATCGAGTTCCTGTTCAAGAAGAACAAGATCACCTGGCTGAAGGGCCATGGCAAGTTCACCGGCAAGACCGACGCCGGCGTGCAGATCGAAGTGAGCGGCGAGGGCGAGGCCGAAGTCGTCACCGCGAAGAACGTGATCATCGCGACGGGTTCGAAGGCGCGTCACCTGCCGAACATCCCGGTCGACAACAAGATCGTGTCGGACAACGAAGGCGCGCTGACGTTCGACTCGGTGCCGAAGAAGCTCGCCGTGATCGGCGCAGGCGTGATCGGCCTCGAACTCGGCTCGGTGTGGCGTCGCCTGGGCGCCGAAGTGACGGTGCTCGAAGCGCTGCCGGCGTTCCTCGGCGCAGCCGACGAAGCGCTCGCGAAGGAAGCGGCCAAGCTGTTCAAGAAGCAAGGCCTCGACATCCATCTCGGCGTGAAGATCGGTGACGTGAAGACGACGGCGAACGGCGTGTCGATCGCCTACACCGACAAGGACGGCAACGCGCAGACGCTCGACGCCGACCGCCTGATCGTGTCGGTCGGCCGCGTGCCGAACACCGACAACCTCGGCCTCGAGGCGATCGGCCTGAAGGCGAACGAGCGCGGCTTCATCGACGTGGACGACCACTGCCGTACCGCGGTGCCGAACGTCTATGCGATCGGCGACGTGGTGCGTGGCCCGATGCTCGCGCACAAGGCGGAAGACGAAGGCGTGCTGGTCGCGGAAGTGATCGACGGTCAGAAGCCGCACATCGACTACAACTGCATTCCGTGGGTGATCTACACGTACCCGGAAATCGCATGGGTCGGCAAGACGGAACAGCAGCTGAAGGCCGAAGGCCGCGAGATCAAGTCGGGCAAGTTCCCGTTCTCGATCAACGGCCGCGCGCTCGGCATGAACGCGCCGGACGGTTTCGTGAAGATGATCGCGGACGCGAAGACCGACGAACTGCTCGGCGTGCACGTGATCGCCGCGAACGCGTCGGACCTGATTGCGGAAGCCGTGGTGGCGATGGAGTTCAAGGCGGCGTCGGAAGACATCGCCCGCATCTGCCATCCGCACCCGTCGATGTCGGAAGTGATGCGCGAAGCGGCGCTCGCCGTCGACAAGCGCTCGCTGAACAGCTGAGCATGGTGTAGCGCCTGCCGGCCATCGGCCGGCGCAGCCGTCTCATGACGAAGGCGGGCGGGGTTTCCCGCTCGCCTTCGTTTTTTCCGGTTTGCCCGATGAACGTCACCGAATACTACACGCGCGAACTGACCACGCGCGGCTATCAGTCCGATCCCGCCCAGCGCGCGGCCGTCGATCGCCTGCAGTGCTGTTTCGACGAGTGGGTCGAATACAAGGCGCGTCGCTCGAACGCGTTCAAGAAGCTCATCAATCATCCGGACCTCCCGCGCGGCGTCTACATGTGGGGCGGCGTCGGCCGCGGCAAGAGCTTCCTGATGGACAGCTTCTACGCGGTGGTGCCCGTGCAGCGCAAGACGCGCCTGCATTTCCACGAATTCATGCGTGAGGTACACCGCGAACTCGAGGAGCTGAAGGGGCAGGCCGATCCGCTCGACGAGCTCGCGCGACGCATCGCGAAGCGCTACCGGCTGATCTGCTTCGACGAATTCCACGTGTCGGACATCGCGGACGCGATGATCCTGTACCGGCTGCTCGATCGCCTGTTCAACAACGGCGTGCAGTTCGTGATGACGTCCAACTACGATCCCGACGATCTGTATCCCGACGGCCTGCATCGCGACCGCATGCTGCCGGCGATCGCGCTGATCAAGCAGAAGCTCGACGTGCTGAACGTCGACGCGGGCGTCGACTATCGCCAGCGCACGCTCGCGCAGGTGCAGATGTACCACACGCCGCTCGGCGCGGACGCCGATCGCGAACTGCGTCATGCATTCGCGAAGCTCGCCGCGGTGCCCGACGAAAGCCCGATCCTGCATATCGAGAAGCGCGAGCTGAAGGCGCTGCGCAAGGCCGACGGGGTCGTCTGGTTCGATTTCGCGACGCTGTGCGGCGGCCCGCGTTCGCAGAACGATTATCTCGAGCTTGCCAGCCGCTTCCATGCGATCGTGCTGTCGGAAGTCCCGCAGATGTCGCCGCGGATGGCGTCCGAGGCGCGGCGCTTCACCTGGCTCATCGACGTGCTGTACGACCACAAGGTCAAGCTGCTGATGTCCGCGGCGGTGCCGGCGGAGCAGTTGTACGTCGAAGGGCCGATGGCGAACGAATTCGCGCGCACGGTTTCGCGGATCGTCGAGATGCAGTCGAAGGAATACCTCGAGACGCCGCGCCGCATCGTCGATACTTCGCTGACCTGATCGCGGTTTTCCGCAAATGACGGACTTCAAACGTCAATTCCGGTTAAATTATCGCGATCTCGGGGTAATTTCGGATTTGTCTTATGTTCATGGTTGAGGGCTGTCGATATCGTTGAGTCATGGTTCCTAAGGCTGGAGATGTCCATGACACCGTATCGCGATCTGACCGACCATGAGTGGCGCTGCGTCGTGCCGCTTCTGCCCGAAATGCAGCCGCGCACCGAGTTGCGCGGCCGTCCGTTGGCCAACACGCGCGCCGTCCTGAACGGCGTACTCTGGGTGATTTACAGCGGCGCGACCTGGTCCGCGATGCCGCGTCGCTACCCGTCGTACCAGACGTGCCATCGCCGCTTCAAGGTGTGGCACGAGACCGGCACGTTGATGCAGGTCATGCGCGAGCTGTATGGCGACGCCGGCGTGAATCTGTGCAAGGAGCTGGCCACGCGGATGCGCAAGCACGCGCAGTCGAAGGCGGCGGAGGTGCGCAGTGCTGCGGCGCCGGCGTATCGTGCACCGGGCGGCTATGCGGCGGATGCGCTGAAGCGTGCGGCATGATGCCGGCCGAATTCATTCGCGCCCGCATCAAAACAAAATCGGCCTGACGACATCGTCGCAGGCCGATTTTTCATTACGTTGCGCGTATCGACGCGCGTCGCGTTATTGCGCGCGAACCCAGGTCTGCGACCTGCCGAGCAGCGACACGCCGATATAGCCGCGCACGACGAGCTTCTGGCCGCCGTCTTCGAGCGACATCTTGCACTTGTAGACCTTGCCGTTTTCCGGGTCGAGGATATTGCCGCCGTCCCAGTGGTCGCCGTCCTTCTTCATCGCCTTGATGATCGTCATGCCCTTGATGAGCTGATCCTTGCGCTCGTCCGTGCATGCAGTGCAGCGGCGATCGGGCGTGTCGTTGGCGCCGAGGCCCTTGACGACCTTCCCAGACAGCGAGCCTTCGCCGTCATCGGCGATCTGCACGAGCGCCTTCGGCTGATGCGTGTTGTCGTCGATCGTCTGCCACATGCCGACGGGGCTGTCGGCTTGGGCGAACGTAGGGGCGGCGCAAGCGAGCAGCGCGCTTGCAATGGCCAGCGTGCGCAACGGGCGGGTCAGTTGAATCATCGTCTTCCTCCTTGTTTCATGTCGTATTCGATGCGCTCGCACGACCGTCTGCATGGGGCGGTGGCATGTTGCGAGCTTTGCCAGAATACGTGAAACCGCGCGCTGCGTTTGATAGAGGGGGCTCTAATCCAAACGGCCCGCGCGACGCGGGCTGTTTGGTGACCGATCAGTTGAGCTGATACGAGAACGCGGCATTCACGCGCGGGCTGCGCGATGCGCTTTCAACCGGCGCATCGCCGACCGGCTTCGCGATATTCAGGTCGAGACTGTAGTAACGGCTGTCCGTAAACCGCACGCCGATACCGACCGACGACAGGCGGCTCGGCGACGGCGTGCCGGTATGCAGATACACGCGCGCCATGTCGTACGCGATGTACGGCGTGATGGATTTCATATACGTCCAGCCCGGCGTGAATCCGCGGTTGACCTCCAGCGACATCCCCCAGCCCGAGTCGCCCGACGTTTCGCCGGGCTGGTAGCCGAGCGCATAGCGCGTCGAACCGAACGAGATCTGCTCCGACGTCGGCAGCGAGTCGGGGCTGTACTGGCCGGTCAGCGAGACCGACGTGCCGATCTTGAACGGCCATTCGTTGGTCTGCGTGAAGGTTGCGCCGGTGCGCACGAACGTCAGCGAGATCGGGCTGTCCACCGATGTCGTGTTCGAGCCGATCGTGATGTCCTGCGATTTCGACGCGCCGAGAATGTTGAAACCCTTCGCGACGTTGACGCTCAGCTTCTGTACCTGCTTGGCCGACACGCTCGTGTAGTCGAGCTGCATTTGCAGCACGCGGACCTGCGAGCGCGTGTCGATGCTGTTGCCGCTGATCTTGTTCTGGTAACGGTCCTCGTTGTGCGACGCATAGCCCGACACGGTGCCGAGCAGGCTGCGCTGGTTGTTCAGCAGCAACGGATAGGACGCCGAAAGACCGAGCTTCTCGTTCTTGACCGTGCGCTCGACGGTCGACGGCAGGCCCGGGTTGTCGGTCGGCTTGCCGCGATACGTGCTGGCGTCGAGGCGCGTGACCAGCCCGCTGCTGCCGACCGGCACCGCGCCGCTGAACGCGACGTAGGTTTGCTTGTCGCGTCCTGGCGGCACCAGCGCGGAAATGCTCAGTTGCTCGCCGAACGACGTGAGGCCGTTCTCCGTCGCGGTGATGAGGCCCTGGACGCCGGGGTGATTGAAGTCGATGCCGGTGCTGATGTTGAATGCCTTGCGGTCGACGGCCAGTTCGAGCGTCGTGGCGCCGTCGGTCGTCTGCGGCGGCGGCACATTGGCCTTCACCGTCACGCCGGGCAGGAGGCCGAACGTGTTCACGTAGCGTTCGAACGTCGCGCGGCGCAGCGGGCGATCGGCCGTGATGTGCGCGGCGATCGCGCGGATTTTCGATTCCATCGCGCCGGGCTTGCCGGTGACCTTGACGTCCGACACATAGCCTTCGACGACCGTGACGCGCACGACGCCGTTCTCGAACGTCTGCGCGGGAATGAACGCGAACGACAACGCATAGCCGCGATCCTGATACAGCTTGGTCACGCCGTTCGCGGTTTCGATCAGCTCGCCGATCGTGATGTCCTTGCCGACGAGCGGCGTGAAGCGACGCGAGATTTCGTCGAAAGGCACCGACTTCACGCCTTCGACCTGGAACGTCGTCGGCGTCAGGTGCCGCGACAGCAACTCCTGCAGTTGCGGTGCCTGCGGCGCGACCTGCACGGTGACGCTCGGGCCTTTCTGCGGTGCGTTGATCTGGGGGAGCGAGTCGAGCGGATTACCTGCCGCGCGCGTCTGTGCATGTGCCGTGCCTGCCGCTGCGATGGCGAGCAGCATCATCCATCTGTCGAGTCTGGATTTCATTGTTCTTCCTCGTAGGCCTTGCTTTTCGTCTTCTTTCTAATGCGGGCGCGCGACACCAGGGTGTCGCGCGCCGCGTGCCGCATTGCCGGTTGTGTTTGTACGGCCGCGCCTCATGCTCCGGCTGCAAAGGCGCGACCGTCCTCCTTACTTGCCAACGCTACCCAGCGTGCCCAGCAACCCCGTTACCGGCGCGAGGAGCCCCGTCGAGCTGCCCGACGATGCCGTCCCCGTCACGCCGCCGACGAGCGACGTGACCGGTGCGAGCGGATTCGACGAAGCCCCGGACCCCGCTGCACCGCCGACTGCTCCGGTGACAGTATTCAGCAAACCGGTGACGGGCGCGAGCGGGCTGCCGCCCGAGCTGCCCGTTGCGCCACCGACTGCGCCGGTGAGCGAACCGAGCGGCGTCGAACCGAGACCGGACAGCAGGCCGCCGAGCGGGTTCGTCGAGCCGGAGCCCGACGACGAGCCGTTCTGTACGTTAGCCGTCGAGCCACCGACGAGGCTCGTGATCAGGCCGGGGATCGGCGCTGCGCCGTTCGGCCCGTTCGGGTTCACGAGGCCGCCTGCGTTGGTCACGGTGTTGCCGACCGCGGTGACGAGCTGGCCGACATCGCCGACGAGCGGCTGATTCGACGTGCTGCCGACCTGCTTGCCCGCCGAGCTGATTGCGCCGCCGATCTGGCCCAGCAGGCCCGACACCGGTTGTCCGAGACCCGTGGTCGTGCCGACCTGCTGCGTGACCTGGCCCGCGGTGATCACCAGCGGCGTGATGGCCGAGCTGAGCGGCTGCGTCACTTGCTGCACGGCGCCCGACGACAGCGTCGAGCCGATCGTCGTGCCCGCGGCCGACAGGCCGTTGGCGACCGTGTCGAGCACGGTGCCGACCGGCGTCGTGACGGGGGCGAGCGGTGCGAGCGGACCCGTGCCGAGCGCCTTGACCGTCGAGCTCAGCCCGGACACGGTATTGCTCGTCGCGCCGACGACATTCCCGAGGCCGGCGACCGTCGTGCCGACGGGATCCTTGATCGAGCCGGTCTGTCCGAGCCCGTTGCTCAACGCATCGGCGGCCGCGTTGATGATCGTGCCGGTGCTCGAGACGGTGCTGCCGACGCCCTTCGTCACGCCGTCGCCGAGGCCCGGCAGGCTGACGTTGCCGATCGTGCTGCCGAGATCCGTTGCGGTCTGGCCGATCGTGCTGACAGCGCCCTTGGTGCCGGTGGACGAGCCACTGGTGCCGCTCGTGCCGCTGGTACCGCTCGTGCCGCTGGAGCTGCCGCCGTTGCTGCTGGTCGGCGGCGTGCTGACGCTGTTGCCGCCGCAGGCAGCCAGCAGGCACGCCGCGGCGAAGGCGGTGAGGGGCACGCGCCACTGGCGCAGGACGACCGTCGTGATGGAACGTTGCTGGGACATGATGGACTCCTCGCTGTCTTGTCGATGAATGGATGTTCGATTACTTGCCGTGCGTGCCGCCGAGCAGGCCGCCGATCAGCGACGTGACAGGCGCGAGCAGGTTCGAGCCCGAGCCCGAGTTCGTGACACCGCCCGTGCTGCCGCTCAGTGCCGGAACGCCGACCGTGCTGGTGACGGACGACACGGCGCCCGTCACGGGGGCGAGCGGGTTGCCCGCGCCTGCGCCGCCCGTTGCGCTGCCGAGCGCGCCGGTGACCGTGGAGACCAGGCCCGTGACCGGCGCGAGCGGACCGCTGCTGCCGCCGGCCACGCCGCCGAGTGCGCCCGTGACGGTGGAGACGAGGCCGGTAACCGGCGCGAGCGGGCCGCCGCTGGTGCCGCCCGCGGCACCGCCGAGTGCGCCGGTGACGGTGGAGAGAAGGCCGGTGACCGGCGCGAGCGGACCGCCGCTCGTACCAGCCGTCGCGCCGCCGAGCGCGCCGGTGACGGTCGAGACGAGGCCCGTAACCGGGGCGAGCGGACCGCCGCTGGTGCCGCCCGTCGCGCCGCCGAGCGCGCCGGTGACGGTCGAGACGAGGCCCGTAACCGGGGCAAGCGGACCGCCGCTGGTGCCGCCCGCTGCACCGCCGAGCGTGCCGGTGACCGTCGTGAGGAGGCCCGTGAGCGGCGCGAGCGGGTTGGTTGCGCCGCTGGTGCCGCCCGTGAACAGGCCGCCGACGGTCTTCACGGTATTGCCGGTCGACGAGACGGTGTTGCCGAGGCCGGTCGTGACGGGGTTGCCGCCCGTCGACGCGATCAGCGCACCGCCCTGGTTCAGGCCGTTGCCGATCGTGCCGAGCAGCATGTTGAGCGGGGCGCCGAGGCCGGTGGCCGTCCCGATCGTCTGCGTCGTCTGACCGACCATCGTCGTGATCGGCGTGATCGCCGAGCTGACCGTCTGCGTGACCTGCTGGATCGGGCCGGTCGACAATACGTTGGACAGCGTGGTGCCGCCGTTCGACACGGCGTTGCCGACCTGCGTCACGAGGCCGCCGACGGCGCCGGTGACGGGCGCGAGCGGCGACAGCGGGCCGGTGCCGAGGCTCGTGACCAGGTTGCCGGTTTGCGTGACGGCGCCGCCGAGCTGGTTCGCCACGCCGCCGGTGCTGGCGACCGTGACGCCGATCGGGTCCTTCGTCGCGCCGAGTTGGCCGAGGCCGTTGCCGAGGCCATTGCCGAGCGCCGTCACCGCGCCGCCGACGTTCTGCACAATGCCGCCTGCCGCTTGCGTCGTGCCCGGGTTGACGCCGGGCAGCGACTGGCCGGCGATCACGGAGCCGAGGCCGGATACGGTGCCGCCGAGATTCGTGACGAGATTGCTGCTGCTTGCGAGGACGGTTCCCACTGCGTTCGACGACACACCGGAGGTGCCGCTCGTGCCGCTGCTCGTTCCACTCGTGGTGCCGCTGGTGCTGCCGCTCGTCGAACCGCTCGTCGAACCGCTCGTCGAGCCGCTCGTCGAGCCGCTCGTGCTGCCGCTGGTCGAGCCGCTGGTGCTACCCGACGTGCTGCCGCTCGTCGAACCGGACGTGCCGCCCGAGGTGCCGCCGCCCGACGTGGAGACCGAATCGCCACCGCCCGAGCTGGAGCCGCCGCTGAGCCCCTTGCTGATGGAGCCGGAGCCGCCGCACGCGGAGAGGGAAAGCATGGCTGCCACGGTGGCCGCGATCATAGTCGTCCGGAGCGTGCCATGAGGGATAACCTGAATGTCCATTTCGTCCTCGCATTGAAGTTGATGTTGTGTTGAGTGATGCGCGGATTACTCTGCAACTGTCGTGCCATTTCGATGGCCGACAGTTCGATGATTGGTTTTAAACGAGGCAATTCCTTGTCGGAAAAGGGATTTAGGCAAATTGAAAGATTGTTGAATCTGTTTAAGGGCAGTCAAATGAGAACGGTTTCGGCCGTTTCGTAACGTAACGTCACAACATTGGCGTTACGCGTGCGGCGTAACGTGAGGGGCGGGCAGGGCTGGCGGGCGGTCTGATTGTTTTACTGGTGGATTAGGTGTGCACATCTAACCTATCGTAAATCCTATGTGTAAATCGTACCGAAACACCGTACAAATACGTTGTGCTCCCGGAAAGTTTGTTCGGCCCGGTCTTAAAAGAGGTTGGAAGTTAAATAGGAACGGATATAGAATCCGGAGCAGGTGTAAGGAAATGTACAGTTCGGTACACGACGTTCGAGGAGGGTCACTATCGCGAATGTTAACTTGCATCAAATTGTGATACGCACCCCTCGGGGTGACATATAAAGAAAGCGCACTCGGCTGTCGTTTCACATGTGTAACGAACGGCGCGAGGCAAGGGCCAGATATACGGGGACGCACAACGTATAAAAGGCCAAAGAACGTACACACAGGCACGAGGAATTAAAAAATGAAAGCACTCATCAAGCGCTTCCTTAAGGAAGAAGACGGGGTTACCGCGATCGAGTATGGTCTGATTGCGGGGCTGGTCGCTGTCGCCATCATCGCCGGTGTATCGTCGCTCGGCACCAATCTCAATTCGATGTTCTCGACCATCGGCACGTGCGTCAGCACGGTCGGTAGTTCGGGCACGGCCGCGGCGTGCAAATTGGGTTAAGCAGTCCCAATCATTGTCTTTCGGCGTGATATCGGGCGGCTTGCTGCGGCGAGCCGCTCAACTTATATCCGCGACCGGTCTGGCGCGATGGCATATCTATTTTCTATCGGGGCGTTCCTGGCCTGGGCAGTGCTCGTCACGGCCAGTGATATTCATTCCCGGCGTATTCCGAATTTGCTCGTTGTCGGCGGGTTGGTCGCCGCATTTGCAAGCGCCTTTTACGGTGCTAATCCGTTCGGCATCGGACGCGTCCAGGCGCTGTTCGGCACGTTCGTCGGTCTGGTGGGCCTTCTCCCGTTCTTTTTCCTGGGGGTGATGGGCGCGGCCGACGTGAAGGTGTTTGCCGTCCTCGGCGCGTGGTGCGGCGTTCATGGCCTGATGTGGCTCTGGATCGCCGCAAGCCTTGCGGCGGGGATTCACGCGCTTGCCGTGCTGTTGTTGTCTCGCACGTCGCTCGGTACGTTGTGGCGGCGTGGCGCACCGGCGTCGACGATCGGTCGGTATCGCGCGACACCTTATGGCGCGTGCCTTGCAATCCCTGCGGCTGTATGGCTCGTCTGCCTCGTCGCGGGTGGGGGCGTGCGATGAAACGGCAGAGAAAGCGGTGCGGATACGGGCGGCAGCGCGGAGCGACCGCAGTCGAATTCGCAATCATATTTCCGCTTTTCTTCGTGATCTGCTACGGGATCATTTGTTTCGGAATGGTTTTCGTGATTCAGCAAAGTTTGACGTTCGCCGCCAGCGAAGGCGCGCGCGCGGCCTTGAATTACGCCCCGGATTTGACGACTCGAACCGCGAAGGCGCAGGCCACCGCGAAAGACGTCGTCGGCTGGCTGAATATCAGCGCGCCGAATGTCGTGGTGAAGGCGCCTGCATGCAAATACGACGCGTCGCTGTATTGCCTGTCGGTAACGGTGAGCTATTCGCCGCAAGCTTGGGTAACGACCATGCCCTTCGTGGGCACCATTCTGACCCAGCCGCTGACAAGCACGGCAGTCGTCCAGATTTCGCAGTCGTTGCTTCAATGAGTTGCGCATCGCGACGAGGCGGTTTTTTGTCGTGTTAATTGTCAGACAAAAAGATTTGCACGGACCTTATCCGGTATCCATTCGACAACATGGCCAATAACGTAACGAAGATCATCGCGGGGCTGCTGATCGCGATCGCCGTTCTGCTCGGAATCTATGCATGGATGCTCGGGCGCAGTTCGTCTAGTCCTGTCCCGGCGCAACCGGCAGCGGCCGCGACTCCGGTGCCGGTCGTGGTCGCGACGCGCACGCTGTCTGTCGGTCAGCCGATCGCCGCGGACGCGTTGAAGATTCAGCCGACCGCACCAGCGCCGGCAGGGGCGTTTTCCGATCCGGCCACACTGGTCGGTCGCGTACCGGCACGCGACATTCCGGCATCGGCGCCCGTCGTCTCGGGCGCACTGGTGTCGGGCCTTGCCGAGGACGTCGAGCCGGGCGAGCGCGCAATCGCGGTTCGCGTCGACGAGACCAATGCGGTCGGCAACCGCCTTCGGCCCGGCAATTTCGTCGACGTGTTCCTGAACCTGAAGCGGGAAGGAGGTGGCGCGATGTTCGACGGTGAAGTCTCGCAGACGCAGGCACGGCTCCTGATGTCGAAGGTTCGCGTGCTGTCGTTCGGCGACGCGACGCCGGATCGCGACAGCGGCAACAACACGAACGGCAGCAATGGCCAGCCGAGCAACACGCGCATCGCGGTACTCGCGGTGCCGACCGCGCAGGTCGATGCGTTGACACTCGGCGAGGCGAGCGGCCGGCTGACGCTCGCGCTGCGCAACCCGCGCGACGACGAGCTCGCGACGCAGACGGTGGCGGTGCGCACGGACAACAAGCTGTCGCCGTCGGCGCTTGCCGCCGCCGGCGTATCGCTGCAACAGCTGTCCGGCACGTCGAGGACCGCTGTGGCCAACGTGAACGTGCCGCCGCTGCCGTCGCGCCTGCCGCCTGCGATGCGAGCCGGCGGCAGCGGCAACGGGGGCGGGGGCAGCATCGAGGTGATCCGCGGCGGCCGGTCGGAAACGGTCGCGTATTGAACAACATCGATGGCAATCGATATCGGCGAAGACAAGTAAAGGCCGTGCGACGGTCCAACAAACAATGAAAAACACACTGATTGCATTCGCGATTGCGCTCTGGACCCTGACATTCGCCTCCATTGCAAGCGCGAGCGGCACGATCGAGCTCGCCGTCGGCGCGCAGCGGCAGATTTCCGCCGGCCACGCGCTGCAGCGGGTCGCCGTCGGCGAACCGGCAATCGCCGATGTGCTGATCATGAAGGGCAGTCGTTCCGGTTCGGTGCTGCTGACCGCGAAAGCGCCAGGTGCGACGAACGTGATGTTGTGGGAGCGCGGTCGCGACGAGCCGACGGTGTGGAGCGTGGAAGTCGTCGACGCGGCGGCGCAAGCGGTACTCGACGGTTCTACGCCGCAGGTGAAGGCGTACGGCGGGACGTCGGTGCTGCGGGGAACGTCGGCATCGCTCGATGCTCACGAACGGGCCGCGGCGGTCGCCAAAAACATGAGCCCCAAAGGCACGGTGATCGATCGCTCGACGCTGGCCGGCAAGAACGTCGTGCAGGTCGATGTGCGGGTGGTGGAATTCAGCCGTTCGGTGCTCAAGCAGATCGGCTTCAATTTCTTCAAGCAGAGCAACGGCTTTTCGTTCGGTTCGTTCGCACCGGGCGGCGTGCAATCGTATAACGGCGCAGCGGGCCCGGGCACGGGCTCATACATTCCGACGCTTGGCGCGCCGGTCGCGTCAGCGTTCAACCTGGTTGTGAACGCAGCAGGACGAGGCATCTTCGCCGACCTGTCGCTGCTCGAAGCGAACAACATGGCGCGCGTGCTCGCGGAGCCGACGCTCGTCGCGCTGTCCGGTCAGAGCGCCAGCTTCCTCGCGGGCGGCGAGATTCCGGTGCCGGCGCCGCAGGGACTCGGCTCGACCGCGATCCAGTGGAAGCAATACGGCGTCGGGCTGTCGCTGACCCCGACGGTGTTGAGCCCGAGCCGGATCGCGCTGAAGGTCGCACCGGAATCGAGCCAGCTCGATTTCGTGAACAGCGTGACGATCAGCGGCGTCGCCGTGCCGGGGATCACGACGCGTCGTGCCGATACGACGGTCGAACTCGGTGACGGCGAGAGCTTCGTGATCGGCGGCCTGATCGATCGCCAGACATTGTCGAACGTGAGCAAGGTGCCGCTGCTCGGCGACCTGCCGATCATCGGCACGTTCTTCAAGAACCTGAACTACCAGCAGAACGACAAGGAATTGCTGATCATCGTGACACCGCATCTCGTCGCACCGATTGCGAAGGGGGCGGTACTGCCTGCGACGCCCGGCGAGTTGTCGGAGCAGCGTGACGGGCCGGTGTGGCGATCCTATCTGGGCGGTGCGGCGTCGCCGGATGCGGCACCGGGGTTTTCGAAATGAATCTGAAGCATTGCGCGTCGCGGCACATCGCTACGCCATGCGTAATCGGGGGTGTTCGACATGAATGCACGAACCCAATCATTGTGTGAACCCGCCGTGACCGACTACTTCGTTTGTGCGTCGACAAAGGAAGCGCATGTGCGCTGGTTGGCCGATACGCTGGTTTCGGCCGGTGCGGTCGAGGCCGCGTCGCTGGAACCGGGTGTGTTGGCACAGCGCATCACCGGGCTCAATCCGGCCCTCGTGTTCATCGACTTCTCCGAACGCAGCGAAGCGGCGAGCGTCGCCGCGGCCACGGTACGTGCGGCGCATCCGGGGTTGCCGATCGTCGCGCTCGGCTCGCTCACCCAGCCGGAGAGCACGCTCGCCGCACTGCGCGCGGGCGTGCGCGACTTCATCGACGTGTCGGCATCGGCCGAGGACGCGCTGCGAACGACGCGTGGCTTGCTGTCCCACGTCGGCGAGCCGACGAGCCGCCACGGCAAGGTCGTCGCGTTGCTCGGCGCGCGTGCGGGCATGGGCGTCAGCACGCTTGCCGCGAATCTCGCGGTCTGGCTGCAGAAGCGGGCGCTCGGCCCGGGCGCGACGGGCGGCGCGGACGGCGGCGTGCCGGCCGGTCGCCAGACCGCGCTGATCGACCTGGGATTGCCGGCCGGCGACGGCGCGCTGTTCCTGAACACGCGCTGCGAATTCCACTTTATCGACGCCGTGCAGAATCTGCGCCGCATCGATCGCACGTTCGTGAACACCGCGCTCACGCGACACCAGAGCGGCGTCGCACTGACGACGCTGCCGCCGGACCTCGGCGGATTGCGCGACGTGTCCTATGCGTCGTGCATCGGGTTGCTGAACCGCTTCCGTGCGTTCTTCGACCAGCAGGTCGTCGATCTCGGCGGGTTCTCGAATCGGGAGTTCGTCACGCAGATCGCGGCATCGGCCGACGAGGCGTGGCTTGTCTGCGATCAGGGCGTCGCGTCGATCGTTTCGGCCGCCGACCTGCTCACCGGGCTGCGCGATGCGGGCGTCGATACCGATCGCGTCAAGCTCGTGGTCAACCAGTACGATTCCGCGCTGGATCTGATGCCCGGACAGATCGCCGAGCGTCTCGGGTTGTCGCTGGTCGGCACCTTGCCGGCACGTCGCGTCGCGATCGGCCATGCGGCAAACCAGGGGCGGCTCATCATCGACGCGGCGGAGCGCGATCCGTATGTGCGCGCACTCGAATCCCTCGCCACGCGGCTGCCCGGCGTATCGGGCGTGGCGGGCGCGTCGCGCGCGGCGCCCGGCCTGTCGGCGCTCAAACGCTTCATTCAACCCTCGTCCAAGCGGTCATAACCGATGGCACACGACATTCAATTCGCCGACGGCGCAGCGCCGTTCTCCCAGACGCAGCAATTCCACGACATCAAGAATGCGGCGCACGAGCATCTGCTGACGCGTATCGAGGAACTGGGCGCCGAGTTCGGCCGATGGTCGCGCCAGGCGATCAATCAGTTCGTCGATCTCGAGATCGACAGCTTCGTCCGCCTGCGCCGCATTCCGCTCAACGAGAACGAGGTGCGGGCGATCGCCGAGGCGCTGACGAAGGAACTCGCCGGCTTCGGGCCGATCGAGGACCTGCTCGCGGATCCGGCGGTCGAGGACATCCTGATCAACGGCTACAACGACGTGTACGTGTCGCGGCACGGGATTCTCGCGAAGCTGCCGGTGCGTTTCACCGATAACGCGCACTTGCTGCGGATCGTGCGTCGGATCCTCGCGCCGATCGGGCGTCGTCTCGACGAATCGAACCCGATGGTCGACGCGCGACTGCCCGATGGCGGCCGCGTGAACGTCGTGATCGAGCCGCTGTCGATCGACGGCCCGATCGTGTCGATCCGCAAATTCCGCAAGGATCCGCTCAAGCCCTCGGACCTGCTCGGCAACGGCACGTACAACGACGAGATCGGCGCGCTGCTCGAGGCGGCGGTCGAGGCACGCTGCAACGTGCTCGTGTCGGGCGGCACGAGTTCGGGCAAGACGTCGCTGCTCAACGCGCTCGCATTCCACATTCCGGAGGCCGAGCGCGTCGTGACGATCGAGGATACGGCGGAGCTGTCGCTGAACCACCCGCACGTCGTGCGGCTCGAAAGCCGCCCCGGCGGATTCGACGGCAGCGGTGTCGTGACGATTCGCGACCTGCTGCGCAACACGTTGCGGATGCGTCCGGACCGGATCATCGTCGGCGAAGTGCGCGGCGGTGAAGTGCTCGAAATGCTGCAGGCGATGAACACGGGCCACGACGGCTCGATGGGCACCGTGCACGCGAGCTCGCCGCGCGAGTGCCTGTACCGTCTCGAGATGCTCGCCGGGTTCGCCGGCTTCCAGGGGACCGAGTCGAGCTTGCGTCGCCAGATCGCGAACGCGATCGATTTCATCGTGCAGATCGGCCGGCTGTCGAATGGACGCCGCCGGATTCTGTCGATTACCGAGGTGACCGGGCTGTCCGACAACATCATCGCGACGCAGGAGCTGTATCGCTACGAAGCGCGCGTGACGCCGGAAGGCGAGGAAGTCGATCACTGGGAATCGCTCGGCATTCATCCGCATTCGCCGAAGCTCGCGCGCTTCCGCCAGACGCTGACGAACGGCGCGATGGGCGGGGGCGGTTTCGGTGGCGGCTTTGGCGGCGGCGGGTTCGGCCGCGGCGGGGGCTTCAATGTATAGCGCGATGATCTGGGTGCTCGCGGTCGCGATGCTGTGCGTGGCATCGGCACTGATGCTGTGGCGACATGCGGAAACCCGGCGCGTGCGCACCGATGCGAAGCGCTTCATCGACAGTCGGCTCGAACCCGGCGTGCGCGTGGCGGCACCGGCTGCACGATCGGCGGCATCCGCCGCGTCGCGGGCCGTGCCGTCGTCCGGTGGCGCGCACAATGCCGCGTCTCGTGCGTTCTGGGCGCACTGGTATGCGCTCGCAACGGAGTATCTGACCAACCTCGTGAACCGTGCGGGGATCGAAGGCGCACGCGGCAAGGCGATCGTCGCGCTGGCCGCTCTCGCCGCGGTGGCGGCAATCGCGGGCAGCCGCGGCGGCGTGCTTGCGTGTTTCGCGGCGCTTGCGTGCGGCGGCGCGATCTTCGGCGTCTGGCTCACGTCGCGAATCCAGAAGCGGCGACTGAAAATCGTCCGGCAGATCCCGTCGTTTCTCGACGGGATCGTGCGACTGGTGACGCTCGGCAACAGCGTGCCGGCCGCATTCCAGGCAGCGCTGCTGACGACGGAGGAGCCGCTGCGGGGGTGTCTCGATCACGTGTCCCGGATGCTGCGCTCGGGTGTCGAGATCGATCGCGCGATGCTTCACATCGCCAAGATCTACCGGACCGAGGAGTTCGAATTGCTCGGCTCGGTACTGCGGTTGTCGGTCAAGTACGGCGGTCGCGCGGACGTCATGCTGGAGCGGATGGCCGTCTTCATGCGCGACCTCGAGCAAGCGGAGCGCGAGCTGACGGCGATGTCGGCGGAAACGCGGCTGTCGGCATTCGTGCTCGTGATGTTGCCGATCGGGATCGGCAGCTTTGTCGTGATGACCAACCCGAAATACCTGGAAGGGATGTGGAACGATCCGAGCGGGCAAATGCTCCTCATGTTCGCGTTCCTGGCACAGGTTGCGGGCAGCGTATGGCTGTATCGAATGGCTCGACTCAGGTGATGCGATGACAGCAACTCAGATCGGATCGGTCGCACTGGCACTTGGCGCGCTGGGCGTGCTGTTGTTTGGAATGATCGCGTTGTTGCGTGCGAGTGCCGCGTCGCGTGCAGAACGTGCGCTGGCCGATGCGCTCGATCAGCGCATGGCGGCGCTGGAGGCAGCCAAGGCGCGGACCGCGGCGGACGAGGTTCCATCCGCGAAACCGGATACGCGCGGGCGCGAGCGCATCGAGCGCATGCTTGCGCGATTCTCGGCAACAGGGATGCGCTGGCTCGATACCGGGTTCGGCAAGCACATCGTCGCGGAAGAGGACCGTCGTCTGCTCGAGCAATGCGGTTACGTCGACGCGCGTACGCGCGGGCTGTTCCTGATCGCGCGAATTGCATGCGGGATCGCGTTGCCGTTGCTGTTCGCGATATTCGCGAGCGGACGAACGACGAGAGGATTCTGGATGATCGGCATGTTCGCCGCATTCGGGTTCGGCTTCATGTTGCCGAAGCTCTACCTGCAGCGTCGTGCCGCCGCGCGGCGCCAGAGTGTCATCGACGAGCTGCCGTTGCTCGTCGACATGCTGCGCTTGTTGCAGGGCGTCGGATTGTCACTGGATCAAAGCCTGCAGGTCGTGACGAACGATTTCCGCGGGATGATGCCGGTGCTGTCGTCGGAGGTCGGAATCGCGCAGCGTCAATTCGCAGCGGGCCGCACGCGCGAGCAGTCGATGCAACGGTTGTCGAGCGGATTCGACAACGAGGACTTGCGCGCGATCGCGCGGCTGATGGTGCAGGTCGACAAGCACGGCGGCGCGGTTCAGGAGCCGCTCAAGCAGTTCGGCGACCGGCTTCGGGAAACGCGTCGCGCGATGCTGCGCGACCGGATCGGTCGGCTGACCGTAAAGATGACCGGTGTGATGGTGGTGACATTGCTGCCCGCACTGCTGATCGTGACGGCCGGACCGGGGTTGTTGGCCGTGATGCGTGCGCTGACGGCGCATCATCATTGACGGACGGAAGGAAATACGATGAAGCGGATCGGCGGAATGGCGAGGCACGCTGGCGTGGTGGCGGTGGTAGCGCTGCTCGGCGCATGTGCGACCAAGGAGGGCGGGTACGGCGTGAACGCGCAGGCAGAACGCGCGGCGCTGATTCAGGCGGCCGACCAGAAGCAGGCGGTGCCGGATACGCCTGCGATGTATCTCGGTCTGATCCAGCGGATGCAGGCGCAGGGCCTCTATTACGCGTCGCTCGCGCACATCGACGCTTACGACAAGGCCTACGGCGTGTCGCCGGACACGATTCTGCTGCGCGCGGACGCGCTGCGGATGACCGACCAGCCGGCTGCCGGCGCGGCTGCGTATACGCAGTTGCTGAAGACGCCGCTGGCCTCGCGTGGTTACCGCGGGCTGGGGTTGATCGCCGGTGCGGCCGGCGATTTCGGTCTGGCTGTACAGGCACTGACGCAGGCGTCGGAGCTTGCGCCGACCGACGCGTCGCTGCTGTCCGATCTCGCTTATGCGAAATTGCGTAACGGCGATGTGGTGGGCGCGCGGGTGCCGTTGATGAAGGCAGCGGAACTGGATCAACGCAATCCGAAGATCGTCAGCAACCTCGCACTGTATCTGCTCGCGTCCGGGCGCACGCAGGATGCGCAGCGACTGATGAATCAGCAGCGTCTACCGGCGGATATCCGCAAGGACATTCTTGGCGATGCCGCAAAGATTACGGCCGCGGCGCGTGCACAGCAGCGTGCGGTCGCGACGCCACCGGTGGTGTCGCGGCACGCCGCGACCGCGCCGATCACACCGATGGCAAACAATCTCGGCTATGACCAGACCGTGCCGCTGCTGCAACGGTTTGCACAATGAACAGAACGAACAGGCGGGGGAACGACATGAACAACAATGATCGTCGGAACATGCATGCGGGGCGCGTTGCGATGCTGGCGGCGGTTGCCTGCATGGCGCTGGGAACCGTCACCGCATACGCACAGCAGGATGCGGCACCGGTGGCGTCCGACGTGGGGCGCTCGACCAGGGACTGGCTCACGATGCAGGGCGAAAATCGGGCGGCAGCGCCGACGCAACCGTTGCTTGGCGACGTCGCGTCGTTGATCTACCAGCGTTATCTCGATTCGTTCAAGAACAAGATTCCTGAGTCGATGAGCACGCAGCTCGGTTCGTCAGGTGGCATGTCGGGTAACGGACAGGGCGCGCAGTAAGCGAAATGGCGATGCGCGCGGATCAATCACGGGTGGGGCGGCGACACGGTACTGACGGGCCGGCGGGGCAGCGTCAGCGCGGCTCCATCGCGATCATGGCGGCGATCTGGCTGTCGGTTGCCGTCATCGTACTCAGCGGGATCGACATCGGCCGCTTTTATTCCGAACGACGCCATATGCAGGCGGCTGCCGATCTGGCCGCGCTCTCGTCGGTCATGAAAGCCAGCGCGGATACGACCTGCTCGGCGGCGAAGACGGCGGCCCAGCAGGTCGCCAGCCCTTCGGCGAATTCCGTACCGGCAAACGCCACCATTTCCGTAACGTGCGGCGTGTGGACTGCGCCTCAAACCAGCGGCGGTGCCGCGCTGTTTACGCCGACCGCGGGCGATCCGATCAACGGTCAATGCGGCGGCTTGTCGGCAGGGCCGGCCGGATCAACGAACGGCCAGTCGGCCAACGCCGTGTGCGTGAGCGTTTCCGAACCGGTGACGGGCTTTTTCCGCGGCGTGAAGTCGATCAGTGCGTCGGCCATGGCGAAGAGCACGCCGACCGATACCTTTACGCTGACCACGTCGCTCGCCGCGTTGAATGGCGGGCTGGCCAATCAATTGCTCCAGACGCTGACCGGTTCGCCCAAAACGTTGAGCCTCAACGCTGTCGATTACCAGGGGCTGGCGCAGGTCAACCTGAAGCTGGCGGGCATTCTCGCCAATTTGCCGGTCGGCTCGAGCACGGCCGTACTGAACGGCTCCGTGACCCTTGGTCAGCTGGCCAACGCGGTGGTGCAGGCGGCGACCCAACAGAACCTGGTGGGCGCGAACCTGAACGTGCTGAATGCGATCGTCGTCGCGTTTTGTTCCGGCAGTGTCTGCGGCGGGCCGCAGATCGCGCTTAACCAGCTGGTTTCAGCCGCGGTGGCCAACGGCAGCTCTGCAGTCGACGCCAGTGTCAACGCGCTCGGACTGTTGTCGACCGCGCTACAGGTCGCGAACGGCACGAATGCCGTTGCCATCCCGAGCATCACGGTCCAGACGCCGACCGCGCTCGCGCCGCTGCTGAACGCGACGGTGTCGGGTTCCGTATCACTCGCCGGAACGCCGCCGGCCACCGCAAGCGGGCCGCCCGGACCGTCGAATTGCGGGACGTCGAATTGCTTGACCAATACGTCGACAGCGCAGGGGAACGTGTTCCTGAATACGTCGATATCGCTGCTGTCGACGTGCTCCAACGGATCGCTGGTCTATCCGGGGGGCACCTGCCCGTCAGGCAATGCGACGCCGCTGGCCGCCGTGCGACTGCCGATTACCGCGTATGTCGCGCCGGCGAAGGCCGGGCTCGCCTCCGTCACCTGTTCCGCGAACGGCACGAAGAGCGCGACGGTGAACGTGCAGACCGGCGTGGTCGCCGTTTATATCGGTGGGACGGCGAATACGCCGATCAACCTCAATGCGTCCAGCGGTTATGTTCCGAACGGCGGCGCATCGCCGATCACGTTGGTGTCCGTCAACTTGCAGAGCCTGCTGAATCTGCTCAACCTCGGCGGCTTGACATCGGCGCTGACAACGTTGCTCAGCGTCGCCACGCTCGGGCTCCTCAACGTGAACGACATCTCGGTCAACGTCAATTTGCAGCCCGGCCAGTTGACGGTTCCGGTCGCCAATCAAAATCCGACGTCGCTGGTGTTCACCTATCCTGGGCCTGGATCATCCGCGTCGCCGAGTCCGGCACCGCCGTACATGCTTTCCGTGGGAACCGATCAGTTCCTGTCGCCCGCGGTTCAGGGTATCGCCAACGGTGGTCTGACGCTGTCGCTGTCTGCCCCACAGGGCAGTCTGGCAGGATTGCTGGCCGGTATATTGAATCCGGTGGTGAGCCTCATCACCGGGCCGCTTCTGACCGCACTGGCGAGCACACTCGTTCCGCTCCTGCTGCAACCGATCGATTCGCTGCTGACTTCGGTCACCGGCTTGCTCGGCTTGAGTCTGGGGAACGCCTATGTCACAAATACACCGGACTCGATCAAATGCGGCAATCCGATGCTCGTGCAATGAAAACCGCGGCGTCCACTTGCGTCGGGAGCGCGGGCAGCGCTTCGGCCCATGCCCCGCGCCTGACCCGCAGTGCCGCATCACTCGTCAATAACCGTAGCCGCACCTGAATCATGAGAACCACCTCCGCAATCGCAGAACTCGACCTGTACGTCTGGGAAGGCAAGGCGGACATCGTCGACCGCGTTGCCCGCTGCATGGCGAGCTTCGACGTCGAAGTGATCCGCGCCGACAATGCGGAAATCTCGCCGGAGCGCGCCGCGTTGCGGCCGTCGCTCGCGATCATCAGCGTGACGATGATCGAAACCGGCGCGGCATTCCTGCGCGACTGGCAGGCCAACATCGGCATGCCGGTCGTCTGGGTCGGCGCGGCGCGCGACCACGACGCGTCGCAGTATCCGCCCGACTATTCGCACATCCTGCCGCTCGACTTCACCTGCGCCGAACTGCGCGGGATGATCGGCAAGCTCGTCACGCAGCTGCGCGCGCACGCGGCCGATACGCTGCAGCCGTCCGAACTCGTCGCGCACTCGGAGTCGATGCAGGCGCTGCTGCACGAGGTCGATACGTTCGCCGACTGCGACACCAACGTGCTGCTGCACGGCGAAACCGGCGTCGGCAAGGAACGTATCGCGCAATTGCTCCACGAAAAGCATTCGCGCTACCGGACCGGCGAATTCGTGCCGGTCAACTGCGGCGCGATTCCGGACGGCCTGTTCGAATCGCTGTTCTTCGGGCACGCGAAAGGCTCGTTCACCGGCGCGGTTGTTGCGCATAAAGGCTATTTCGAGCAGGCGGCGGGCGGCACGTTGTTCCTCGACGAAGTCGGCGACCTGCCTTTGTATCAGCAGGTCAAGCTGCTGCGCGTGCTGGAGGACGGCGCCGTGCTGCGGGTCGGCGCGACGACGCCGATCAAGGTCGATTTCCGTCTCGTCGCGGCCAGCAACAAGAAGCTGCCGCAGCTCGTGAAGGATGGCCTGTTCCGCGCGGATCTTTACTATCGGCTCGCGGTGATCGAACTGAGCATTCCGTCGCTGGAAGAGCGGGGCGCGGTCGACAAGATCGCGCTGTTCAAGTCGTTCGTCGCGGAGGTGGTGGGCGACGAGCGGCTCGCGCAATTGTCCGACCTGCCTTACTGGCTCGCGGACGCGGTAGCGGACAGCTATTTCCCCGGCAACGTGCGCGAACTGCGCAACCTTGCGGAGCGCGTCGGGGTGACGGTGCGGCAAACGGGCGGCTGGGATGCCGCGCGACTGCAGCGGCTGGTCGCGCATGCACGCAATTCGGCGCAGCCGGTGCCGGTGGAGAGTGCGGCAGAGGTCTTCGTCGACCGCAGCAAGTGGGACATGAACGAGCGCAGCCGCGTGATCGCCGCCCTCGACGCAAACGGTTGGCGGCGTCAGGATACGGCGCAGCAGCTCGGCATCAGCCGGAAAGTCCTGTGGGAAAAGATGCGCAAGTATCAGATATTCGACGAAGAGCCCGAGACTCGCGAAAGCGAATAATTAATGAGATAAAATCGCGCTGAATTACAACGACACGGGCGGGGAATCGAAATTCATGAGCCATATGACGGGGTTGGGGCGGGCGTGTGTGTTGCTCGCCATGATGGGAGGCATGCAGGGCGCGTTCGCGCAGGGGTTGGCCGGCAACGCATCGCCGGCGGTGCAGCAGGCGTCGGCGCCGGTGGCGACGATTCCGGTGATCGATCAGCAGGTTCAGACGTCGGTACAGCCGCAGGCGGGCGAGACGACCGGGCAGAGCACGGTCGACGAACTGCAGCGCCAGATCCAGGCGCATTCGCTGACGGAAATGCGCACCAGCTATAACGGCAGCTACGGCGCGAGCCTGCTGTTCAGCGTGAAGGACGGTTCCTATTTCGTCGCGCTGTTCCAGCAGAAGGCGTTCTGGCGGGTGATCAAGACTTACGACGAAACGCGGGCCGAGACGATCTATCGCGATTTCTCGCGTCAGGCGGAACGGTTGGCCGTCAACGAACTGCGTGCGGCGAAGCTGGAATCGCAAAAGGCGCGGATGGACCGGCAGATCGAAGTCACGCAGGAACGGGCGCGGCGTCTGCAGGCGGACATCTCGATCGCACGCGAGCAGCAGGCAGCGGTCGCGGATCGCCAGAAGAGCGTCCGCACCGAAACGGCGGCGTTGCAGGCGCAACAGGCGCAGCTTCAGTCGCAACTGCGCGCATTGCAGCAGCAGGTGCGTTCGCTGCAGCGCGAGGCCGACGCAGGCTTGCCGACGACGGCGCACTGAGCGGTCACGGCACGGCCGGTGCGGCGACATGCCGCGCCGACCCACCAGAAAAAAGGGCAAGCCGCTTGGCTTGCCCTTTCGTTTTACTGGCCGTCCGGCACGATTCGCCGGCGGCGCGTGACGATCACCGGCCCGTTGCCGCCGCGTGCGTCGGACGGCGACGTGTTGCCCGATGCGTCGCCGGCGTCGCGCGGTGCGCCGTAGCTTTCGCGCGGGGCGCTGTAGCCTTCGCGGGGTTCGCGCGGCGCGCCATAACCCTCGCGCGGTTCGCGCGAGCCATAGCCTTCGCGCGGTTCACGGGAACCGTAACCTTCACGCGGTTCGCGCGAACCGTAGCCGCCGCCGTCGCCGCGCGATTCGCGGGTGCCGCCGTGCGAGCCGTACGGGCTGTGGCCGCCGCCTTCGCGGCCGCCCGGCCGACCGCCGGTACGCGGGCCGCGGGGGCCGCCGCCGCCCGGGCGCGAGCCGCCCGTGTCGAGCTGGATCGTGGAAATCGCACGCTTGTAGATGCCTTGCAGACCCACGGGGGTGCGCAGCATCACCAGGTACTGGTCGAACGACTCGATACACCCCGTCAGACGAATGCCGTTGACGAGATAGATTTCAACACGCTTACGTTCCTTGCGCGCCGAATTGATGAAGTCGTTTTGCGGATGGGATTCTGCGGGATTGGCCATTGAGGTGCGGCAGGAGCCTGCGTCAGAGAATATGTTGTGCGTGTGTGGCGTGGTTGCCCACCAAGTGTTTGGCGGGATTTTACCCTGTTCGTTCCACCAGTGCGCAGTCGCGATTGTGTCGAACCGTAACCCACTATAGACGTTCCCGTGCATTTTCGCGATTCGGTCGAATGGCTAATGCCGTTTCGTTACGTCGCGTTACGACTCTCGCAACGGCGTAGCACCTGGCGGCGCGCGGCGCGATTACATTCGACGCGCGTGCCGGGCTGGCCGGCGGATCCGGGAAGGGGAACATGAACAAGAGGGGATTGGCGGTGTGGATCGGGAGTGTGGCGTTGCTCGCTTCCGGCAGTGCAATGGCGGGACACGTCGACCTATCGGTGGGCATCGGCGTGCCGGTCGCGCCGGTCTATGTCGAGCCGGCACCGGTCTATGTGGCGCCGCAGCCGGCGGTGGTCGCCTATCCGGGTTACGGATACGGCTACTACGGCGAAGAGGACGACGACGGTTACCGGAAATGGCGCAAGCACTATTACAAGCATTGGCGCAAGCATCACGACGATGACGACGATTGAGCGTGACCTGCGCGGCGCCGGTGACGTTCAGAACGCGTAATCCGGATTCTTCGGGTCGAACGCGGATTCGTCGAGCGTCACCGGCGCGATTTTCTCGATGACGATCCGTTCGAAAATCTTGCCGTCGTTGTCATACGATTCGACGGTCCTGAAGTACGGCGCGTGCAGGTCGAGCCCGAGGGTTTCCTTCTTCGCGTAGAACTGCGGGCGGCCGGTCGGCGTCTCGTAGGTGAGCGCGACGACGCGCACGCCGCCGATCGTCTTCGCTTCCACCTGCGTCGGCCGCTGCACGCCGGCTTCCTGGTATTTCTTTCCTTCGGTCAGGTACAGGTTCGTGATGAACTCGGTGCCGAGATCCTTCACCTGGTGATTCGACTGCGCGCGTGCGAGTGCGCCATCGAGCGCCGTCCACAGCGGAATCTTGCCGAGCAGGCCGCCGAGATGGCCGTACATCTCGTCCTTGCGCTGGGTCGTGTCGTAGATCGTCTCCTGTCCGGCATGCGCGCCGCCCGGCAGCCATTTCGCATACACCCGCAACGGTTCGCGGGTCGTCTTCACGAGCATGCGGTCGGGCGTGTCGGACCATTTCCCGCTGATGCGCTCCTGGCGCACCATCGTGAACTGGTACGACGGATAGCCATTGGGACCGTTGCGGATATAGAGCGGGACGGCGAGCGGATCGAGTGTCTTGAACAGCGCCGTGAGCGTCGCGTCGTCAAGTTGTGCGAGCGTGCCGCGCTGGGCGGCCGTGCGCAGCCAGCGCGCCTGCTGCGCGACCGGCTCGCGCGTGACCTTCGCCAGGTCCGCCGGCAGTGCGGCCTCCTGGGCCGCGCTCGCGGCGGCGGCGGTTTCCTGCGCATGCAGGCCGGCTTGCGCGAGCGACAGCATGCACGCGACGGCCGCGGCGGCGTGCCGCGTGCGGCGCTTCGTTCCTTCGTTCATCGACAGCATCTCCCGGGGCGATGGATCGTTCAGCCTTGCTTCGCGGCCTTGAGCTTGGCGAGTTCCTCGTCGCGCAGCGCGCGGCGCAGGATCTTGCCGACGTTCGTCTGCGGCAGCGCGTCGCGGAATTCGACGAACTTCGGCATCTTGTAACCGGTCAGGTTCTTGCGGCAATGCGCGAGCACGTCGTCGACCGTCAGCGTCGGGTCGCGGCGCACGACGAAGACCTTGATCCGTTCGCCCTGGACTTCGTCCGGGATGCCGATCGCGGCGGCTTCGCTGATGCCCGGATGCATGACCAGCACTTCCTCGATCTCGTTCGGATACACGTTGAAGCCCGAGACGAGGATCATGTCCTTCTTGCGGTCGATCAGGCGGATGAAGCCGCGCTCGTCCATCACGCCGATGTCGCCGGTGCCGAGCCAGCCGTCGGCGTCGATCACCTTCGCGGTCTCGTCGGGCCGCTGCCAGTAGCCGCGCATCACCTGCGGGCCGTGCACGCACAGCTCGCCCGGCTCGCCGACGGCGGCCCAGGTGCCGTCCTCGCGCCGGAAGCGCACGAGCGTCGACGGGGCGGGCAGGCCGATCGAGCCGCTGAACGCGGCCATGTCGGTCAGATCCACCGGATTCATCGTGACGATCGGCGAGCATTCGGTGAGCCCGTAGCCTTCGACGACCGGCCGCCCCGTGACCTCCTGAAAGCGCTCCGCGACCGCGCGCTGCATCGCCATGCCGCCCGCCATCGCGAGCTTGAGCTTCGAGAAGTCGCGCTTGCGGAATTCCTCGTTGTCGAGGAACGCGTTGTAAAGCGTGTTGATCCCGGTGATTCCGGTGAACGTCTCGTTGCGGATGATCTTCATCACCATGTTCATGTCGCGCGGATTCGCGATCAGGATGTTGCGCCCGCCGAGCCCCATGAAGATGAACGCGTTCACCGTCAGCGAATAGATGTGATAAAGCGGCAGCGGCGTCAGCACGGTCTCGACGTCGCCCGAGACCTGGTCGGCGATCCACGCCTTGGCCTGCAGCAGGTTCGCGATCAGGTTGCCGTGCGTGAGCATCGCGCCTTTCGCGACGCCGGTCGTGCCGCCCGTGTATTGCAGGAACGCGAGATCGTCGCGCGTCGTCTGCACCGGTTGCGGTTTGCCGCGTGCGCCGAGCGCGAGGGCGGCGCGCAGCCGGATCGCCTGCGGCAGGCTGTAGGCCGGCACGAGCTTCTTCACGTGCTTCAGCACGAAATTGATCAGGCGTCCTTTTGCATTGAAGCCGTCGGCGAGCAGGTCGCCGAGCGCGGTGACGACGATGTTCTTCACCTGCGTTTCCGGCAACGCGTCCTGCAGCGTGCGCGCGAAGTTCTCGAATACGACGATCGTCTGCGCGCCGCTGTCCTTCAGTTGGTGCGCGAGTTCGCGCGCGGTATAGAGCGGGTTGACGTTGACGACGATCGCGCCGGCCTTCAGCGTCCCGAACAGCGCGACCGGGTACTGGAACGTATTCGGCAGCATGATGGCGACGCGGTCGCCCGGCTTCACGCCGGTGCTTTGCAGATACGACGCGAACGCATCGACTTTTTGCGCGAGCGTGCGATAGGTCATCGATGCGCCTGCGCTCACGTAGGCGACGCGCTCGGCGAAGCGCGTCGTGCATTCGTCGAAGAATTGCACGAGTGATGCGTATTGCGTGACGTCGATTTCGTGCGGCACGCCGGGCGGATACGAGGCGTACCAGATGCCGTCGGTGTTCGGCGGGAGTTGGGCCGCTGCGGTTGCTGCGGATGAGGACATGATGTGTCTCCGGTGTCGACGAGCGTTAGCGCTTCAGCGCTTACGCTCGTCCCATGCTTCGCGGTCGACGAGCGTTAGCGCTTCAGCGCTTACGCTCGTCCCATGCTTTGCGGTCGACGAGAGTTGACGCTTCAGCGCTAACTCTCGCCCCATGCTTTTTCGTCGACGAGCGCAAGCCAGACTTGGCTCCCGCCGCATGACATTCGTTCGGCCCGGGCCAGCGTGTCAACGCCGGCCCGGGCCGCCAAAATCGTGAATCGCCGCCTGCGCGGCCTCGTGCGATCAGCTCGCCGAATGCACCGTCGCCGGATCGGCGGCCGGCGCGCTCGCGGGCAGCCCGAACGCCTCGCTCGCACCCGCATCGTCGAGCACGGCCGCGAAGATCGACAGCTGCGCGCTGTCTGGCATCGGCGCCTTCAGCGCGGCGACGATCAGCGAGGACAACCGCGCGATCATCTGCACGTCGTTCATCGTGCGGCCTTGCGAGAATTCGTCGATGAGGCTTTCGGTTTCGGCCCCGGCCAGCGCGCCGGACAGCGCGCCGATCGCGAAGTGCAGCCGCCAGCCGAGCTCCGTGCGCGGCAGGTGCGGCAGCGCGCGCTGGAATGCGTCGAAGAAGCGGCCCGCGACGCTCGCGTAGTGCGCGGTCAGGAAGTTGCGCACGAACGGCGACGGGTCGGTATACGCGCGGCCGATCAGCCGCAGGAACGCGGGGCCGCCGCGCTCGGGGTCGCGCGACGCCTTCAGCGCGGGAATGAACATCGCGCCGAGCACGTGCTCGCAGGTGATGTGTGCACCGAGCTGCGCATCGAAGCGGTCGAGGATGCCGAGACGTTCCTGGTTGAGCTGATCGAGCCGACGCGACAGCATCGCGTGGATCAACGCTTCCTTGCTGCCGAAGTGGTAGTTGACCGCGGCGAGGTTCACCGCCGCGCGCGACGTGATCTGCCGCATCGACATCGCTTCGAAGCCATGTTCGATGAACAGGTCCTCGGCCGCATCGAGAATGCGCGCCTTCGTCCCGCCGGTCTGCCGATTTCCGGATGACCGCGTCCCGGACGGCCGTCCCGCCGACGGTCGCCCCTCCTGACTGACTGCCATGTCCCGCCTCCCAATGCCGGTCGCCCGGCCGCGAACAGGTGATTTGATTATCTGATTCAAACAGCCGTTTTTATTAAGATAAAAAAACGCGGGCGGCGCGGGCAAGCGCGGAATCTGGACAAATTCCTCTAGTTCGATGTGCGAATGCGGAAAGTCTGTCGCGCGGCCTCGGCGGGGATGGGGCGCGCGCGATGGTGCGATGCGGCAATGCACGGGCTCAGTCGACGGTGCTACGCGTATTGACCGATTGCGTCATGTCGATGCCGCGCCGTTCGCGGCTGAACAGGATCAGCACGGCGATCACGACGGCCACGATGCCGGCCACGAGCGCCAGCGCGAAACCGTAGTTGTCGCCCTGGGAAACCGCGAGCGACGCCTGCATCGTCGCGTTGCCGGACGCGAGCAGGTTGCCGAGCTGGTAGACGACGCCGGGGAACGTCGCACGAATCTCGTCGGGCGAGATCTCGTTCAGGTGGACGGGGATCACGCCCCACGCACCCTGTACGGAGATCTGCATCAGGAACGCGCCGGCGGCGAGCGCGACCGGGCCGCTCGAGAACGCCCACAGCGGCAGCACCGGCAGCGCGATCAGCGCGGCGACGAAGATCGCGCGACGGCGGCCGATCTTCTCCGAGATCGCGCCGAACGACAGGCCGCCGACGATCGCGCCGATGTTCAGCACGATCGTGATCCACGACACGGTATGCGGATCGAAGTGATGCTGTTCGCGCAGGAAGGTGGGGTAGAGGTCCTGCGTGCCGTGCGAGAAGAAGTTGAACGCGGTCATCAGCACGATCGCGTAGATCGTGAGTTTCCAGTTCTGCCGGATCGTGGTCGCGAGACTCGGCCGCGGACGCTTTTCCATCTGCTTCCAGGCCGGCGATTCGGGCACGTGCGTGCGCACATACAGCACGAGCAGCGCGGGCAGCACGCCGACCATGAACATGCCGCGCCAGCCGATGTACTGGTAGAACAGGCCGAACACGACGGACGCGAGCAGGTAGCCGCTCGGATAGCCGGCCTGCAGCAAGCCCGACACGAAGCCGCGCGCGTGGGTCGGCACGGTTTCCATCGTCAGCGCGGAGCCGACGCCCCATTCGCCGCCCATCGCGATGCCGAACAGCGCGCGCAGCGCCAGCAGCGCGGCGAGGCTCGGCGCGAAGCCCGACGCGAGTTCGAGCAGCGAATAGCACGCGATGTTGACCATCAGCGTCGGACGGCGGCCGAACCGGTCGGCGAGCCGGCCGAAGATCAGCGCGCCGATCGGGCGCATCGCGAGCGTGAGCGTCAGCGCGAACGCGACCGCGGGGATCGTCGACGCGAATTCGGCGGCGATGTCCTTCAGCACGAAGACCATCAGGAAGAAATCGAACGCGTCGAGTGTCCAGCCCAGGTAGGCGGCGATCGTGACGTTGCGTTGTTCGCGGGTCCAGCTCATGTCCGAGGTCTCCTCGTAGGCTTGCGCGCTCACGATCCGCTGGCGGATGCCGGCCCGGCTTGCGCGCGGTGCGGGGGCATGGATCGAGTGTAGGCCGCGGCTCCGTGCGACGTGGGGTGCGATAACCTCGAATCGGGAATAATCCCTATGAAATGGATTGTTGAGAAAATGGAAATGAGCATGCGCGAGACGGGCGACAGGCGTCTGTATCATTCCGGAAGGCTTTTTGTATCAGTCATGTAATGTGCGCGACGCGCATCGCCACCGAATCAGGAGTCCCGATGACCGAACCATCCGTTGCCGCGTTGCCCGTCCTGGAGACCGGGCGGTTGTGGCTGCGCCCGCGCGTGCTGGCCGATCTCGACGCGAGCATCGAGATGGATCGCGATCCCGAGGTCACGCGCTACATCGCGGGCCCGTGGCACGACCCTGACGAACATCGCCGCTTCGTCACGCACCGGATCACGCGCGCGTATCCGCCGGGCCTCGGCTACTGGTCGATCTTCGAGAAGGCCGCCCCCGATGCGTTCATCGGATGGATCCTGCTGATTCCCGACTATGCGGGCGGCGCGCGCGACGTCGAGATCGGCTGGCGGCTCGTGCGTGCGGCGTGGGGGCGCGGCATCGCATGCGAGGCCGCCGCGGCCGTCGTGCGTCATGCGTTCGACACCGTGCGGCTGCCGCGCGTGATCGCCGATATCGCCGAGGCGAACACGGGTTCGCTGAACGTCGCACGCAAGCTCGGGATGCGCCGCGTGAGCGTCGTTCACGACGGGATTCCTTACGTGCGCCACCGTCTCGAGCGCGACGACCTGCGTGCATAGTGTTGCGTCCGGTTGTCAGAGATGGTCAAGCACAGGCATATCGAGGCCGTGACGTATTAACGGCTCGTCAGATCAGGAGTATCGTTGCCGGAAATTCGTAACATGGGGTACGACCATGGCACTCGGCAACGACGTTCATCTCATTCCCGTCCGGCTCGACGCACTGCGTCCGACGCAAATGACGGTCGGCTATCGCGAAGTGAAAGCGAAGCGCAAGCACTGGAAGACGCTCGACAAGCGCGCACGCAAGGCCGCGATCGAGTCGCACTGGTTTCCGGCCGTCCTCGGCCCGGGCGGGCTGCACTACATCACCGATCATCACCACCTCGGCCTCGCGCTGATCGAGGAAGGGGAGACCCGTGTGAACGCGATGCTGCTGAAGGATCTGTCCTGGCTCGACGACACGATCTTCTGGCGGATGATGGAACACAACCAGTGGGTGCATCCGTTCGGCGCGGACGGTTCGCGTCGCGACTACGCACATCTGCCGAAGGCGCTGACGGGGCTCGAGGACGATCCGTACCGGAGCCTTGCGGGCGAGCTGCGCACGGCCGGCGGCTACGCGAAGGATGCGACGCCGTTCAGCGAATTCCTGTGGGCCGACTACCTGCGCCAGCACGTAACGCTCGACCAGATCCGCAAGAACTTCTCGAAGGCGCTCGACCTCTCGCTGCGCCGTGCGCACGAGCAGGACGCGCGCTATCTGCCCGGCTGGTCGGGCGTCATTGCCGTCAAGCCCTGATACGCGCCCGGTGCCTGCCACTTCATGACGACCGTCCCGCCCCGTCCGGATGCCGGCCCGCAGCATCCCGAGCATTTCGCTGCACTCGATGCGGCAACGTCGCCGCCCATGCGGCGCATCGGCCTCGACGCGCTGGCCGGCGTATCGATCGCCGGGCTGCTGATTCCCGAGGCGGTCGCGTACGCGGGTCTCGCCAACCTGCCGCCGCAGGCCGGTCTCATCGCGCTGCTGTCGGGGCTCGTCGTCTATGCGCTGACCGGCAGCAGCCGCTTTGCGATCGTGTCGTCGACGTCGTCGTCGGCGGCCGTGCTCGCCGCGACCGTGCTGGCCGAGTCCGGGATGGCGCTTGCCGCGCAGCTCGCGCTGGCGGCCGCGCTCGTCGCGATGACCGGCGTGCTGTTCATCCTGGCGGGCGCCGCGCGACTGGGCGGCATGTCGGATTTCGTCGCGCGTCCGGTGCTGCGCGGTTTCACGTTCGGCCTGGCGCTGACGATCGTCATCAAGCAGTTGCCGAAGATTCTCGCGATCTCCGTGCAGCACAGCGACGCGCCGCATGTCGCGCTCGAGCTCGTCGCCGGCGCGCCGCATGCGAACCTCGCGAGCGTCGCGCTCGGCGCGACCGCGCTCGCGTTGCTGTTCGTGCTCGGCCGGCGCTCGCGCGTGCCCGCGACACTGGTCGTGATCGTGCTGTCGATCGCGGCCGGGTATATGGTCGACTGGCAGCACTACGGGATCGCGATCGTCGGGCACATCGATTTCCGGCACATCGAATTCGGCCTGCCGCATCTCGACCGCAATGCATGGATGCAGACGGTCGAACTTGCTTTCGCGCTGATGCTGATCCTGTATGCGGAGTCGTACGGATCGATTCGCAACTTCGCGCTGAAGCATGGCGACAGCGTGTCGCCGAACCGCGACCTCGTCGCGCTCGGCTGCGCGAACCTCGTGTCCGGGCTGCTGCACGGGATGCCGGTCGGCGCCGGCTATTCGGCGACGTCCGCGAACGAGGCGGCCGGTGCGCGGTCGCGTTTCGCGGGCTTGTGGGCGGCCGGCGTGGTCGCGCTGATCGTGTGGCTGCTGCTGCCGCAGCTTGCGCGCACGCCGGAGCCCGTGCTCGCGGCGATCGTGATCTTTGCGGTCAGCCACTCGCTGCATCCGACGGTGTTCCGGCCGTACTGGGTCTGGCATCGCGACCGGCTCGTCGTGATCGCCGCGCTGCTCGCGGTGCTCGTGCTCGGCGTGCTGCACGGCCTGCTCGCGGCCATCGGCGTGAGCCTGCTGCTGACGCTGCGCAAGTTGTCGGAGCCGAACGTGAGCGTGCTCGGCCGGTTGCGCGACGGGCACGACTTCGTCGACGTCGCGAATCATGCCGATGCGACGCCGGTACCCGGCGTGCTGATCGTGCGGCCCGAGGCGCAGCTGTTCTTCGCGAACGCGGACCGGATGCTCAATCGCGTGCGTGCGCTGATGAAGGCCGCGCCCGATACGCGTACCGTGCTGCTGAGTCTCGAGGAAACGCCGGACGTGGACGGCACGACGATCGAGTCGTTGCGCACGTTCGCGGCCGAATGCGCGGCCCGTGGGCTGCAGTTCGCGATCGTGCGGCTCAAGGAGCACGCGCTGCATGCGCTGCGCCGCGCGGCCGACGAGACGCTGCGCGACGACGCGATGTCCGAACTGAGTGTCGACGAAAGCCTGCAACTGCTGCAGGCGCGCGGTAATGGCGGGAAGGGCGCGCAGGGCGGTGCGTGACGATGAGGAGCGAACGCGCCGTCCCGCGCGTTCCGGTGTCGCCTAGTGCGATAGCGCGGCGTCGGCCGCTTCGGCGGTCGCGGGGTGGGCCATCACCTCTGCCACCTCGGCAGCCGTCGGCGCATACGCGCCCGCATGCGCACAGGCGACCGCCGCGCAGGCGGCCGCATAGCGCAGATGATCGGCGGCCGATGCGCCGGGGCGCGTGAGCTGGCTGGCGAGCCAGCCACCGATGCTGGCGTCGCCGCAGCCGACGGTATCGGCGACCTCGGTCGCGAACGCCGGTTGGAACAGCGCGGAATCGCGATGCAGGAGCTGCATCCCGGCCGCGCCGCGCGTGACGAGCACGCTCGCATCGGGTGCCCACGCGCGCAATTGCGCGAGCGCGGCGGCTTCGTCGCGTTCGGGGAACAGGCCGCGCAGATCTTCGTCGGAGACCTTGATCCAGTCGGCGAGACTTGCCAGCCGCCGCAGGGTGGCGCGATACGACGGCGCGGCCATCGGCGCGCGATAGTTCGGATCGAACGAGATTCGTTTGCCGGCGGCGCGTGCAGCCTGCACGACGTCGATCAGGCGCGATGCAAGCGGCTCGCGCACGACGCCGAGCGAGCCGACGTGCACGATCTCGGCCGCGTCGAGCGCGCCGTCGGGCAAGTCGGCCGGATCGAACGCGAGATCGGCGCTGTTTTCGCCGATGAAGAAATAGTCGGGCGGCTGTTTCGACACGACCATCGCGAGCAGCGGCGCACGATCGATCTGCCGGATGAAGCGCGGGTCGAGCCCGGCATCGGCGCTCCTGCGCATCAATTCGTCGCCGAAGATGTCGCGGCTGACCGTGCCGGCGAAGGCGGTCGGCACGCCGAGCCGCGCGCCGACGCGCGCCACGTTCCAGCACGAGCCGCCGGCGACGCTGCGCCAGTGCTGCGCGTCGTCGCGGATGAAATCGGTCAGCGCTTCGCCGAATACGATCAGGCGGGGGAACGTCGTCATGTCGAAACCTTGTGCCGTGGCGTGTCGCGCGGCGGTGCAGCGGTTGAGGTGAGCGGACGGGCAGGGCCGGGCGCCGCGCGCGGCGATACGGCGGCGTGGCCCGGCACCGCCCGGGATCGCGGGTGGCGTCGCGCGATCAGCGCGGGCTGCTCCAGCCCTTGTAGCCCTTCACATTGTCGCGCGTGACGAGCGTCGGCTCGATCAGGATCATCGGATTGGCCGGCTTCTGGCCGTTCATGATCCCGTAGCCGACGTTGACGGCCTGTTGCGCCATCGCCCACGGGTCCTGGCTCGACGACGCCTGCACGAGCGTGTTGGACTTCAGCGCCACCTCGATGTCCGGCGCGCCGTCGACCGACGTGATCACGATGTTCGGGCGATTCAGCTGCTTCGCCGCGAGGTCGCTGCCGATCGCCTGCGGGTCGTTGATCGTGAACACGCCGTCGAGCTTCGGAAAGCGCGTCAGGTAGCCCTGCATCGCGTTCATCCCGCCTTCGCGCGAGCCCTTGCCGTCCTGGTCGCTCGACAGCAGCTTGATGCCGGGGTTTTTCGCGAGCACGGCCTTGCAGCCGTTCACGCGATCGATCACGGCCGACACCTGCGGGCCGTTCTCGATGATCACGTTGCCCTTGCCGCTGAGCTTCTTCGCGAGGTAGTCGCACGCCAGCTCGCCGGCCTTCACGTTGTTGGTCTGCACGGTCGCATTCGCGCCGGCTGCCGCGACGTCCACCGCGACGACCGTGATGCCGGCCGCCTGCGCCTTCTTCACCGCCGGCTCGATCGCCTTCGGATCGGTCGCGTTGAGCAGGATCATGTCGACGTGTGCGGAGATGAAGTTGTCGATCTGGGTGAACTGCTTGTTCAGGTCGTAATCGGCGGAAACCGCGGTGACCTTCGCGTTCGGGTTGAGCTGTTTGGCGCGTGCTTCGGCGCCCTTCACGATCGTGACGAAGTACGGGTTGCCGAGCGACCCGACCGTGACGCCGATCGATTTCAGCGGCTTGTCGGCTGCGTGGGCGGCGGCGGCGCCGAAGGCGAGCGCGCAGGCGATGGCGGTCAGGGCGGCTTTGTGCTTGAACATGTCGTTGTGTCTCCGGAAGGTCCGTTGGCGGACGGGCGCAGGAGGACCTGCCTGCGCCCTGATGGTTGAATGGTGAGGAGTGCGTGTCAGGTACGGGCCGAGTCGCGCTGGCGATAGCGGTCGAGCGCGACGGCGCCGATGATCACGAGCCCCTTGATGATGTATTGCCAGATGTCGGACACGCCGAGCAGCACGAGACCGTTGGTCAGAACCGCGATGATCAGCGCACCGATCAGCGTGCCGACGATCGAGCCGACGCCGCCGACGAAGCTCGTGCCGCCGAGGATCACCGCGGCGATCGCATCGAGTTCGTACGACTGGCCGAGCTGCAGGCCGTTGGCCGCATAGAGCCGCGCGGCCGACATCACCGCGCCGAGCCCCGCGAGCAGACCCGACGCGGCATACACGAACAGCTGGATCGCCCGCACATTGATGCCCGACAGGCGCGCGGCTTCGGGGTTGCCGCCGACCGAATAGATCCGCATCCCGAGCACCGTGCGGCGCAGGATGAACCAGGACAGCGCGATCACCGCGCACGCGATCACAACGAGCCAGGGCACGCCGAGGATCGTGCCGTTGCCGATGAACGCGAACGGCAGTTGCGGGTTGAAGACGGTCGTGTCGTTGCCGATCAGGCGGGCGACCCCGCGCACGGCGGTCATCGCGCCGAGCGTGACGATGAACGGCGGCAGGCGCAGGAACGAGATCAGGCCGCCGTTGATCGCGCCGAACACGAGGCCGACCGCGAGCGCGATCGGCACGCCGAGCCAGCCCCAGCCGGGGATGGTCGACGCGAGCAGCGCGGCGACGGCCGATGCGGCGAGCACCGAACCGACCGACAGGTCGATGCCGCCCGTGAGGATCACGAAAGTCATGCCGGCGGCGAGCACGATGTTGATCGAGGCCTGCTGCGTGACGATCGACAGGTTCTGCAGCGTGAAGAAGCCATCGGTCAGGAATCCGAAGCCGATGCACAGAACCAGCAGCACCGGCAGCATGCCGGCGGTGCGCATCAGCGATTGCATGCGCGCGCGATGATCGGCGCCGCGCATCAGCGGCGTACGGTTGGCCACCGGATGGGCCGTCGCGGAAGCGAGGTTCCGCTGCTTGGTCGGATTGATCATGTCGGTACCTGGACGTAAGAGGGAGATGAAGGGGCCGTGGTCAGTGCGCGTCGGCGAGTTCGGCCTGCGAGCCGGTGGCGAGCGCGATGATCGCTTCCTGCGTGATGGGTGTGTGCATGTGGCCGCCGAGTTGGCCGGCGATCTCGCCTTCGCGCATCACGAGCACGCGATCGGCGACACCGATGATTTCCGGCAGCTCGCTCGAGATCACGATCACGCCGACGCCCGCACGGGCCAGTTCGTTGATGATCCGGTAGATCTCGGATTTCGCGCCGATGTCGACGCCGCGCGTCGGTTCGTCGAGGATCAGCACGCGCGGCTTCGTCTCGAGCAGGCGCGACAGCAGCACTTTCTGCTGGTTGCCGCCCGACAGCGCGCCGACGTTCACGTTCGCGTTCGGCACGCGGATCGACAGCGAGGCGATCGCGTCGCGCGCGCGTTCGGCGCCGCGTGCGAGATCGAGCGCGCCGAGCCGGGCGTCGCGGTTGCACACGGAGATGTTGATGTTGTCGTGCACGCTCATGTCCAGGAACAGGCCCTGGCGCTTGCGGTCTTCCGTCAGGTAGACGAGGCCCGCGTCGATCGCGTCGCGCGGCGAATGGGCGCCGAACGTCCGATCGCCCAGCTTCACGTCGCCGCGCGTGCGCGGTTCCGCGCCGAAGATCAGCCGCGCAAGTTCGGTGCGGCCTGCGCCGACGAGCCCGGCGATGCCGAGCACCTCGCCCGCATGCAGGTCGAGGCTGCAGCCGCGCACGCGGTCGCCGTCGGCGATGTCGCGTACCGACAGCAGCAGGTGGCCGGGGTCGTACGGCGCATGTTCCTTCTTGTAGAAGCCGGAGATATCGCGGCCCACCATCATCGCGACGAGCCGCTCGGCCGACAGCGATTCGCGCTCGAGCGTGCCGACGTACGATCCGTCGCGCAGCACCGACACGCGGTCGGACAATTCATAGATCTCGGCCATCCGGTGGCTGATGTAGATGATCGCGAGACCTTCCTCGCGCAGCTGGCGGATCAGGCCGAACAAATGCTCGGTCTCGCGCGACGACAGCGGTGTCGTCGGTTCGTCCATCACGAGGATGCGTGCGCGGGTGTGCACGGCGCGCGCGATTTCGACGAGTTGCTGCTCGGCGATCGACAGCGTGCCGACGAGCGTGTCGGGCCCGAACGGGGCGCCGAGACGCGTGAGCACGTCCTGGCAGCCGCGCGCCATCGCCGCGCGGTCGATGGTGCCCCAGCGCCGGTTGCCGCGCCGCAGTTCGCGGCCGACGTAGATGTTTTCCGCCACCGTCAGGTTCGGCGCGAGGCACAGCTCCTGGTAGATCACCGCGACGCCCGCATCGCGCGCGGCAAGCGGACCGTCGACGTCGATGCGCTCGCCGTCGATCAGGATTTCGCCGCCGGCGTCGGCGCGGTACGCACCCGACAGGATCTTCATCAGCGTCGATTTGCCCGCGCCGTTCTCGCCCATCAGCGAGTGGATCTCGCCCGGATAGACGGTCAGGCTGACGTTGTCGAGCGCGCGCACGGCCGGGAACGTCTTGCTGATCCGGCGCATCTCGAGCAGCGGCCGGGGCGACTCAGAACGCGACATGGTTGACCTCCTGCGATTCGGTGCGGGCGCCCTTGAGGATGCCGGCCCGCGGGGAGAAGTTGAAGAACATCGGCAGCGTCGCGGCGCCGATCGCGCCGGCGTCGGCGCCGAACGTGCCGCGCACGAGCGTCGGCGTGCCGCGGGCTTCCGGCGCGGTGGCGACGAGCGCCGCGCGCAGGCGGGTCGTCAGCGCATCGAGCAGGCCGGCGTCGGTATCGGCATCGAGCACGACCACCGGCGCATCGACGACGCACAGCACCGCGCGCAATGCCGGGGCGAGTGCGTCGACGCAGTCGTCGATCCATTCGTCGACCGCCGGCAGGCCGCGCGCGATGCAGGCTTCGAGATCGGCGCGGTTCTCGACCGTCTCGCCGTGATGGCGCAGGTGGCGCACGAGCGCATGCAGCGATGCGCGGGCGAGCAGGATGTCCCACGGGCCGCGCGGCGGCGGCGCCGAGGCCAGCCGGCTCGGCGGGACGGGAATCACGGCGATGTCGCCGGCATTGCCGGTCACGCCGCGCAGGCAGTCGCCGTCGATCGCGATGCCGCCGCCGATCGCCGGACCGATGAACAGGTAGACGAAGTCGTCGCACTGCCGGCCGTACCCGTAGAACAGTTCGGCGATCGCGGCCGCGTTGCCGTCGTTTTCGCCGAACACGGGCAGCGACAGCGTGCGCCCGAGGTCGCTCGCGAAGTCGACGTCTTCCCATGCGCGGAACGTGTCGGGCGCGAGGCCGAGCTCGCGCATCCATGCGCCGAGGTTGTACGGCTGCGCGACGCCGACGCCCGCCAGGCGCGCGCGCTCATGCGCGGGAAGCAGATCCTGCATCGCATCGATGTCGCGTCGCACGATGTCGAGCACGTCGGCGGGCGGGGGGAGCAGCATGTCGTGGGAGCGGCGGCCGAGCACGTCGCCCGCGAAATTGACGAGCGCCGTCTCGATGCGCATCCGGTCGAGATGGACGCCGATGCCGAACGCGCCGCGCGGATCGAGGCGGATCAGCGATGCCGGCTGGCCGCGCTGGCCTTCGGTGCGGCCGGCGAACGCGATCAGCTTCGCATCGGCGAGCGACGCGATGATGCTGCCGACCGCCGTGCCCGTCATGTTCGCGAGACGGGCGAGGTCGGCCTTCGATGCGCTACCCGCACGGCGCAGCGTCTTCAACAGCAGGCGCTCGTTGTAACGGCGCACGTTGGCCGAGTTGCTTCCCTGGCCGATGTGCGGGCTTCTCATGGCGTCTCCTTCCATGGGCGCGTCGGTTGCGACGCATTAAATAAATCACGTTGATTTATTTAACCGCGTGAGCGGCGGCGTGTCAGCCTAGGGAAATCCCGGTTTTGCCTCTGGGTGGGGATGGATGCTGGTGGGCAAGGGTGAGGCGAATCACGGGTGGCGAAGTGATTGTCGCCGCGCACGAGGGCGGGCGTGGATTCGGCACTCGGTGCGTGTTGGCGGGCTGGGGGAGTTGCGCTGCGGCCGCGGCGAAAGCGCGCCCGCAGGGATTCTGGAGCCGGAAATGAAAAAAGGCCGGCATAAAGCCGACCTTTTCAAAAACAGATGGTGCCCAGGAGAGGACTCGAACCTCCACGATGTTGCCACCGCTAGGACCTGAACCTAGTGCGTCTACCAATTCCGCCACCTGGGCACGTTTCGCTTTGCTGCATCGCGAAAGACCGCAATTATAGCGTGACTGAAGGGCGTGTCAACAGATTTTTGCGCGATCGTTTGGATCGGTGAGAAAAAGGGCGCGCCTGGTTCGTCGCGTCTGAACACATTGACCCGTCGATGCCGGCGCGAGGAATTACTGCCGGAAAGGATCGAGCGAATTTCCTGAATGCGCATTCACGTTTGTCGCCGGAGAAATTATTCTCGACGACATCCTGTCGTGCGGGCTGCCCCCGCGGCTACAGGATGCAATCGCAACGATTGCCCGCTGGCCCGGCGGGCCGTGTGCATCGCGCAACGCCGACACGCAATGGCGCGTGCGGCACCTGTGGGTGAAGTCGCTTGTATCGCGACTTTTTATGTTACCGTAACGGTAACGTTTATTGCGGAACGGTCCGCGTCAAGGAGTTCGTCATGTCTGAAATTGCAGTGGTTTTTCACAGCGGCTACGGCCACGCAGCCGTTATTGCGGACGCAGTTGCTCGCGGCGTCGAGAAAGTCGACGGCGCGTCAGTCAAGTTGATCCCCGTCGACGCGATCGACGAACACTGGGAGTACCTGGAGCGCGATGCGAAGGCGATCATCTTTGGCTCGCCGACCTACATGGGCAGTGCGTCCGCTCAGTTCAAGGGCTTCATGGACGCATCGTCGAAGCATTGGGGCAAGTGGCGTGACAAGCTGGCGGCCGGTTTCACGGTGTCGGCTTCGCAAAGCGGCGACAAGCTGTCGACGCTGCAACAACTGGCGGTCTTCGCTGCCCAGCATCAGATGTTGTGGGTCAGCCTCGGCCTGATGCCCGGCAACAACAGCAGTGCGGGTTCGGTCAACGATCTGAATCGGCTCGGGTCGTTTCTCGGTGCGATGGCGCAGGCAAATGCGGACGAGGGCGGCGATGCGATTCTCGAGAGCGATCGCAAGACTGCGGAAGTGCTGGGCGAGCGTGTCGCGATTGCCGCGAAACGCTGGAACGGCGCCTGACGTCGACAGCCGGGCGGGTCTTGATGGAGCGTTCGGCTGCTGAATCGGTGAAGGGGCGAGGTGTGCGTCGCGTATCCATCGAGTTCGCCGGGCATCTCGAAATTCGCGCGCCCGATTCCGCGTCGTTGCTTGAGTCGGAGATGGCAGAAGGCCGGGATAGGCCGCCCGTTTCTGGAAAGCGGAGGGGGCTTGGTAACGCGGGCGCGTGCCCCGCGCTGCGCTTGCAAGCGCAGCGCTTTGCGCCTGAAAAAGAAAAAGGCCGGCTAAAAGCCGGCCTTTCTTAAATAAGTGGTGCCCAGGAGAGGACTCGAACCTCCACGGTGTTGCCACCGCTAGGACCTGAACCTAGTGCGTCTACCAATTCCGCCACCTGGGCACGTTTCGCTTGCTGCGATGCGAAGACCGCTATTCTAGCGTGTCTTGAAAGTCTGTCAATACAATTTGTGCGACGGCCATAAAAATTTCGCGCGTCGCATATTCAGGGCGTCGCGCGCAGATCGGAATCGCACGCGTTGCCGTGAAATTCCTGCGCAGCGCATCAGCTGTGTCGACGCAGGTCTGCAGCAAACCAGCTGCGCGAAACGTATCGGCGTTCTTCTGCTGCTCGCCGACGTTCTGCGGGACTACGGAATCCTCACGGCGGGATTCGTGTCGACCGATGCGCAGCGTGTATGGCGAATTCTCGGCGTGCGCCGCGATGCCGGCGGCCGGCATCGCACATGCGAACCTGCGGCGGATGCATCGACGTCATGGATCGTGTTCCTCGCCGGATTCGTTGAAAGCAAAGCGGCTAACGTACCAACGGGGAGGGCAATCGATCACCGATCAATTCTGCTATCGATCGGCGTGACGGGCATATGGCGCGGCCAGCGCGCGTAATGCGAGGCTTGAAATGAAAAAAGGCCGGCATAAAGCCGACCTTTTCAAAAACAGATGGTGCCCAGGAGAGGACTCGAACCTCCACGATGTTGCCACCGCTAGGACCTGAACCTAGTGCGTCTACCAATTCCGCCACCTGGGCACGTTTTGCAGTAGCTGCTTGCTGCAAAGAAGCGAAATTATAGCGCCCCAATTAATCGTGTCAACACTTTTTTGCGATGCACCGCAAACCGGCCGCTGCGGCGCCCGCACGCGGCATTCGCGTCATTTGGCGGCACAGGCGGGTGATAGAATGATCCGCCGCCGTCACTATAGAACTGTCTGACGGACACTTCTATGTTGATGCCGTGCACCATCAGTCAACGCAACGAGAACAATCATCGACAAACCCTTGAGCAAATATCCGTACCCCATTCCGAGCCGTGAAGAAATTCTCGGCGTGCTGCGTACGAGCGACGCGCCGCTGGCAGCCAACGACATCGCCGAAGCGTTGTCGATCAAACGCCAGGAGCGCGAAGGGTTCTTCCGGCGTGTCGCCGCGATGGAACGCGACGGCCAGATCCGCCTCGACAAGCGCGGCCACTATCAGCTTACCCATCCGTCGAATTTCGTCGCCGGCCGCGTGCAGGGGCATCGCGACGGCTACGGGTTCGTGATCCGCGACGACGGCCAGGACGACCTGTTCCTGCCGAACGGCGAAATGCAGAAGGTCATGCACAACGACCGCGTGCTCGCGCGGATCGTCGGCTACGATCGCCGCGGCCGCCCGGAAGGCCATGTCGTCGAAGTCACCGAGCGCGCGAACAAGCGCGTGATCGGCCGCCTGCTCAACGAGAACGGCGCGCTGATCGTCGCACCCGAAGACAAGCGCATCGGCCACGACATCCTGATCACGCAGAACGTGAAGAAGGCAAAGGTCGGGCAGGTCGTCGTCGTCGAATTGACCGATTTCCCGAGCCGCCATTCGCAACCGCTCGGCCGCGTCGTCGAAGTGCTCGGCGACATCGACGATCCGGGCATGGAAATCGAGATCGCGGTGCGCAAGTACGGCGTGCCGCATGAATTCAGCCAGCCGGCGCTCGATGAAGCCGCCGCGCTGCCCGACAAGGTGCGGCCGGCCGACCTGCGGTTCCGCGTCGATCTGCGCGACGTGCCGCTCGTGACGATCGACGGCGAGGACGCCCGCGACTTCGACGATGCCGTCTACTGCGAGCCGACCAAGGTCGGTCGCGGCGACGGCTACCGCCTGATCGTCGCGATCGCCGACGTGTCGCACTACGTGCAGCCGGGCAACGGCCTCGATGCCGACGCACTGGAACGCAGCACGTCGGTCTATTTCCCGCGCCGCGTGATCCCGATGCTGCCGGAGAAGCTGTCGAACGGGCTGTGCTCGCTGAATCCGCAGGTCGACCGCTGCGTGCTCGCGTGCGACATGGTGATTACGGCGCGCGGCGAGATCAAGGCGTACCAGTTCTACCCGGCCGTGATCCATTCGGCTGCGCGCCTGACGTACACCGAAGTCGCCGCCGTGCTGTCGAACACGAAGGGGCCGGAGGCCGCGCGCCGCGCGGACCTGCTGCCGCACCTGCAGGATCTGTACGGCGTCTACAAGGCGCTGTTCGCCGCCCGCCAGAAGCGCGGCGCGATCGACTTCGACACGACCGAGACGTACATCGTCTGCAACTCGCAGGGCAAGATCGAACAGATCGTGCCGCGTCAGCGCAACGATGCGCACAAGCTGATCGAGGAATGCATGCTGGCCGCGAACGTCTGCGCGGCCGACTTCCTGAAGCGCAACAAGCACCCGGGCCTGTACCGCGTGCATGCGGGCCCGACGCCGGAGAAGCTCGAGAACCTGCGCGCGTTCCTGCGCGGCATGGGCCTGTCGCTCGGCGGCGGCGAAAAGCCGCATGCGAGCGACTACGCCGCGCTGATGGCGCAGATCCGCGACCGGCCCGACGCGCAGATGCTGCAGCCGATGCTGCTGCGCTCGATGCAGCAGGCCGTCTACAGTCCGGACAACATCGGTCACTTCGGTCTCGCGTATGAGGCGTACGCGCACTTCACGAGCCCGATCCGCCGCTATCCCGACCTGCTCACGCACCGCGCGATCTACTCGATCCTGTCGGGCAAGAAGTACGTGCCGAAGGCACCGGAAGGCTTCGAGCTGAACACCGCGCTGTCGCCGCGCGCCCGCGCGATGCAGCAGGCCGACGACGAAGCGCGCGGCCGTTCGCGATCGAACACCGCGATCTGGGAAGAACTCGGCCTGCACTGCTCGGCGAACGAGCGCCGTGCCGACGAAGCGTCGCGCGACGTCGAGGCCTGGCTCAAGTGCTACTTCATGCGCGACAAGCTCGGCGAGGAGTACGGCGGAATGGTGAACGGCGTCACGTCGTTCGGCATCTTCGTGCAGCTCGATACGCTGTTCATCGAAGGGCTCGTGCACGTCACGGAACTCGGCTCGGACTACTTCCAGTACGACGAGATCAAGAACGAGCTGCGCGGCGAGCGCACCGGTATCCGCTATCGCCTGTCTGATCGTGTGCGCGTGCAGGTGAGCCGCGTCGATCTCGACGCGCGCAAGATCGATTTCCGCCTCGTGCGCGACACGCCGGTGAAGGCGCCGCGTACGGTACCGGCGCCGGCTGTGGCCGGTAACGGAAACGATCGCGGTGGCCCGCGCGTGCGCTCGTTGCCGCCGGTGGAGGAAGCCGCGCCGCGTCGCAAGAAGGCGGCGAGCGCGCCGACCGTCGCGGTGAAGGAGGCGCGTGCCGCGCGTGCCGCGAAGAAGAAGGGCGGCGTGGCGGCGAAGACGGCCGCGAAGAAGGTTCACGCCCGCAAGAAGTATTGAGCGTTCGGGGCGGTGCATGCACACGCCCCTGCAGTATCGAGAGACGCCGCGTTCTACCGGTCACCGGCCGGCAACGCGGCGCTTTCCTTTTCCATGAATCGCGGCTGCGCCCATCGCGCGGCCGCACGTTTGATCGAAGGTTGTTCCAGTCATGTCACGTCTGAAGGTTCTTTACGGTTTTCACGCGGTGACCGCACGTTTGCGGCACGATGCGTCGACGGTTGCGGAGGTGCTGTACGACCAGACGCGCCGCGACCGCCGCATGCAGGACTTCCTGCACGCCGCGAAGGAAGCGGGCGTGCGGCTGATCGCAGCCGACGAAACCCGCCTGTGGGGCCTCGCGCATACCGAGCGCCATCAGGGCGTCGTCGCGCGCGTCGAGGACGTTCCGCTCGCGCAGAACCTGTCCGAGCTGCTCGACGGCATCCAGGGCCCGGCGCTGCTGCTGGTGCTCGACGGCGTCACCGATCCGCACAACCTCGGCGCATGCCTGCGCGTCGCCGATTCGGCCGGCGCGCATGCGGTGATCGCGCCGCGTGACCGCGCGGTCGGCCTGAACGCGACCGCGGCGAAGGTCGCGAGCGGCGCGGCCGACACGGTGCCGTACATCACGGTGACGAACCTCGCCCGCGCGCTGCGCGAGCTGAAGGAGGCAGGCGTGTGGATCATCGGCACGTCGGACGAGGCGCCGGGCACGCTGTACGACACGAAGCTCGACGGCCCCGTCGCCATCGTCATGGGTGCGGAGGGCGAAGGCATGCGCCGGCTCACGCGCGACACCTGCGATGAAGTGATGAGCATCCCGATGGCCGGCAGCGTCGAAAGCCTGAACGTGTCGGTCGCGAGCGGCGTGTGCCTGTACGAAGCGGTGCGGCAGCGGCGCGTGAAGGGCTGACACGGGCTGACGCACGCGGCCTCGCGCGATGCGCGGGCCGTCACGACCCGAACGACGCGTGCCGCGACTGCGCGCGGCACGCGGCTCCCGGAACTCGCGGACCATGACCCTGTTTCGCCTCGGCGCATCCTGCGCCATCCTCGGCCTGCTGGCCGCCTGCACATCGCCGTCGCTGGTCGGGCGCGGCACCTACTACGCCGATACGAGCCTGCAAGCGCACGGCGCCGATTCGCGGATCCGCTTTCTCGTGATGCATTACACCGAAAGCGACGAAGCGAAATCGCTGCGCACGCTGACGGGCGACTCGGTCAGCGCGCACTACGTCGTGCCGCCGCAACCACGCGTCGAACACGGGATGCCGGTCGTTTACCAGCTCGTTCCCGAATCGAAACGCGCATGGCATGCGGGTATCAGCGAATGGCAGGGTACGACCGAGCTCAACGCGGCGTCGATCGGCATCGAGAACGTGAATCGCGGCCCGCTCGATCCGCAAAACCGCACGTGGCAGCCGTATCCGCCCGAACAGGTCGATGCGCTGATCCGCCTGTCGAAGGACATCGTCGCGCGCTACGGAATTCCGCCAACGCGCGTGGTCGGGCACAGCGACATCGCGCCACAACGCAAGATCGATCCGGGACCGCTGTTCCCGTGGCATGCGCTCGCGCAAGCCGGCGTCGGCGCGTGGCCGGACGATGCGACCGTGGCCGCGCGACTGGGCGGCCGCGATCCGCACGCGCTCGTCGACGTGCGGGAATTGCAGCTGAAGCTTGCACGCTACGGCTATGACGTGGCAACCGACGGCGTGCTCGACACGCGCACGCAACGCGTATTCGCGGCGTTTCAGATGCATTTCCGGCCATCCGACTATGCGGGCAACCCGGACGCCGGGACCGATGCGATCGCGCAAGCGTTGCTCGACAAGTATTTCCCCGGCACGCCCTGACGATCGATCGGCGCGCGAGGCGCCGCAATACGCGCCGAAAAAGCCCGGATCGCCATCCGAGTCCGGTAAACTGCCGGTTTTCCGCAATCCCGCTGTATTCCCACCCCATGACTCAAGACGAACTCAAACGCCTGGTCGGCCAGGCAGCCGCCGATTATGTGATCCAGAACGTGCCGGAAGGTGCCGTGATCGGCGTCGGCACCGGCTCGACCGCCAACTGCTTCATCGACGCGCTCGCGGCCGTCAAATCGCGCTACCGCGGCGCCGTGTCGAGCTCCATCGCGACGACCGAACGCCTCAAGTCCCACGGCATCAAGGTGTTCGACCTGAACGAGGTCGAATCGCTGCAGGTGTACGTCGACGGTGCCGACGAGATCGACGCAAGCGGCGCGATGATCAAGGGCGGCGGCGGTGCGCTGACGCGCGAGAAGATCGTCGCGTCGGTGGCCGATACGTTCGTCTGCATCGCGGATGGCAGCAAGCGCGTGCCGGTGCTCGGCGCATTCCCGCTGCCGATCGAAGTCGTGCCGATGGCGCGCACGGCGATCGGCCGGCGCGTGACCGCGCTGGGCGGCGTGCCGGTGCTGCGCGTGACGAAGGACGGCACGCCGTACATCACCGACAACGGCAACGAAATCATCGACGTGAAGGGGCTGCAGATCGTCGATCCGCGCGGTTTCGAAGCGCAGGTCAACGCATGGCCGGGCGTCGTGACGGTTGGCCTGTTCGCCGAGCGCGGCGCAAATCTGTGTCTGCTCGGCACGGAAAACGGCGTTGAGACGATCGTTTATCCCGATTAATCGAAACTGAATGAGAAGCAGTCCGCGTCAGGATGCCGTAATGGATTGCATGTTCAAACTCGACGGAAAGCCCGGCCCGGCAAGCGCAGCGCGCTTCCCGGGCTTTTTTTGAAGCCGTATAAATCACCACGTCAAAAAGAGGGATAACCCTGTCAGGTGTTTACCAGATAGCGAAATATCCCCGAACTCATCAACTTATAGATCATAAGAACAGTCGTAACCAGGGCCGGCGGAACTGCGGAGCAGGTGTTCGCAAATCGACGCACGGGGAGGTGTCATGGAGCAGGGCAAAGACCGGTCACTGGTCGCCAAAGTGATGGATGGGCTTGTCGCGGGTATCGTCGAGGACAAGTACGGCGGCATTTTGCCGCCGCAGGACGTGCTGTCGAAAGAGTTCGACGTGAGCCGGACGGTGATGCGCGAAGCATTGTCGATGTTGCTTGCGCGCGACATGCTCGACGTGCGTCCGAAAGTCGGTACGCGCGTTCGACCGATGCGCGACTGGCGCATGATCGATGAAGACGTGGTGAGCTGGCGGTTTCGTGCGAAGCCGGATCCGCAGTTCATGCGCGACGTCATCGAATTCCGGATGCTGATCGAACCGCGCGCGACCGCGCAGGCGGCCGTTCGTGCGACGGCGGTCGACATCGCGGGCATTCGCGAGGCATTCGAAGCGTTCAAGGTGTTGCAACCGGGCGACCCCGGATACGACACGGCGGACGAGCTGCTGCACACGCGGATCGTTCAGGCAAGCGGCAACCAGTTCTTCCAGCAGATGGCGGCCATCGTGCGCGGTGCGGTGCGTCTCGTGAATCCGCGCGTCGCGCAGAAGGACGGTGCGCACGACGTCGCGGTGAAGGCGCATGCGCGCGTCGTCGACGCGATCGAACGCCGCGATCCGCGCGAAGCCGAAGCGGCATCGCTCGCGCTGATCGATTTCAGCGCCGACGAGATTTCGCGCGATTTCTCCGTCGACGTGCCCGTGCGCGCCTGAATCGGCGCGCGTCGCTTATCCGTGCGCCGGCGAGCCGTTTATCATGACGGCCGGCCGGCAGCGTGCCGGCCCCCGTCATACGACCGACACGGAAGATCCGGATGAACGACCTCGACAACCGCCCGGTGCGCTTCGGCATCGTCGGCGCAGGCAGCATCGCACGCCGATTCGCGCAAAGCCTCGCTCACGTGCCGTGTGCCACGCTCGCCGGCGTATGGGCACGCCGCGCCGACGCGGCAACCGCTTTCTGCGACAGCTGCGGCGGCACGCCTGCCGCCAGCCTCGACGCGCTCCTCGCGAGCGACATCGACGCGATCTATATCGCGACGCTCCACGACAGTCACGCGCATTACGCGCAAGCGGCGCTTGCCGCCGGCAAGGCCGTGCTGTGCGAAAAACCCGCGACGCTGAACGCGACGCAACTCGACGCCGTGCTGGATGCGGCACGCGCTGCCGGACGGCTCTTCATGGAAGCGATGAAGCCGCCGTTCTTTCCGTTGTATCGTCAGTTGCGCGCGCACCTGCACGACGACCCGATCGGCGAAATCCGGCTCGTGCGCGCGGGCTGCGCATCGTCGTCGGTGCCGGACGATCATTCGGTCTATCGACTCGACCGCGCCGGCGGCGCGCTGCTCGATATCGGGATCTACGAAGCGTTTCTCGCGGTCGACTGGCTCGGCGCGGCAGTCGACGTGCAGACGCTCGGCCGTATCGGCGCGACGGGTGTCGACGTGTTCGCGAGCCTGAACAGCCGTCACGCGAACGGCGGCATCGCGCAGCTCTTTTGCGGGCTCGACGTGATGGGACGCGGTGACGCGCTGATCGCCGCCGCAGGCGGGCACGTGACGATTCACGAGAAGTGGTGGAACCCCGCGCGGGCGACGATCCGCTATGCGGACGGGCGCACGGTCGAACTCGATGCACCGGTCGAAGGCGGCGGCCTGAACTGCGAGACCGCGCATTTCTGCGACTTGTTGCGCGCGGGCGAACGCGAGAGCCCGATCATGACGCACGACCACTCGCGCCGGATGATCGCGATGACCGACGCAGCACGTGCGGCACTCGGCGTGCGCTATTCGGGCGAATAGGCGGGAAGGAAGGGAAGGCGGGCGCCGGGCGCGCGACCGCGGCCCGGCGGGAGATGCCGCGCTCAGTGCCGCGCGGGCAGCGACAGGCGCTTTTCGTACCAGCGCTGGACCCATTCGAGGATCTGGCACAGCACCCAGTAGACAGCGGCGGCGGCCAGATACAGCGGCAGCGGCTGGTAGGTCGCCGCGATCATTTCCTGCGCGCTGCGCAGCAGTTCGGTCACGGTGATCACCGACACGAGCGACGTGTCCTTGATCAGGCTGATCAGGCTGTTCGACAGGCTCGGCACCGCGATGCGCAATGCCTGCGGCCCGATCACGTAGCGCAGCGTCTGCCCCCACGACAGCCCGAGGCTGTATGCGGCCAGCCATTGGCCGCGGGCAATCCCGTTGATCGCGCCGCGCATGCTCTCCGACATGTAGGCGGCGACGTTCGCGGACAGCGCGATCACGCCGGCGGGCGTCGGATCGAGCGAGATGCCGAGGCTCGGCAGCCCGTAATAGATGACGAAGATCTGCACGAGCAGCGGCGTGCCGCGCATCAGGCTCACGTATGCGCGCGCGAGCCACGCGAGTGCGTTGACCCAGATGCGTTCGAAGCCTTCGAGCGCCTCGCTTTGCCGGATGCCCATCATCGCGAGCACGACGGCGCCGAGCAGGCCGAACACCATCGACAGCACGGCGAACTTGACGGTCAGCACGGCACCCTGGGCGAGCACTGGCAGCGATTGGACGAGCAGGGACGTTGTCGACATGGAATACGAAGCGAATGCGTGCGCGAAAGCGCAATCATAAACCGGACCGATAAAACAAAGGGCGGCATCGTTTCGGATGCCGCCCTTTCCGGCCCGCCGTCAGGCGGGAAACAGAGGCGTGCTTACTTGATCGGCTTCGTCACGTCGATGCCGAACCACTTGTCCGAGATCTTCGTGAACGTGCCGTCGGCTGCGAGTTGCGTCATCGCGTCGTCGATCGCCTTCTGGAACTTCGGGTTGCCCTTCTTGAACGGGATGCCCGACGGGTTCGCCGAGCCGACGTTCGCGCCCGGGCGCAGCGGCAGCTGCGAGTTCTTCGTCAGGTACGCGAGCATCAGGCGGTCGTTCAGCGCTGCGTCGAGACGGCCGGCCGCGAGGTCGCGCAGGTACTCGGGCGCGCCCGGGTACGTCTTCACGTCGACGCCGGGCACCGACTTCGCCATGTCCATGTAGTTCGTGCCGAGCGCGACGCCGAGCTTCTTGCCCTTCAGGTCCTCGAGCGACTTGAACTCGCGCGTGTCGTCCTTGCGCTGGATCAGCTGCGCGGACGAGTACGTGTACGCGGGCGAGAAGTCGAGCGTTTCCTTGCGCTTGTCGGTGATGCCGACCTGGTTGGCGATCACGTCGAACTTGCCGGCCTGCAGGCCCGCGATGATGCCGCTCCATTCGGTCGTCACGAACTCGGCCTTGACGCCGAGCTTCGCGGCGACGGCCTTCGCGATGTCGACGTCGAAGCCGACGAGTTCGCCTTGCGGGTTCTTCGAGTTGAACGGCGGGAACGTACCTTCGAGGCCGACGCGCAGCGTGCCGCGTTGCTTCACCTGGTCGAGGAGGTCGGCCGCATGCGCGGTGGCGGCAGCGAACGACGTACCGATCAGGCCGGCGACCAGCAGCTTCTTCAGCAGCGAAATTTTCATCGTGTGGGCTTCCTTGCCCCAGCGGGGCGCTTGATTCTGGATGTGAGGCCGATCATAGCAAAAATACAATCGGCCGCTAAATATCGTTTGTTTATGGCTATATTACGCGGCGCGATCGCGCGCGATCGCCTTCACGCATTCGGCGACGAGCGCGGGGCCGCGATAGATGAAGCCCGTGTACAGCTGGACGAGCGACGCGCCGGCCGCGAGCTTCGCGCGTGCGTCCTCGCCCGAGAAGATGCCGCCGACGCCGATGATCGGCACCGCGCTGCCGACTTCGGCATGCAGCTTGCGGATCACTTCGTTCGATGCGTCGAATACCGGGCGGCCCGACAGGCCGCCGGCCTCGTCCGCGTGCGGCAGGCCCTGCACGGCTGCGCGCGACAGCGTCGTGTTGGTGGCGATGACCGCTTCGATCTTGTGGCGCAGCAGCGTGTCGGCGATTTCCTTGACCTGTTCGTCGTCGAGATCGGGCGCGATCTTCAGCGCGAGCGGCACGAGCTTGCCGTGCAGGTCGGCGAGGCGCTGCTGCTTGTCCTTCAGCGCGGCGAGCAGCGCATCGAGCTCGCCCGCGCCCTGCAACTGGCGCAGGTTCTTCGTGTTCGGCGACGAAATGTTGATCGTCACGTAGCTCGCGAACGGATACACGCGCTCGAGGCAGTAAAGATAGTCTTCCGCCGCGCGTTCGATCGGCGTGTCGGCATTCTTGCCGATGTTCAGGCCGAGGATGCCGCGATAGCGGGCCGCCTGGACGTTCTTCACGAACTGGTCGACGCCGTGGTTGTTGAAGCCCATCCGGTTGATCAGCGCTTCCGCCTGCGGCAGACGGAACATCCGCGGGCGCGGGTTGCCCGGCTGCGGGCGCGGCGTGACCGTGCCGACCTCGATGAAGCCGAAGCCGAGCGCCGCGAGGCCGTCGATGGCCGCGCCGTCCTTGTCGAGGCCGGCGGCGAGGCCGACCGGATTGCGGAACGTGAGCCCCATCACGGTGCGCGGCGCATCGGGCACGCGGGACGACAGCGCGCAGGCGAGGCCCGTGCGGCCGGCCGCGCCGAGCGCGCGCAGCGTGAGGTGGTGAGCGTCTTCCGCATCCATCTTGAACAGGGATGCGCGGGCCAGCGGATAGAGGGAACTGAACACGGGAATTGGGCGGACAGCCGGAATGAATGACAACCCGCTATTTTACCGGGAGTTGCGCGGCACGGGCGGGCTTTGCTTCGTAGCGGCCCGCGGCGACGGTTGCCGCGCCGCGCGTCGGCCGCTTCATGACCGGGACGGACGCTCGCCGCTCGCGAGCAACCGCGCCGGTGACGTTCGCGTCAGCCCGACCCGGAATGTCCGCCGGGCAGCGGCGCGCGGGCGAGTGCCGCGTCGACGGGCGGCAGGTCGACCCGATCCGGATCGAGTACTTTCCAGCGGCCGTCGAGCAACCCTTCCAGCGGATGGAAGTTTGCCTTGTAGGCCATCTTCGGGCTCTCGCGGATCCAGTAGCCGAGATACACGTACGGCAGGCCGAGGCTCTTCGCCTGCTCGATCTGCCACAGGATGTTGTACGTGCCGTAGCTCGTGTGCTGCTCGTCCGGCTCGAAGAACGTGTAGACCGACGACAGCCCGTCGCCGAGGATGTCGATCATGCTGACCATGCGCAGCTTGCCGGGCTCGCCGCCCGGCGCGTCGAGATCGCGGAATTCGACGAGGCGCGAATTGATCCGGCTCTGCAGCAGGAACTGCTCGTACTGGTCGCGGCTGTCGCGATCCATGCCGCCGCCGGCGTGGCGCGCCGACTGGTAGCGCATGTAGAGCGCGTAGTGCTCCTCGTCGTAGTGCAGCGGCGAGACCGTCGCGACGAGCGCGCGGTGCCGCTTCCACATCCGGCGTTGCGTGCGCGACGGCGTGAACGCGCCGACCGGCACGCGCACCGGCACGCAGGCGCGGCAGCCGTCGCAGTATGGACGATAGGTGAACACGCCCGAGCGCCGGAAGCCGGCCTTCACGAGTTCGGTATAGATGTCGGAATTGATCAGGTGGCTCGGCGTCGCGACTTGCGAGCGCGCGACGCGGCCGTCCAGATAGCTGCACGGATAGGGCGCCGTTGCATAGAATTGCAGCGCCGAAAGCGGTGAAAGCGGCAGCTCAGTCGGGTGAGTCATGGGCAGCTCTCGATGCAGGGAGGGAGTGCCGCGCTAGCGCTCGATCCCGGAGGGGGCGGCCGGTTCCGCAGGGCCCGTCAGCGCGGCGAGCGCGCGCTTGTCGAACTGCCACGGAATCGGCGGTTCGGCTACCGCGCGGCGCACGTGAGCGACAAAGGCCTTGCGTGCGATCTCGCGGCCGCCGAGCGACGCTAGATGCGACGTATTCTGCTGGCAGTCTATCATCTCCAGCCCCTGCTCGCGAAGATGGGCGACGAGCGTCGCCAGTGCGATCTTCGACGCATCGGTGGCATCCGCGTACATCGATTCGCCGAAGAACATTCGTCCGAACGCGACGCCGTAGAGGCCGCCGACGCGGCGCCCGTCATGCCACGTCTCGATGCTGTGCGCGTTGCCGGAACGATAGAGCGAGGTATACGCGTCGATGATTTCGGCCGTGATCCAAGTGCCGCGCTGCCCGCGACGCGGCGCCTGCGCGCACGCGCGCATCACGCCCGCAAAGTCGTGGTCGACGCGCACTTCCCATGCGGGGTCGCGCAGCACGCGCCGGAGTGTCTTGCGCAGCGACGGGGACACCTTGAATTCGGCTGGCACGAGGACCATCCGCGGGTCGGGGCTCCACCACAGCACGGGTTGACCGTCCGAATACCACGGGAAGATGCCGCGCAGGTAGGCCTCGATCAGGCGCGACGGCAGCAGGTCGGCGCTCGCGGCGAGCAGCCCCGGCGCGCCGGTCGCCGGACCGAGCGCGCGTTCGATGGGCGGAAACGGATCGTCCGGGCCGAGCCAGGGGACCATGGGGCGCGGGCTCAGCCGTTGCGCAGCGAGCGGAAGATATCGCCGGTATGGACGCCGTAGTCGCCGGCGGCGCGATCGGCGAAAAAGAAGCGCAGCGTCTGGCTGACGGTCGGGAACGCGATTTCGTCCCACGGAATGTCGGCTTCGTCGAACAGCTTGACTTCGAGGCTTTCCTCGCCGGCCTCGTAAGCCGGATCGGTGAGCCGCGCCAGGTAGAACAGGTGGACCTGGTGCACGTGCGGCACGTTCAGCAGCGTGAACAGATTCTGCACCTCGACGCGTGCGCCGGCCTCCTCGAGCGTTTCGCGCGCGGCGGCCTCGGCCGTCGTCTCGCCCATCTCCATGAAGCCCGCCGGCAGCGTCCAGAAGCCGTAGCGCGGTTCGATCGCGCGGCGGCACAGCAGCACCTGATCGCCCCAGACCGGCACCGTGCCGACCACGTTACGCGGATTCTGGTAATGGATCGTGCCGCAGTGATCGCAGACGAAGCGCTCACGGTTGTCGCCCTGAGGAATGCGCGCGATGACTTCGTGACCGCAGACGGAGCAGAATTTCATGTCGAGTGGAAGGGACGAGGTGATGCGAGTGTATCACCGGGGCGGGGCATTCTTGAACGCGCGCGCATGCGCGCGGCGTGCGGCGTGCGGCGCGAAGCGCAACGTGCGATGCGCGGAATCGGGCGCCGAAAAACAAAAAGCCCGACGTTGAGCCGGGCTTTTTGCATGAATCGGGACGTTGGTTGCGGGGGTAGGATTTGAACCTACGACCTTCGGGTTATGAGCCCGACGAGCTGCCAGACTGCTCCACCCCGCGTCCGTCGAAGAAATGAATTATATGGACTAACCAGAATGCTTGCAAGCACTTTCTGACAATCGCGTCGCAATCGCCGGCGGGGCGCTTGCAGGGCCGGTACGGCAGGCGCGTGAGCTAGAATCGAGCGGTTTGCTTGTGTCGTTCATTCCTGCAGCGGAGTCGCGCGCGAATTGCGTCGGTGCCGTTGCAACACTCACTACTGCATCGACGGATTCATGGACATCGCTCACGATCTGCAATCGATCGGCGCGCAGGAACAGGCGCTCGTGTTTCCCCATTTCGACCCGGCTCGCGCCTGGGCGCTCGGCAACCGGATGCATGCGCTCGCGACGTCGCGCGGCCATGCGATCGCGATCGACATCGTCACGTTCGGCCAGCCGCTGTTCTATGCGGCGCTCGCCGGTGCGACGCCCGACAACGCCGACTGGGTGCGCCGCAAGCGCAACGTCGTCGCGCATTTCCGCCGCAGCTCGTATGCGATCGGCCTGCGCATGCAGCAGGCCGGCGCCACGCTCGCCGACAAGCACGGACTGCCGATCTCGGAATATTCGCCGCACGGCGGCGCGTTTCCGCTGACCGTCGCGGGGGCCGGCGTGATCGGCTCGATCACCGCATCGGGCCTGCCGCAGCGCGCGGATCACGAGTTCGTCGTCGAAGCGCTGTGCGCCGAGCTTGGGCAGAACTATGCCGTGCTGGCACTTGCAAGGAGCTGAGCGATGCAGCTTCCGGGTTACGCATGGCTCGCGATCGCGATCGTCGCGGAAGTGGTCGGCACGTCCGCGCTGCGCGCGGCGGACGGCTTCACGCGCTTGTGGCCGTCGGCGCTTGTCGTGGCCGGTTACGGCATCGCGTTCTACTGTCTGTCCCTCACGTTGCGCACGATGCCCGTCGGCATCATCTATGCGGTGTGGTCGGGTGCCGGCATCGTGCTGATCACGCTCGTCGCGATGCTGCTCTATCGCCAGGTGCCGGACCTGCCGGCCGTGATCGGCCTCGGGCTGATCATCTCGGGCGTCGTGGTGCTGAACCTGTTCTCGAAGATGCAGGCGCACTGAGCGTGCGCCTGCGATACGCCGGATGGCTCACATGACCGATTCCATTTCCGCTTCCGCGGAATCCGCCCAGCCCGACGTTCGCGCATATGTCGCGAACCGCATCGGCTATCTCGAACTGAACCGGCCGAAGGCGCTGAATGCGCTGTCGGTGGGAATGATCCGGCTGATGCAGCAGGCGCTCGATGCATGGCGCGACGACGCCGACGTGGTCGCCGTCGTCGTGCACAGCCCGCATCCTCGCGCGTTCTGCGCGGGCGGCGACGTGCGCTTCTTCCACGACGCGTGGCAGCGCGGCGACCGCGATGCGGTCGACACGTTCTTCATCGAGGAATACACGCTCAACCATACGATCTTCACCTATCCGAAACCGTACATCGCGTTGATGCACGGTGTCGTGATGGGCGGCGGCATGGGCATTTCGCAGGCGGCACGGCATACGGGCGGCCTGCGTGTGGTCACCGACTCGACGAAGATGGCGATGCCCGAAACGCGCATCGGCCTGTTCCCCGATGTCGGGATGAGCTGGTTCCTCGCGCGCGCGCCGGGTGCGATCGGCCGCTATCTCGCGGTGACTGGCGCGACGCTCGACGCGGCCGGCGCACTGTATGCCCAGCTCGCCGACGTGTACCTGCCCGATGCCGCGCTGCCGGCGCTGCTCGATACGCTGCGCAGCGCACGCATCGACAGCGGCGCGCAGGCCGTCGCGTGCGTGGCCGACGCGGCCGCGTCGCACAAGGTCGTGCCGACGCCCGACACGTCCGCGCTGGCCGACGCGCGCGCCGGGATCGATCGTCATTTCGCGCAAGCCGATATCGGCGCGATCCTCGCATCGCTCGACGCCGAGCAGGATTGCGCCGCGGTCGACGGATGGGTCGAGAAGGCGACCCATGCGATGCGCAGCCAGCTGTCGCCGCTGTCGATGGCCGTGTCGCTCGAAGTCGTCGAACGGGCGCGCGGGGCGACGATGGCCGATTGCCTGCGGCGCGACCTCGACCTCACGCGTTCGACGTTCGCGCACGGCGACGTGATCGAGGGCGTGCGCGCGCTGATCGTCGACAAGGACCATCAGCCGGCCTGGCGCTTCAAGTCGATCGCCGATATCGACCGCGCCGACGTGCTCGCGATGTTCGACAGCCCGTGGACGCCCGACACGCATCCGCTGCGCAATCTGAAGGACTGACGCGCCGCGGTTTCGACGCGAAAAGCAAAAAGGCCGCCTGCATTGTGTGCAGGCGGCCTTTTCATTCGAGGATGCCGATCCGCCTCGGCGGGCAGTGGGCCCGGGGGCCTCGCGGCAAGACGTGCGTTATTCGTCGCCGGCGTCGTCCGACATGAACGCGCGCATGAACACGAGTGCGCCGAAGCCCCAGACCGCGTTCGCTGCGAAACCGGCGGCGAGCACCGGCATCATGTTGCCCGACGGCCAGATGCCGCGCAGCGGATCGATCGCGAACACGCGGGCGGCCGTCAGCACGATGCCGCCGAACACCAGCGCGCCGATCCACGGCGCCTCGCGATCCGGCGTCACGCGCAGCAGCCACGCCATCGGAATTGCGCAGCACGCGCTGATCAATGCGTTCGCAACAAATTCAGGAATGCCGAGCGGCGCGAACGGTTGCGTGGAAAAGCCGGCGGCGGCGATCAGGTCGGCCGTATGCAGGAGCGCGAGCGTCGCTTCGCGAAAGAAGAGGGCGGCCAGGAAGCCGGACAGGAACGGCAGGATGACTTTCTGCATCGATGAGTGCATTGCAGGCGCGGCCGGCCGGGGCCGTCCGCGCGAAGTTATTCGGATAGGTGCGTCATTATAGGGCCCGGCCGACGCGATATTCGCTGGAGCGTCGTGCTAATCACGAAAGCGGAAAACCTAAGCTCAAAAAAATCGTTCCAAAGCCCTGCAGCGATCCATAGACTGATTTCCCAGAAACAGCCGTGCAATCGCGTACTCGTCCGCGGCACGGCCTGACCGGCGAGCCATCCCGATTCGAACGCACACCATGCATGCGTCGCTCATTCGCGACGCGAGCAGGGCCTCGTTTTGTCCAGATTCCGGCAAGAACAGTCAAGCAGGAGCAGCAGATGAATGTTTTCTGGTTTATTCCCACGCACGGCGACAGCCGTTATCTCGGCACCGCCGAAGGCGCGCGCGCCGCGGATTACGATTATTTCAAGCAGATCGCCGTCGCGGCCGACACGCTCGGCTATGAAGGCGTGCTGCTGCCGACCGGCCGTTCCTGCGAGGATGCGTGGGTCGTCGCGTCGAGCCTGATTCCGGCGACGCAGCGCCTGAAGTTCCTGGTCGCCGTGCGTCCCGGCATCGCATCGCCCGGCCTCGCGGCGCGGATGGCCGCGACGTTCGACCGTCTGTCGGGCGGGCGTTTGCTGATCAACGTCGTGACCGGTGGCGATGCCGCCGAACTCGAAGGCGACGGACTGTTCGCCGACCACGACACGCGCTACGAAATCACCGACGACTTCCTGAACATCTGGCGCGGGCTGCTGTCCGCATCGCACGACAACGGCGGGTTCGACTACATCGGCAAGCACCTTCAATCGAAGGGCGGCAAGGCGCTGTATCCGCCCGTGCAGCGCCCGCATCCGCCGTTGTGGTTCGGCGGATCGTCGCCGGCCGCGCACGCGATCGCCGCCGATCACATCGACACCTATCTGACCTGGGGCGAGCCGCCCGAGGCCGTCGCGAAGAAGATCGCCGACATTCGCGCCCGCGCCGAAGCGCGCGGCCGCAAGATCAAGTTCGGCATCCGCCTGCACGTGATCGTGCGCGAGACCGAGGACGAAGCCTGGCGCGATGCCGAGCGCCTGATCAGCCGTCTCGACGACGAGACGATCGCGCGTGCGCAGAAGGCATTCGCGAACATGGATTCGGAAGGCCAGCGCCGGATGGCCGCGCTGCACGGCGGCAAACGCGGCGGCCGCGAGGCGCTCGAGGTGTATCCCAACCTGTGGGCCGGTGTCGGTCTCGTGCGCGGCGGCGCGGGTACCGCGCTCGTCGGCAACCCCGAACAGGTCGCGGAACGCATGCGCGAATACGCGGATCTCGGCATCGAGACGTTCATCCTGTCCGGCTATCCGCACCTCGAGGAGTCGTACCGTTTCGCCGAGCTCGTGTTCCCGCTGATCAAGGGCAAGGGTGCGGTGCGGTCGTCCGGTCCGCTGTCGGGTCCGTTCGGCGAGATCGTCGGCAACAACTACCTGCCGAAGGCGAGCCAGAGCTGAACGAAGGAGGCGTGTGATGACAACGAAAACGTCGACGACCGGCGCGGCCGTGGCCGCCCGCGCCTGGCGCGGCATCGCGCCGTGGCTCGTGCCGCTCGCGCTGCTGGCCGCATGGGAGGTCGGCGCGCGCGTCGGCTGGCTGTCGACCCGCGTGCTGCCCGAGCCTGTGGCGGTCGTGCGTGCCGCGTGGTCGCTCGTGACGTCGGGCGAGATGTGGGCGAACGTCAAGGTCAGTACCTGGCGCGCGCTGTTCGGCTTTGCGATCGGCGGCGGCGTCGGCCTGGCGCTCGGGCTCGCGACCGGCTTGTCGAAAGCAGCGGAGGTCGCGCTCGATTCGACGATCCAGATGATCCGCAACATCCCCGCGCTCGCGATGATTCCGCTCGTGATCCTGTGGTTCGGCATCGACGAGAAGGCGAAGCTGTTTCTCGTCGCGCTCGGCGTGTTCTTTCCGGTCTACATCAACACGTATCACGGGATCCGCTCGGTCGACGCGAACCTGATCGAGATGGCGAAGAGTTACGGCGTGCGCGGCTTCGCGCTGTATCGCGACGTGATCCTGCCAGGCGCATTGCCGTCGATTCTCGTTGGCGTGCGCTTCGCGCTCGGGCTGATGTGGGTGATGCTGATCGTCGCGGAAACGATCTCCGCGCAGTCGGGCATCGGCTACATGACGATGAACGCGCGCGAATTCCTGCAAACCGATGTGGTGGTGGTCGGCATCCTGCTGTATGCGGTGCTCGGCAAGCTGGCCGACGTGCTGGCGAAATGGATCGAGCGCGTGACGCTGCGCTGGCACCCCGCTTATCAATCTGGAGCAAAGGCATGAATGCGACGACTTCGGCGGCCGCCTACGGCCCGCTCGCCGGCGCAGACCTCGAGGCCGAACTGGCGCAGGCACGCGTGACGGACGACGACGCACGTCATGCGGCGATCGTCGATCGGGACGGCGGCGCATCCGTCGTTCCGCTTGCCCGGCGGCGCACGGGCGGCCCGATACAGGACGACGCGGTGACGCTGTCGGGCGTCAGCAAGCGCTTCGGCGCGCGCACCGTGCTCGACAACGTCGAACTCGGCATCGCGCGCGGCAGCTTCGTCGCGATCGTCGGTCGCAGCGGCTGCGGGAAATCCACGCTGCTGCGCCTCGTCGCGGGACTCGAGGCGCCGAGCAGCGGTGCGCTCGTGACGCGCGGCGAGGGGGGCGGCACGCTCGACACGCGAATCATGTACCAGGATGCGCGATTGCTGCCGTGGAAGACCGTGCTGCAGAACGTGATGCTGGGCCTGGGCCGCGGGGCACGCGATCAGGCGCGCGCGGTGCTCGACGAAGTCGGGCTCCTCGAGCGCGCGAACGACTGGCCCGCGCAGTTGTCGGGCGGCCAGCGGCAGCGCGTCGCGCTTGCCCGGGCGCTCGTGCACCGACCGCAACTGCTGCTGCTCGACGAGCCGCTCGGCGCGCTCGACGCGCTGACCCGCATCGAGATGCATGCGCTGATCGAGCGTTTGTGGCGCGAGCACCGGTTCACCGCGCTGCTCGTCACGCACGACGTGCAGGAAGCCGTCGCCCTCGGCGACCGGATCCTGTTGATCGAGCAAGGTCGCGTCGCTCTCGATCAGCCGGTGCCGCTCGACCGGCCGCGTGCACGCGCGTCGGCCGCGTTCGCGGCGCTCGAAGATCGCGTACTGCAACGCGTGCTCGCCGGCGGGCAAGGTGGCGCCGAGCAGGACGCGGCACATGAGGTCGATCACGTACGACCGGTCGGGCAGATTCGCTGGGCCGTTTAAATCCGGGCGGCACCGGCCGCCCGCTCTCAGACTTTTTTCTTCGGAGCGATCAACCCGATGAGCATCACTGCAATCAACGTGCGTAACCAGTTCAAAGGCAAGGTGAAGGAGATCATTCGCGGGCCCGTGGTCTCCGAGGTCGACGTCGAGACGCCGTTCGGCATCGTCACGTCGGTGATCACGACGCGTTCGGTCGACGAACTTGAACTGAAGGTGGGCGCGGAAGTCGTCGCGCTCGTGAAATCCACCGAAGTGTCGATCGCGCGCCTCTGAGCGTGTCTCCGATGCCGGGTGCCGCGGACGGGCCAACCGGCCATCCGTCGCGCCCGGCATTTTCGTCGCGTGTTTGCCTCGGTATTCGCCGTCCGGACGAAGTGCTAGGATGGAACGACACCGACGCCGGAGGCCAACGCATGACCCCCATCCTTTCTCCCGAAGCCATCGAGGCGCTGAAGTGGATCGACCAGTTCGGCGACACCCGGCCGGTTCCCGCCGCGTTCGACGACGTCGTCTATGCGTTGCTGAACGAAGGGCTGATCTATCAGGCGGCGGCCGACCGCGTCGACCTGACCGCCGACGGCAAATCCGTTTTGTCTAACGAATACGATTGAGCGCACGGCGCCGGCCGCCGAGGCGGCCCGGCGTGCGTCGCCACGGAGCGAGCGATGGAACCGAGAGGCAGCGATCTCGGCGATTTCAGCGAGCCGTACCGCGGCTACGAGATCGAGGTGAAGACCGAGCAGGTGTGGGACGGCGAGCATGCGCACTACCGCGTGCTGCAGGGCGCGGCCGTGCGGATTGACTGGCGGCTCGTGAAAGTCGACGGGATGCTGCTGACCGAACGCCGCGTGATCGAGCGCGTACTCGAAGAGGCGCGGCGGGCCGTCGACGCCGAACTGGGCGAGGGCGGGCCGGTCTAGTCAGGCTGCCGGGCCGGCCGGGTCGCGTTGCGGTAAAATGTGGGGTTGTTTCCCGCGCCGCTTGCTGCCCCGAATTCCATGTCCGCTTCGTCCTCGCTTCCTCCCCGCCGCGTTTCCGTGGCGCCCATGCTCGACTGGACCGACCGTCATTGCCGGTCGTTTCATCGCACGCTGACGCGCGACACGTGGCTGTATACGGAAATGATCACGACGGGCGCGCTGCTGTTCGGTGACGCCCAGCGGCATCTCGCGTTCACGCCGAACGAATCGCCGGTCGCGCTGCAGTTGGGCGGCAGCGAACGGGACGATCTCGCGCGTGCCGCGAAACTCGGCGAGCAGTGGGGCTATGACGAGATCAACCTGAATTGCGGCTGTCCGTCCGAGCGCGTGCAGCGCGGTGCGTTCGGCGCGTGCCTGATGAACGAGCCGCAACTCGTTGCCGATTGCGTGAAGGCGATGCGCGATGTGGTGTCGGTGCCAGTCACGGTCAAGCATCGGATCGGGGTCGACGCGGTCGAGGACTATGCGTTCGTGCGGGACTTCGTCGGCACGGTGGCTGAGGCCGGCTGCGAGACGTTCGTAGTGCACGCGCGCAACGCGATCCTGAAGGGGCTGTCTCCGAAGGAGAACCGCGAGATTCCGCCGCTCAAGTACGACTATGCGTATCAGCTGAAGCGCGATTTCCCGTCGCTGGAGATCGTGATCAATGGCGGGATCAAGACGCTCGACGAAGTCGCGCAGCATCTCGAACATGTGGACGGCGTGATGCTCGGCCGCGAGGCATATCACAACCCGTACGTGCTCGCGGGCGTCGATGCGCGCTTCTATGGGTCGACAGCGGCGATGCCGACGCGCGAGGAGGCCGAGGCGAAACTGATCGAATACTGTGCGGCGGAACTGAAGCGCGGCACGTATCTCGGCGCGATCGTCCGGCACGCACTCGGGCTGTATCGCGGCGTCGCGGGGGCACGCGGCTGGCGTCGCGTGCTGTCGGACAACAAGAAGCTCGCGCGCGGCGATCTGGCCGTGTTCGACGAGGCGCGCACGCATCTGAACGACGCTCTCGAAAATTTTGAAAAAAATGCTTTGCAAGATGGAAAAGTCTTCGTATAATCTTGTTCTTCGCTGCTGAACACGAAACGAAACAGCGAAGAAACAAAGCAGTATCAGTGGTGGCTGTAGCTCAGTTGGTAGAGTCCAGGATTGTGATTCCTGTTGTCGTGGGTTCGAGTCCCATCAGCCACCCCAAAATTCTCAAACAAAACAGGCGCTTCGGCGCCTGTTTTGCTTTCCACGGTATGAATTCCGGAATTCACGCCGTCGCGTCTACTGCTTTAATCTTCCGTCGATCATAGTGTCGATGTGTTTTTCCCAGTTCGTACATCTCTCGATGCTGCAGCACCACGTTCTACTGAACGCTTGTTGGTGGGACAAAGCGCGGATTGCGCCACGGTTGTACGCCGTCCACGCTCAACGCAGGTATCCAGTTCTGACTTCATAGAAAGCCGGCCTTTCAATTTCGATCAACCGGCCGGCGGGCGTCAGAGTGGCATATAGCCGCCCTTCGATGCTCTTCGAGCTCGTGGCGATCAGAGCATAGGCGACCTTCTCGTTGCGGAGACCGAGGCGCGACTCGATCAAGTTTGCCTTCCCGCCCTGGATGTCGATATGCAAGGGACCGATATGATCTTGGTCGCCGATTTCCGCCTCCAACGAGATCATAGGCAAGATGTCATGACTGCCGGTCGCCGCGGCTTGCTCTTACTGTTCTTTTGTAGCGCCGCAAAATCGGCTCGAGTCCCCCCGGTTGTGGCCAGCGTGCTCTTGACGAGGGAAGAGCACGCTTCCTGCGGTCGCGGCTGCGACGCCGCGATGCACCGTGTATTTATCCGGTGAGAACCCATTGCGGGCGAGCGCCTCGCCAGCGAATTCAAGATGGCCTTCGTGGCCCTCAATACCTGCGACATGCACATTGCGGCGGGTGCGCGTGGCGGTCTTGGCAGTATTGTTCATCCAGCAACCGCACGCGCAGCCTAGCTCGATCATGTTGAACATATCGGGGCGTGCCAATCCCACGGCGTGCAATGCCGACGCTCGTTCCGCAATGTCGGCATGTCAGTTGGCCGGCAGAGGGAAACGATCCAATTCACCGCCTTGATCAGCAAGAAGCGGCAGAATTTTCGGGTCCACCAGCGCGCCAAGCCAGTTCGTCTGGAATACGGGAGTTGGCCTTCTGTCGTGCACTTCGTGACGGTGCATACATTCAAGCGCATAACCATCGAAGGGTTCGGATGCTAGTTGAGCCACACGAATATTGGACGGCCAACCGTAGAGCACTGCGTCTCGCCGGCTCGGCACGGCCTGCTTCAGCGGCCTCTGCTGCACGCGACGATACAGCGAAAACGCGGCTCGTTGAATCACAACCCTGGGGGCGATACCAAGAAAAGTACGATCGCCCCCATTTTTCTGTCAAACGGATCACTTTTCAGACATATCCAATATGAGTCGCAATTGTCGGCTGGTATACAGCTTTATACCTATCGCTGCCGGCACCATAAAATGAAACATCGCGACTACAGCTACTACCTTCACGGTCAAACGGAATACATGAAGCAGGTGCTTCAGTATTTCGCAACCCGTTGCCACGGGACGACCAGAATCCTCGATATACCGTCAGGATCCGGCGTGTTCGCCGCATCATTGAATGCGCTGGGCCATGATGTAGTGCAGGCAGACATCCATGGCTACGACGATTCCGTCGTAGCCGACATGGAAGCCCCCCTTCCGTTCCAGAGCGACGAGTTTGGTGCAGTCACCTGCCTTGAAGGAGTGGAGCACGTACTGAATCCGGTGAATCTCATTTCGGAGTTGGTTCGCGTAACGATGCAGAATGGCACCATCATCGTTTCAACGCCGAACGTTTCGAATCTGCACTCGCGCTTGCAGTTTCTCTTTACCGGTACTTTCTTCCAATTCGATGCGCGTGGTGTGCGCCAGACTCACGGGGCGTCGATCGATCGTGGCCACGTGAGTCCGTTCACGCCGCTTCAGCTGATCTATGTGTTTGGTGCGATGGGCTGCACGCTCAAGGATATCCGCATCGATCGCCGCAAGCGCATGGCGCTGCTCCCGTTTTACCTGCTCCTGAAACCCTTCTCGATCCTGTGGACCCGGAAAGTCACGGGTGGAACTGCCGCGGGAACATACCCCGGCGTTGCGAGCCTTAGCCGCCTCCTGACGGGATTCAAGCTGATGTTCGGTCGATCGCAAATTTTGATCTTCGAAAAAAGGCAGTAACCGAGATGCGCCGATACATAGGCCATGAATAAGCTCCGTTGCGATCCACCTACGGGAATGTTGACTCTTCTAGTTCGCCACATTCAGTTGAAAATATGATTCAGAATTTCTGGCTGGAATTACTGATAATTTCCTGCGCAACACCATTGCTGGCACATCATTTTCGTACAGAGCAAATGGCGAAAATCTGTCGGAAAATCGGCCCGCCGCGCAATATCTCTTTCTGGGCGATGGTGTTCCATCCACGCTATTGGCACCTCTGGAGTTTGAGGCAGTGGGAGGCCCATCTCGCGCGTCAAGAGGACGCCGAGGGCAAACTGAGAGGCGACTAAACCGTCGCCGACTCATTGTGTGTTGACTCTTCAAACGCCGGTCGGTGATTCGGGCTCACATGACGCTGAGTTGAAAACCAGCTTCGCTTCTTAAGCGTAAGAAGTCCCGAATGCCAGCGCGCGACACTCGCCATTGTCGGTATCGGGAACAACTGCATCGGGCATTGCTCGACGAGACAACTGGACCGCCTTGCAGATTGGCGGAATAGGCCAGTGTCTTGGCGCTAACCGACAAAGTCTTACAGTCTTACACTCATGTAATATTTCGTTTCCTCGTGCCCTCAGCTTTGCAGGGCCGTTCGGTCCCGACAACCCGGAAGGCGTCGGGACATTTTTTTGCCTGCATGGCCGTCGTGCGACATCGCTCGCGACGCATGATTGCCGCACTTTCCCGGCCTCCATTACGCAATGGTGAGCGACCTGCGCATGCCGGCAACCTGAACCATCACGCTGCGCAGCGCGACGTCACATGACGCGGAGCACATCGCTCGCATGTGTACGTTGAACTGACAGAGCGCACATGGCCGTATCCTTCCGGCGGCATATTTGTCATGAACCGTTCCGCACAGGGTCGGGCGCCGCGTCCTTTATTCGCCGCAATACCGCACGAGCAAATCCGCCTCCGTTTCATGCACCTCGACCGGCAGGCTCGTCGCCCCGGCATACGCCAGATAGCGCGCGCGATGCTGACCGTTCCGGAACGACGCGACGCCGACTTTCGACAGGCCCGGGATGCCTAGCAGCGTCCGCGTTCTCGTCTCGCGAAAGGTGATGAAGGGCATCTCGGGAATACGGGGTTCGGTCGGGTCGAGGAAAGCGCGGATGCCGGCGGCCTTGCCGGGCGCCCAGTATTCAACCGAAGGCAGCACATAGTCGGTCGTGTCGCGATCGGCGCAGGCGAGCAGCTTCGTCAGGTCGACCGTCACGACGCGATGGCGCGAGTCGTCGGAGGCGAATACCCGCTTGAGATGCGTGGAGGCATAGGCGGCATGTCCCGAAAGCGGGATGATCCAGACATCGACACCATCATGTTGTGCCCGGGCGAGTGACATTGTTTCCTTGGGTGTGGCAGCGATTATTGTGGCCGGAGTGTAGCAGCGCGACCGGACGGCCATGTATTTTCAATCGAGGTCAAAAGCTCGCGAGAAGATCGCGATACTGCCTGCCGGAATGACTTGCAGCCCCGAATTCACACAAGATTCACGCAGCGCGTGACGCCGGCCTGGCGCGGCGCATCATAAGAACCGAGAGGGCGGATTGGCCGGAGAAAATCATGTCACCGGTTGAGATCGAATATCTCGATTACCGCTTCACGTCGACACTCGAAACGCGGGAAACGGGGCGGGTCGCCGTGGTCGACTGGCAACTGGATTCCATTTCGCGAGGCAAGACGTTCGCGTGGGTTGTGCTCGACCGTTTCCTGAAACGCAACGATTTTGCCGACGAGGACGACGCACGCGCCAATATAGTCGACTGGCGGAGCAGTTGGTCAGCCGGAAGGGCGCGTCGCTCGTCGTCATGATCGCCGCACCGGCCGCCGGCGTCGCGCTCGGACCGTGACGTGCCGCACGCGGCACCAGGCACGCGAGCTTTCCGCTTGAAAGGGTGAGTTTCCGCACAGACGGTCGCACGGGCCACGATCACAATCTGGCCGGTTGACCGTTCTACCCCGGCCCGGTCAACCATTTCCCCGCTCGCTCGCGCAGGAGCGGGGGCTTTTTCCCCGCACGACGCATGCAAGCCGCGTCGGCGGAAACGGACAGGCGTTCGGCAGGCGGCGTCTCGCGCCACGGCATCCGTTCGCCTGATCCGCATGAATCGCTTTCCTCGTGCCTGGGCGGTTGCCTGGGCCCATCGCCGGTTACGGCCGGCGATGCCTTGGTCCCGGCGGCACGCCGTCGCGCTGCCGGGATGCTTTTTGTACCGGACCCGTCAAGATCCGACACGCGCGCAACGCGCGTGCCGGCGGGATCAGCCCGCTTGCTCGACGCTGGTTTCCCAGCCGTCGTATTCGCCACCGAGCGAGCGCACTTCGCGATTGATCTCGAGCGTATGGCGTGTGATGTCGGCCAGCGCCATCGTGCCTTCGTGCGCAAACCGCACGGCCGATTTGCCGTCTTCGGTCGGCGCGACCGATTCGACCAGATAGCCTTTCGACTCGGCCCAGTCGGCGAACTGATGCGCGTCGCTCGGTTCAGGGAAGTAAGCCCAGTGCATCACGCGCCGGCTCACGTCGCTCACGTCGCCTTTCTGCCGCAGCGCCTCGAGCACGCGCATGTCGCGCATCAGTTGCCAGTCGTCGTCGGTCGGGTAGAGCGTGCGCCAGTACGTTTCCTTGTCCGGATCGTCCTGGAATGCGTACTGAAGCGCGTAGGTCGTGCGCTCGGCGAGCGAGTCGACGATCTCGCCCGCGGTTTCCTCGTCGAACGGCACGTAGAACAGGAAATCCTGATTGCCGTCGACCGTGATGCGGCCGACCTGCACGCCGTTTTTCGCGGTCACTGCGGCGTCCAGCAGATCTTCGATGTTCGTGAGACCGGCGAACTCGTCGCTGCTCGGCAGGCCGTCGGGTGTCGGATGCTCGAGCGCGACACGCACGCTGAGCAGCGACGTGCGCGGATCGCTTTCGGCGATTTCCGCAAAGCCGTGATTGAAGCTGATGAAGGCCTGATGGTCGCCCATTCTGGCAGGGAAGGTTCCCCAGGCGTCGGTCATGTGTTTCTCCCGTGCACGATTGTCTGTTGACGGTTGCAAAGCGTCCCAATGTATCATCGAAAATCGCGTTGGCCGAAGCCGCGTGCGGGGTGATCGTGCGTCAGGCCGGCCTGGTGGCGGTCGAACCCGCGGGCTGTCGCGCCATCGTCGGCTTCCGTCGTCCGGCGTTCGTCCGGCCGCAACCGTTTCGAAGGAGATCCCGATGTCGATGTTCGCGGTGAATGGTGTCCGAATCGACGTGCGCAGCGCACGTGTGACGCACGTGCGATGGGCGGCCGTCAATCCGGCGGACCGGTCGTGGGCGGCGACGCCGAGCGAGGCGTCGGTGGGGGAAGTTGCGCGCGCGCTTGCGGCCGGCGACGACGTTCGCGCCGTATTCGACGAAGCGGACGGGACGGCGGTGGGGCCGAGACTGAAGCGCGTGCTTTATCGCGACGCGTCGGAAGGGATCGAACTCGACATCGATGCGACGAACGAGTCGCGTACGCTGCGTGACCTTCCGCAGATCTGAGAAAAAAATATCCGCAGGCGTGTCGATTTCCGTCGAGTCCGTCCGTCGTGGCATCGGAGGCGTGCGCATCGTGCGTCCGTCCCGATTTCCGATTCGATAACCGACTGAAGGAGCGACATCCATGGCCACGTCCGTCAACCCGATCCCGGAAGGGATGCGCACGCTGACCCCGCATCTGATCTGCGCCGGTGCAGCCGCCGCCATCGACTTCTACAAGCGTGCGTTCAACGCGACCGAACGGTTTCGCCTGCCGACCCCGGACGGCCGGCTCGCGCACGCGTGCCTCGCAATCGGCGATTCGACGCTGATGCTCGTCGATGAAATGCCGGAGCACGGCGCACTCGGGCCGAAGACGCTGAACGGCACGCCGGTCTGCCTCCACCTGTTCGTGCCGGACACCGATGCGGCGATCGCGCAGGCCGTCGCGGCCGGCGCGACCGTCAGAATGCCGGCCACCGATATGTTCTGGGGCGATCGCTACGGCCAGGTAGAGGACCCGTTCGGCCATCGCTGGTCGATCGCGACCCACCAGCGCGACTTGACGCCCGAGCAGATCGCGGAAGCGATGGCGAGTGCGCCGCCGTGCGGAAGCTGACCGAACGGCGCATATCGGACCCAGCGCGGCTGGCGGCAGCGGCGGACGCGCGTATCGGCGAGCGGTTGATCCGCGTTCAGGCGCCGGCGGCTTTGCCGCGCTGCTTGTCCTCGTACATGCGGCGATCGGCCGATTCGAGCAGGTCGGCTACCGCGCGGTGTCGCGCGGGATCGTATGCGACGTAGCCGACATTGAACCGGATCGCATAGCCGCGTGCGTCGGCCGCGTTGCGCAGCGCGAGCGCCTGCGTGACGCGCTCGATCGGCCCGCCGACGTCGGCCGGATCGCTGGCGCTCAACAGCACGACGAATTCGTCGCCGCCGAGTCGGGCGATCACGTCGCTGTCGCGCAGCGCACCGGTCAACGTGTCCGCGAAGGCCATGAGCGCGCGGTCGCCTTCGGCATGGCCGAAGCGGTCGTTGATCGCCTTGAAGTCGTTCAGGTCGAAGAACAGCAGTACCGCGTGCCGGCCCATGCGCTCGCACAGGCTCAGCACGTGGCGCGCGAGAATCTCGAAGCCGCGGCGGTTCGTCAGTTGGGTCAGTTCGTCGGTCGTCGCGAGATGCAGCGCCGCGATTTCGCGTTCGGTCATGTGCGCGAGATCGCCGAGCAGCGCGAGTTCGTCGACGGAGAGGTCGCGCGGCCGCGTGTCGATCAGGCACAGCGTGCCGACGGGTGCGCCGTTCGGCGCGGCAAGTGGCCGGCCCGCATAGAAGCGGATGCCGGGCTGGCCGGTGACGAGCGGATTGTCGTGGAAGCGATCGTCGTTGCGCGCGTCCTGGATCACCATCGTTTCGTCCGCGAGCAGTGCATGTGCGCAGAACGAGACGTCGCGCGAGGTCTGCGTGGCGTCGAGGCCCGGATGACTCTTGAACCACTGGCGATTCTCGTCGACGAGGCTGACGAGTGCGATCGGAACGTCGAACAGCCGGCGCGCGAGGCGCGTGAGGCGGTCGAACCGTTCTTCCGGGGGCGTGTCGAGGATCGACAACGAATGAAGCGTCTCGAGCCGGGCCGCCTCGTCGACCGGTTTGGAAGCAATCTGCATTGGCCTTTGTCTCTGGTCCCGGCTGCGGAGCCGGTCATCGATCGTCTGGATGTCGCTCGGCGCGTGCGAAAGCCGTCGGCGCATGCTTGCCGAACTCGCCGCGCACGCCGAACAGTATCGCGCATTCGCCATCGCGCTGCACGCCGTGTTGTGCGGCGTTGCCATGGCGATGCGACGCGAACGCTTCGCATGTCATGCGTCGCTGCGGGACAAGCAATTCGATGCCCGGCGGCTCAAGCTCTCCGGTGCGATGCCGTAAACAGGGCAAGATCAATCGCTCATCCACCGCACCATGGTTCGAATTCTCTACGCGGGGTATCTCGCGTTGGCGCTGTATCTGCTCTATCCGATGATTCAGAACCCGCTGACCTTCAGTACGGACTGCGTACTCGGTGCGCTGCCGGGCGGGACTCGCGATCGACCGAAGCCTTCGGCCAGCGATGCGCATGCGCATGCGAGCCGGTGTGCCGCGACCACGCAGATCGCGGAGCGGGCGGCCGACATCCACTGATTTCATCCACCGATTTCACCGATCGCGGCGCCGTCGCGCCCGGTGTGCAGGCCATTCGGCCAGGTTGACCGGCATGCACTACGCACCGATCATCGACGACATGACGGCGCGAATGCACGCAACGATGCGCGTCGGCCGCGCCGCACGCGAACGGCGCGTGGCGATCGCATGCGCGAAGAGTCAGTACGACGAGCGGTACGGCGTACCCTGGTCGAAGCGGCTTTGCCAATGCGCAAGGTAGCGCGACGCGAGTTGCGGATTGTTCCAGACCACGACGACGTTTTCGGAATTGCGGCTGGCTGCCGAGGCACTGTAGTTGAACGAGCCCGTCTCGACGTGCTCGGCATCGACCACGACATACTTGTCGTGGTGGATCGCATAGGCGTCGATCGTGCGTGTCGGAATGCCCGCGTTGACGAGCAGGTTCAGTGCCTGCTTGCTGCTCTTCGCGCGATTGCCCTTGTCGTCCACGACGACCGCGACATTCACGCCGCGCCGCTTCGCGGCGAGCAGCGCGCGGGTGACAGGCGGCGACGTGAACGAGTAGGCGGCCACGCGAATCGAGGTGCGCGCGGCGCCGATTGCCTTCAGGACGAGCGCCTCGGCACCGCCATCGGGCGAGAACGCAGATTCGACGACCTGCGTGGCGGGCGCCTCATGGGTCGGGGCCGGCAGAAGTTGCGCGATGAAGTCGATCGCTTGCTGCAGCAGCGATTCGGTTTGCGTCTTGCCGAAGGCGGCGAAGGGCGTGGCGAGCAGGGAAGCGGCGAGGCAGGCAGCAGCGAGGCGTTGGCGCGACAACATCTTGGACAGCGAATGGTTTTGAGACAGCGGGCCGTGAGTGTAACGCAGACACGGCGGCGCGGCCACGCCCGGATGCGAATGCGCGACATCGTGTGACGGTCCGGCGCCGTCGACGTGATGACGTTCATCGTGTGCGGCACTGCCATGCGCGCACGCCCCTCGCTACGCGCCATGCGTCAGTCGGCCGCCTCGCGTGCGATCCATCCGGGCCCGGGCTCCGGCTGCACGTCGTGCGCATCGAGCGGCTCGCCGCATGCCGAGCACACCGCGACCGCATGCATCAACTGACCGCAGGTTCGATGACGCAATTGCACCGGCGGCCCCTGGCCGTCGTCCTTCCAGCGATCGCCCCATGTCATCAGCGCGAGCAGGGCCGGGTAGAGGTCGAGGCCTTTTTCCGTCAACCGGTATTCGAAACGCGGCGGGCGCTCCTGATACGCGCGCTTGACCAGCACGCCTTCGTCGACGAGACGCGCGAGCCGCTCGGCCAGAACGTGGCGCGTGAGGCCCAGTTGCATCTGGAACGCATCGAAGCGGCGGCAGCCAAGAAACGCGTTGCGCAGGATCAGCATGGTCCACCGATCGCCGAGCACGGCGAGCGTGCGCGCGACCGAACAGTTCAGCGTGCCGATGTCATCCCATTTCATGATCGAGTCTCGTGCGACGGTGCAGTGAAAGAGCGGGTTCGATTATAGAACTTGCCTTCGGTTGCAACGGGCGGTGGCTGCGTTGACAAGCCCGGCACGGTTGTCAATAATCAGTTCCAATTTAGAACTTACTCGCGCGGCGACGCGCTTTCAATCAGGAGACAACCCGATGAATCCGCTTTCCCTGTCCGGTCTGGAACTGCTGCGCGCGGCGGCGGCGGGCGATCTGCCGCTCGCGTCGATCTCGGAAACGATCCCGATGCGGCCGCTGGGCGTCGAGCTCGGCTACGTGAAGATGTCCGCGCGTGCGGATGGCCGGCACCTGAATCCGCTCGGCGGCGTGCACGGCGGGTTCGCCGCGACGGTGCTCGACTCCGTCACGGGCTGCGCGGTGCATTCGATGCTCGACGCGGGCGTCGGTTACGGCACGGTCGACCTCCACGTGAAAATGCTGCGTCCCGTGCCGCGCGACGTCGACCTGATCGCGGAGGGGCGCGTGATTCACCTGTCGCGTTCGCTCGGCGTGGCGGAAGGCACGCTGAAGACGCCGGACGACAAGATCGTCGCGCACGCATCGGCAACCTGCTTCATTCAGCGGACGCAGTGACGCAGCGGGCGGCGTCGTTACGCCGGCCCGGTTCGTCCGGCATGATCCGGACCGCGGCCGCGCACGCCTCCGCGAAGGCCGCCGTACCCCGAATGAGCGAGCTCGAGCGCACATCGCAGGCGGCCTGTAAGCGAACGCACCGGCCATCTGAAGCGTTCGTTTCAATGTGATAGCGTTCCTGCTTTCCACTGACGCGACAGGAACAGCATGGAATACCGCACACTCGGCAATTCGGGCATCGAGGTCAGCCTGATCGGTCTCGGCACGATGACGTGGGGCGAGCAGAATTCTGAACGCGACGCCCACGAGCAGATCGATTACGCGCTCGGGCAGGGCGTCACGCTGATCGATGCCGCGGAAATGTACCCGGTGCCGCCGAAGCCCGATACGCAGGGACGCACGGAGCAGTACATCGGCACCTGGCTCGCGCAGCATCGGGCGCAGCGAGACCGAATCGTGCTCGCGACGAAGATCGCGGGCCCGGCGCGGCAGCCGCACAATCCGCGCCATATTCGCGGCGAAGGCAACCAGTTCGACCGCAAGAACCTGACCGAGGCGCTCGACGGCAGCCTCAAGCGTTTGCAGACCGACTATGTCGACCTGTATCAGCTGCACTGGCCCGATCGCAGCACGACGACGTTCGGCCGCCCCGCGTATCCGTGGGTCGACGACGCGTACACGGTGCCGATCGAGGAAACGCTGGGCGTGCTCGCGGAATTCGTGAAGGCCGGCAAGGTCCGCGCGATCGGCGTGTCGAACGAAACGCCGTGGGGCGTCGCGCAGTTCCTGCGCGCGGCCGAGAAGCTCGGCTTGCCACGCATCGCCAGCATCCAGAATCCGTACAGCCTGTTGAACCGCACGTTCGAGAACGGCCTGTCCGAGTTCACGCATCGCGATGGCATCGGCTTGCTCGCGTATTCGCCGCTCGCGTTCGGCTGGCTGTCCGGCAAGTACGAGAACGGCGCGCGTCCGGCCGGCGCGCGCATCACGCTGTTCGAGCGTTTCCAGCGTTATAGCAAGCCGCAGGCCGTCGAGGCGACGTCGCGCTACGTCGCGCTCGCGAAACGGCACGGGCTGTCGCCCGCGCAGCTCGCGCTCGCGTTCGTCAACAGCCGGCCGTTCGTGCGCAGCAACCTGGTCGGCGCGACGTCGCTCGCGCAACTGAAGGAGAACATCGGCAGCATCGACGTGACGCTGTCCGATGAGATCCTCGCCGAGATCGACGCGCTGCACGAACGGCAGCCGAACCCGGCGCCGTAAACGGCGAGCGGCCCGCGCGGCACGGTGCCGCGACGGGCCGCGTCCGATGCGCATTGCCGCGGGGTCAGCGCATCCCGAGCCGCGTGCGCGCGACCAGCAGTGCGACGAGACTCAGCACCGCGCAACCCATCAGGTACAGCGCCGGCGACAGCCGGTTGCCGGTCGCGCTGATCAGCCATGTGATCACGAACGGCGCGAAGCCGCCGAACAGCGTGACGCCCGTGTTGTAGCTGACGGCGAGGCCGGTCGCGCGGGTCTGCGACGGAAACAGTTCGGCCATCAGCGCCGGCAGCGCGCCGCAGTACGTCGCCTTCAGCAGCCCGATCCAGATCAGCGCCGCCAGCATCGTCGCGAACGACGCGTGATGCGTGAGCCACACGAACGTCGGCCATACGGTGGCGAGCATCAGCACGGCCGCTGCGGCCATCACGCGGATCCGCCCGGTGCGGTCGGACAGATGGCCGACGAGCGGCGTGACGAGCGTCAGCACGAAGCCGGTCGCGAGCGTCGCCGCGAAGCCCGTCGATGCCGGCAGCCCGAGCTGCTTGATCGCATACGTCGGCATGTACAGCACCATGTAGTTGATCGCGGTCGAGATCACGAGCACCCCGATCGCCAGCAGCACGCGCATCTTCTGGTCCGCGAACAGCTCGCGCACGGGTGCTTCGGAGCGCGCCTGCGTCTTGAACTCGCCCCCCTCGTCGACGTAGCGGCGGATGTAGAGCCCCACCGGGCCGATCGCGAGGCCGAACAGGAACGGCACGCGCCACCCCCAGCTTTCGAGTTGCGCGACGCTCAGCGTCGACGTCAGCAGCGCACCGAAACCCGATGCGAGCAGCGTCGCGAGGCCCTGGCTCGCGAACTGCCAGCTCGACATGAAGCCGCGCCGCTGCGGCGCGTGTTCGACGAGGAACGCGGTCGAGCTCGCGAATTCGCCGCCGGCGGAAAAGCCCTGCATCAGCCGCGACAGCATGATCCCGAGCGGCGCGAGGATGCCGATCGATGCATAGGTCGGCATCAGCGCGATCAGCAGGGTGCCGACCATCATCATCCCGATCGACAGCAGCAGCGACGCCTTGCGGCCCGCGCGGTCCGCGTAGGCGCCGAGCACGAAGCCGCCGATCGGCCGGATCAGGTAGGAGAGCCCGAACGTGCCGAGCGTGAGCAGCAGCGACGTCGCCTCGCTCGTCGTGGGGAAGAACAGCTTGGCAATCGTCACCGCGAAAAAGCCGTAGACGATCAGGTCGAACCATTCGAGCGCATTGCCGATCGATGCGGCGAGGATGATGCGCCGGATCTTCGCGGCACTGGGGCGCGCGGCGTCCTGCGAGGTCAGGGTGGTCGTATTCATCGTGTGAGCAGGTCCCGAGAAAGGGGCGAAGCGCGTTACAGGGCGGCGCCGGCCGCGGCGGGTGCCGCGCGGCGAACGGGCGGCGCGGCCTCGCCGAGATCCCAGAAGAGGCCGGCCATCATCTGCAGTCCCTCGCGCACGACGCTCGCGAGCAGGTGCTCGTCGGGCGCGTGCTGCGAGCACGCCGGATACGAGTGCGGCACCCACAGCGTCGGCAGCCCCAGCGTATCGGCGAACACTTCGTTCGGCAGCGTGCCGCCGAGGTTCGGCAGGATCGCGGGCTTCTTGCCGGTCGTGCGCGCGAGCGACGCGACGGCCCAGCGGACCCACGGATCGTCCGGCGGCAGGCGCGTCGCCGGCGCGCCGCGTTCGACGTCGATCTCGATGTCGGCGAAGCCGTGCGCATCGAGATGCGCGCGCAGATGCGCATGCAGCGCTTGCCAGTCGGTGCCGACCACGAAACGCAACTGGCAGTGCGCGTATGCGACGGGCGGAATCGCATTGACCGGGTGGTCGGGATTGCCGGCCTTGAACGCGAGAATCTCGAACGTATTCCAGCCGAACACGCGCTCGGCGGCGGAGAGGCCCGGCTCGCCCCAGTCGGCGTCGAGCGCCGGATCGCCGGGGCCGCCGCCGACGGACAGGTCGGCGAGCGCGGCGCGCACGGCGGCCGGGATCGGCGGCGGGCGCAGCCCGGCGACGCGGATCGCGCCGCGCGCGTCGACGAGGCTCGCGAGCGCGTTCGCGAGCACGGTCGCCGGGTTGCGCAGCAGGCCGCCCCAGTTGCCCGAGTGATGGCCGCCATCGCGTGCGCGCAGGCTCAGCTTGAAGTTGACCGAGCCGCGCGAGCCGAGGAACACGGTCGGACGTTCGGCGGTGACGCGCGGCCCGTCGGACGCGATCAGCACGTCGGCCGCGAGCGCGTCGCGCTCCTGGCGGCACAGTGCGTCGAGGCCCGGCGACCCCGTTTCCTCGCCCATCTCGATCAGCAGTTTCGCGTTGAAGCCGAGCCGGCCGCCGCGCGCGGCGAGCACGCTCGCCAGCGCGGCCAGGTTGATCGTGTGCTGGCCCTTGTTGTCGGCACTGCCGCGGCCGTACCAGCGATCGCCGTCGACGGTCAGCGTCCACGGCGACAGCGGCGCGCGCCATTGCGCGTCGTAGCCGCGCACGACGTCGCCGTGGCCGTAGACGAGCACGGTCGGCAGCGCGTCGTCCTCGTGGCGCGACGCCAGCAGGAACGGGCCGCCGCCGTCGACGGGGTTCTCGACGATGCGCGACGTGAAACCCAGACGCGCGGCCTCCGGCGCGATCTCGTCGGTCAGGTAGGCGCGCAGCGCGGCGCTCGAGCCGCTGTCCTGGCTTTCGGTGCGCAGGCCGACGCGGCGGCTCAGGGTCGTGAAGAGCGCGCCGGATTCGAACTGGTTCAGCGCGTGCTGGATGGCGGCGGTACGGCTCAAGACGTGTCTCCTGTATCGGTTTTCCGGCGGGTGCGGGCGCACGGCCGAGAGTGCGATCGATTCTAGAAAGCCGTTTTTTTTGTCACAATGATCGAATTTCGAACATTTCCTTGCCGAAAAGGCAAAGCGTAGCGGCCTGGGTGACGGGCCAGGGGACAGAACGATGGCGGCTTTCCTGCATGGTCTTGCGTTGCGGTATTTCGTCGAGGTGGCGCGCACCGGGTCGATCAGCGACGCATCCGCGAGGCTGCACGTGGCCGTCTCGGCGATCAGCCGGCAGATCGCGAAACTCGAGAGCGAACTCGGCGCGCCGCTGTTCGAGCGCCGGCCGCGCGGGATGGCGTTGTCGGAGGCCGGCCAACGGCTGCTGGGCTTCGCGCAGCGCAGCCTGCTGGAGGCCGAGCATGTGATGAAGGAAATCGGCGGATTGGAGGCGCTGCACGGCAGCCTGTTGAAGATCGCCTGCTCGGAAGGGTTCGCGATCGATTTCCTGCCGGGCGCGCTCGCAGGCTTCAAGGCGCGCCACCCGGGCGTCGATTTCTCGGTGTGGGTCGTGTCGCCGGCGGAGGCGACACGGCGCGTGCGCGACGGCGATGCCGACATCGGTCTGACGTTCAGCCTGGCACCGGAGAAGGGCGTGCGTGTCGAACACACGGAGCGTGCGCCGGTTTTCGCGCTCGTGCGGCGCGACCATCCGCTCGCGGCGCGCGACTCGGTGTCGCTCGCCGACGTCGCGCGGCATCCGCACGTGCTGCCCGAGGCCGGCACGACGGTGCGCCAGCTGATCGACATCGCGTGCGTGCTCGACGGGCTCATGCTCGAGCCGGAACTGACCAGCAACAACACCGCGGCGATGTACCGCTACGCGCAGCGTACCGGCGCGGTGATGTTCACGGGGCTGCTGTCGGTGCGGGACCGTTTCGACGCGGACGGCTTCGTCGTCGTGCCCGTCACGAATCCCCAGCTACGCGAGCGGAGCATCCAGGTGCAGACCATGGCGGGGCGCGATCTGCCCGCGTCGGTGCGCGCGTTTCGCGACCATCTGATCGACGTGATGAGTAGCGCGTCGCCCCCGCCGGTTGCCGTGCGCGGCCCGAGACGCCCGGGCATGAGATAATCGCGAATCCGCCTTCCGTGCCCGTGCGGCTCGCCGAGCCGCATCGCCCCTGTTCGACGCCAAATTGAAAAACCTGATTGTCACCCTCGATCGCGCCGGCGAGTTCGACGAGATCATCGACGTGCGCACGCCGCTCGAGTTCGCCGAGGATCATATTCCCGGCGCGCTGAACGCGCCCGTGCTCAGCAACGAGGAGCGCGTGATCGTCGGCACGATGTACCGCCAGGTGTCGCCGTACGAGGCGACGCGCGTCGGCGCGGCGATGGTCGCGCGCAACATCGCGCGCCATCTCGACACCACGTTCGCCGATCGGCCGCGCAACTGGCGGCCGTTGATCTACTGCTGGCGCGGCGGCAAGCGTTCGGGTTCGATGACGACCTGGTTCAATCTGATCGGCTGGCAGGCGCGCCAGCTCGAGGGCGGGTACAAGTCGTACCGCCGCTCGGTATGCGCGACGCTCGATACGCTGCCGACGCGGTTCCGCTACATCGCACTCGTCGGTCACACGGGCTGCGGCAAGACGCGGCTCCTGAACGCGCTGCGCGACGAAGGCGCACAGACGCTCGATCTCGAGGCGCTCGCATGCCACCGCGGCTCGCTGCTCGGTGCGTTGCCGGGGGTGCCGCAGCCGACGCAGAAGTCCTTCGATTCGGGGCTCGTGGGCACGCTCGAGCGTTTCGACCCCGCATGGCCGGTGTTCGTCGAATCGGAAAGCCGCAAGATCGGGCTCGTGCAGCTGCCGCTCGCATTGCTGGACGCGTTTCACGCGGGGCCGTGGGTGCAGGTCGAGGCAGCGCACGACGAACGTATCGCTTTCCTGCTCGAGGATTACGCCCATCTGTTCGATGAACCGGCAGTGTTCAAGGCGCAGCTCGAACGGCTGATCGGCCTGCACAGCCGTGAAGAGGTCGCGCGCTGGAGCGCACTGATCGACGCGAACGAGCGCACCGAACTGTTCCGCACGCTGATCGACAAGCATTACGATCCCGCTTATGCGCGCACCTATCGTTCGTCGCACGACAAACCGAATCGCGCACTGACGTTCACTTTCCGGCCGAACGCGGCCGATGGGCGCCACCAGGCGCGCGCGCTGCTCGACGCGCTCGCGCAGGCCGGACTGCCGGCATCGCCCACGGCTGGCGCGGCGGCGCGAGCCGACATCGACAACAACCCTACGACCACCACACGATGACGACCACGCGCACCCAACCCAGTCCGGCGCTCGGCTGGATGACTTTCCTGCTGATCGCAGTCACGGGACTGTTCTACGTGAAATGGTTCCCGTATTACAACAAGGCGTTCGTCGCCGCGGAGCATCATTCGATCGGCCAGTCGATCCTGATGGGCACCTCGGCGAGCGCGCCCGAGCCGTCGCTGAAGGCGGCGCTCGACTACGCGTGGGCGTACGGCAAGGCGATCTGGCAGGCCATGGTGCTCGGCCTGCTGCTCGGTTCGGCCGTGCAGGCGCTGCTGCCGGCGCACTGGGTCGCGCGCGTGCTCGGCCGCACGGGCTTCGGCAGTGTCGCCGCGGGCGGCCTGCTGTCGCTGCCCGGCATGATGTGCACGTGCTGCGCGGCGCCGGTCGTCGCGGGCCTGCGCGCGCGGCACGCGTCGCCGGGCGGCGCGGTCGCGTTCTGGCTCGGCAACACGGTGCTGAATCCGGCCGCGCTGGTGTTCATGGGCTTCGTGCTCGGCTGGCACTGGAGCGTGCTGCGGCTCGTGCTCGGCGTCGCGATGGTGTTCGGAATCGGCTATCTGCTGAACCGTATCGCGCGTCCCGAGGACCGCAGTATCGACGACGCGCAACTCGCCGCGCTGGTGGCCGAGCAGGCCGCCGCGGGCAATCCGTTCGTCCGCTGGATGAAGCTGCTCGCACGCATGGCCGTGCGGCTCGTGCCCGAATACATCGTGCTCGTGCTGCTGCTCGGCGCGGCGCGCGCGTGGCTGTTTCCGCATATCGGCCCGGACATCGGCAATCATCTCGGCTGGATCATCGCGTTCGCGGTCGCGGGCACGTTGTTCGTGATCCCGACGGCCGGCGAGGTGCCGATCATCCAGGCGATGCTGTCGCTCGGCATGGGCGTCGGCCCGGCCGCTGCGCTGCTGATGACGCTGCCGCCGATCAGCGTGCCGTCGCTCGCGATGCTCGCGCGCTCGTTCAAGCCGTACATGCTGGCGATCGTCACGGGCCTCGTCGTCGTGTTCGGGATCGTGAGCGGGTTGCTCGCGATCGCGTTCGGGTTCTGACGGACACGCGGGCGGAACGGCGATCGGGCGCGACGGCCGGACAAGTCCGGCGCGTGTGCCCGGTCGGCGCGCGGGGCGCGACAGGCCCGGCTGCCGGCGACCGGGCCTGTGCGATGGCAGCAGTGCCGCGCGCCGACCGATCCCGCCGCGCGACCGTCGTATTCATCCGGCGCCGCCGCTTCACGCGCGCGGTGCCCTTTACAAGAAGCAAACAGGAAAACGCATGACCCAACCGAAGATTCATCCTCGACTCGAAAAGGCGCTGACGCGCGGCGATCTCGCGATCCGCCAGGCCAATTCCGCGCGGGCGACTGCCGTGCTGAACGCACTCGGCACGATGATCATCGAAGCCTCCGCCACGATCGGCGTCGAGGCCAGCATCGACATTCCGCAGGGCGACCGCATTTACGATCCGGTGAACGGCCTGTGGCCGCAGAAGATGCTGGTGTCGTTCGACGGTCCGGTCGACGAGGCCGACGCGGAAGAGCTGCGCGCGGTCTATCTCGTCGCCGACGATCCGGGTACGCAGTTCCGCGTCGAATGGCATCGCGCGGACGGCAAGCTCGGCCGCCAGGAAGGCGGCCCGCTGGCGACCGTCGCATTCCTGACCGACGTCGAGATCCCGTGGAGCGACGACGACGAGTAACGTCGTCGCCATTTCATCGCAGCATCGCGCGGGCGCCGTGCGCGCCGGCCGTCAGCGCATCATCCGCCGCCGGAACAGCCACGCGGAGACCACGAATCCGCCGACCGCATAGCCGGCGAGCACCGCGAGATGCAGGCCGACGTCCGTCGCCGGCCGGCCGAGCATCGCGGGGCGGATCAGTTCGACCGCGTTCGCGAGCGGCAGCATGTGCGCCGCATGCTGCGCGACCGGCGGCAACTGCGTGATCGGGAAGAACACGCCCGACAGCAGCAGCATCGGCGTCAGCACGAGCGTCTGATAGAACATGAAGAAGTCGTAGGACGGCGCGAGCGCGGTGACGATCATCGCCGTGCTCGCGAACGCGAGGCCGGCGAGTGCGATGACGGGCAGCGCCGCGAGCATCGACGGAAACCGCGCATAGCCGAGCAGGCCCGCGACGAGCATGATCGCGACGCCGGACAGCAGCGCCTTGCTCGCCCCCCAGACAATCTCCCCGAGCACGATGTCGCCCAGCGCGAGCGGCGTGTGCATGATCGCTTCCCAGGTGCGCTGTACGTGCATTCGCGAGAAGCCCGAATACATCGATTCGAAGCTCGCGGACATCATCACGCTCGAACCGACCGTGCCGGCCGCGAGGAACGCGATATACGACACGCCGTCGACGTGGCCGAGCATCAGGCCGAGCCCGAACCCCAGCCCGAACAGGTAGATCATCGGATCGGCGAGATTGCCGAACAGCGAGGCGAGCGCGAGCTTGCGCCACACGAGGTAATTGCGTCGCCACACGGCAATCCAGTTGGTGGCATTCGCGGGCAGCGCGATCGCGAAGCGTGATTCGCGTGGCGGTGCGGACGGCGCGGCGGCGGAATAGTTGCGTACGTCCATGATCGATCAGTCCTGCATTTCGCGGCCCGTGAGCCGCAGGAACACGTCCTCCAGATTGGCCGGACGATGCAGATAACGCAATCCCGTGCGACCCTTGAGTCGCGCACTGAGCGGCTCGGGATCGGTCACGTAGCAGAACAGCGTCTCACCGCTGATCTCGGTGTGTTTCGCGAACGGCGCCAGTTCGTCGCGCAGCGCGATCGGCTCCGGCCCGTAGATCTCGATCACGTCGCAGCCGATCTCCGATTCGATCAGCGCGTGCGGCGCGCCTTCGGCGATCTTGCGGCCTTCCTCGATCACGCACAGCCGGTCGCACAGGCGCTCGGCTTCCTCCATGAAATGCGTGGTGATCAGGATCGTCTTGCCGCGCGCGAGCAGCGACCGCAACCGCTCCCACATCAGGTGCCGCGCCTGCGGATCGAGGCCCGTCGTCGGCTCGTCGAGCACCAGCACGTCGGGATCGTTGACGAGCGCGCGTGCGAGCGTCAGACGGCGCTTCATGCCGCCCGACAATTCGCCGACCTTCGCATCGGCCTTGTTTTCCAGCTTCGCGAATTCGAGCAGCGGTTGCACGAGCGTGCGTGCGGCGTGTGCCGACATGCCGAAATAGCGGCTGAACACGAGCAGGTTCTCGCGGACCGTGAAGTCGGGGTCGAGGTTGTCGAACTGCGGGACGACGCCGACGCGCTGGCGCGCATGTCGCGCGCGTGACGGAACCGGCTCGCCGCAGAGTGAAATGGTGCCGGCGTCGGGATACGCGAGGCCGAGCAGCATCTTCAGCGTGGTGGTCTTGCCGGCGCCGTTCGGCCCGAGCAGGCCATAGCATTCGCCGGCCTGCACGTGGAAGGACAGGTCATTGACGACAAGCTTGTCGCCATAGCGCTTTTCGACGTTCCGGAAATCGATCGGTGCAACGGACATGGGCAGGTTGTCGTTGTAATCAGCGGACGCGGACGCGTTTCGCGGCCGGTCGGTCGGTCGGGCACGCCGGCCGGCGAACGGATCGGATGAATGCGTGTCACATGGGCATGACCGAGGCGAACGCACGTCGACGGCACGAACGGGCCATTCTAGTGCATCGGCTGCGTCTCTTCAGGGCGGCCCCGCGCGGCACGGTGCATGCGCGCGCGGATCGTGCACCGCATCATCGCCGACGCGCCCCGCGTGGCGAATCAGCGTTTTCCATCCCTTGCGTCCGGAATTGCGGCGCACCATGATGAGTACATAGGGTACGTAGTCGCGACAGGGAGGTTTCATGGCTAGCTACAACAAGATTCTGCTGTGCTACGACGGCACGCTCGAAGGACGCAAGGCACTGCGGTGCGGCGCCAATCTCGCGCTCGACCTGAAGGCGGAAACGCATTTGTTGTCGGTCGTCGACATGCGCTCGAGCATCGCGCAAAGCGCCGGGTTGCTGACCGACGTCGCGTGCGGCCGCTTCGAGGAAACCGCGCGCGAGATCCTGCAGGAAGGCGTGAACTGGCTGCGCGAGCGCGGCGTTCAGGCGGAAGGCCATTTCGCATTCGGCTATCCGATCGACGAAATCGCGAATCTTGCGACGGAATTGAAGGCCGACCTCGTCGTCGTCGGCCATCGGTGCCGTAGCGGGTTGTCGAGATGGTGGATGGGGTCGGGCAACACGCAACTGCTCGATCGCGTGAACTGCAGCATTCTGGTCGCATGTTCGTCGGCGGAAGAGCAAAAGGCCGAGATCGCACGCGAACGCGAAGCGGCCACCGCGAGCGGCAAGTGATGCAATGATCGTGAGACCGGCCGGGTCGTACTGCGATTCGGGCCGGTCGCGCGCCGCGCCGCTAGCGGCAGCTACACCGAGTGCGGCCGCTCAGGCGTGCAGGTCGATCGCCGACAGCTTCCACGAGAACAAGCCGAAGCGGTGGAAGATCGCCGCATAGCGTGTGCCGTCGGCGCTGCGCTGGTAGGTCACGACAAATTCGTCGATATTCCGGTAGCCGGCGCTCGTTTGCTGCGGATGACCCGCCTCGCCGGGGCTGGCGGGTGCGGGCGCGACGGCGGGCGAAACTGCGGCCGAGGCGGGCGCATTGCTGCTCGGCGCGGGTGCGTTCGCCGGATTGACCGGCGGCGCGGCCGGTGCGTTGCCAGGCGCAGCGCCTGACGGCGGGCCCGACCATTCGGGCGGCCGTTCGCCCGGATTGCCGCGCGGGGGAATGCCGCTCATCAGCGCCGCTACACCTTCCGGTGTCGCATAGGCATCGACCAGCGGGCCGATCAACGCGGAGCCGATCAGCGCGCCAATCACCGCGAACGGGTTGTCCTTCTTCACCGCGTCGATCCGGCGCATCAACTCTTCCGTCACCTGCTGCTTCAGGCTGATGCGCAGCGACGGAAAATCGACATATTCGCTGACCGCTTGCGCATCGCGCGTGTCGATCGCCGATTTCAGGCGACCGAGCGCGACGTATGGCGATGCGTACGCGTAACCGATCGCCATCAGGACGACGACGGCCAGCACGACGATCAGCAATGGCTTGAGCCGCCGCGCGCGGCCCGAAGATCCAGTCACGATGCCTCCGGTGCGGACAGGTTCCGCAATCAGAGACCGCCGTGCGTGGCCGATCGTTCCTCGGCGATGCAGCGATCGATCATCCGGCACACGGCATCGATCGTCCCGACCATGATCAGGCGCGACCGGCCGTGATAGACGCGCACGGGCGCACGGCGCGCCGGCTCCGCGTGATTCAGGCCGGCGTTCAGCGAAACCCGCGCGAACGCGGGAAGCGCTGACGGCAGCAGCGACGCCTGCCGTTCAACTGCGACTTCTTGGCTCACCACGGGCGCCGCGGCGGACAGCGGCGCGCAGGGCGTGCGGCCGCGCAGGTGACGCAGGCGGCCGAATTGACGGAAAGGCAGCAGACGGGAAAGGCGTTCCATTTTGTTCTCCTCAGCGAGACCGATTGTCAGAGTTCGCCCGAGCGGATCAGCCCGACGGCGATGCCTTCCAGCGCGAATTCCGCGCTGCCGGCCTTGACGAAGATGTTTTCGTAATCCGGGTTCTCCGCGATCAGCTCGAGGCCGCCGGGCCGGCGCATCAGGCGCTTGACCGTGACGTCGTCGCCGAGGCGCGCGATGATGATCTGGCCGTCCTTCGCTTCCGTGCGCTTCTGCACGGCGAGGAGGTCGCCGTCGAGAATGCCGGCGTCGCGCATCGACAGGCCGCGCACCTTCAGCAGGTAATCGGGCTTGCTGGTGAACAGCGCGGGATCGCACGCGTAATGCTGCGAGATGTGCTCCTGCGCGAGGATCGGGCTACCGGCCGCCACGCGGCCGACGAGGGGCAGCGACAGTTGCATCAGGCCGGCGTGCGGCAGCGTGAACTGGTGCGGGGCGTCGTCGATGCCGAGCAGGCGGATGCCGCGTGACGCGCCGGCGGCCAGCTCGATCACACCCTTGCGCGCAAGCGCACGGAGGTGTTCCTCGGCCGCGTTCGGCGAGCTGAAACCCAGCTCTGCCGCAATCTCGGCGCGCGTGGGCGGGAAACCGGAGCGCTCGATCGCGCGGCGGATCAAGTCGAACACTTGCTGCTGACGGGCGGTGAGTTTGGTCATGGCTGAACTGTATGGATAGACAGTGAGCTGTATTTTTATACAGTACTTCGCGAATTTCAAGTGTTACTTGAAGTTCGACGCGATCGCGTCGGTTCCGGCGCGATTTCGCGACGCCCGGACGCCGGTTTGTCCGCCGCAACCGTCCGTCCCGTCTGCGTTAGCACTTTTGAGTATTAAAAAATGAGGAACGATTATTTTTAATCATGTAACCCGTTCGCTAGACTGGCTCGACATCGCAAGACCGACAACACTGGAGAACCAAGGATGGCGAAGCGCAATACGGGGCTGGTGGGCGGAGTGGGCCGCCTGATCGCAACACTCGCGCTGGGCGCGGCGGCAGCGCTGGGCGTGGCGACGCACGCCCAGGCCGATACGACGTTCCTGAACGTGTCCTACGACCCGACGCGCGAGCTGTATCAGGACTTCAACCAGGCGTTCGGCAAGGCGTGGAAGGCGAAGACGGGCGAGACGGTCAACTTCAAGCAGTCGCACGGCGGCTCGGGCGCGCAGGCGCGCTCGGTGCTCGACGGCCTGCAGGCCGACGTCGTGACGCTGGCGCTCGCCTACGACATCGACGCGATCGCCAACAAGGGGCTCGTCAACAAGGACTGGCAGAAGCGCCTGCCGGACAACGCATCGCCGTACACGTCGACGATCGTGTTCCTGGTGCGCAAGGGCAACCCGAAAGGGATCAAGGACTGGGATGACCTGACCAAGCCGGGCATCTCGATCGTCACGCCGAACCCGAAGACGTCGGGCGGCGCGCGCTGGAACTACCTGGCCGCATGGGCATACGCCGTTCACAAGCCGGGCGGCAACGAGCAGAGCGCGAAGGAATTCGTGACGAAGCTCTACAAGAACGCGGGCGTGCTCGACTCGGGCGCGCGCGGCGCGACGACGAGCTTCGTGCAGCGCGGGATCGGCGACGTGCTGATCGCGTGGGAGAACGAGGCGTTCCTGTCGATCAAGGAATTCGGCACGGACAAGTTCGAGATCGTCGTGCCGTCGGTGAGCATCCTGGCCGAACCGCCCGTCGCGGTGGTCGACAAGGTGGTGGACAAGAAGGGCACGCGCAAGCTGGCCGAGGCCTACCTGAATTTCCTGTATAGCCCGCAGGGCCAGGAAATCGCGGCGCGCAACTACTACCGCCCGCGCTCGAAGAACGTGCCGGCGGAGCTGACGAAGCAGTTCCCGAAGCTGAAGCTGTACACGGTCGACGACACGTTCGGCGGCTGGACGAATGCGCAGAAGACGCATTTTGCGGACGGCGGCGTGTTCGACTCGATCTACAAGCCGCAGTAACGCCACGCAGTAACAAACCATAACGACAGCGGCGCGCCACGAGAGCGCGCCGCATCCCCGACGGCCCGCCGGCGCGACTCCCCGCGTCGGCGTTTGCGTCGGACCCATGAGCAGCAACGACCCAGCAAGAGCATCCGATGACGACGTACACCTTTCGCAAGCCGAGCGCGCTGCCCGGTTTCGGCGTGACGCTCGGCATCACGGTGGCCTATTTGAGCCTCGTGGTGCTGATTCCGCTCGCCGCCACGTTCCTGAAGACCGCGACGCTGTCGTGGGACCAGTTCGTCACCGCCGTCGCGTCGCCGCGCGTGCTCGCGTCATACCGGCTGACGTTCTCCGCCGCGCTCGGCGGCGCATTGATCAACGCCGTGTTCGGCTTTCTCGTCGCGTGGGTGCTGGTGCGCTACACGTTCCCGTTCAAGCGCCTCGTCGACGCGATCGTGGATCTGCCGTTCGCGCTGCCGACGTCGGTCGCCGGCATCTCGCTCGCGGCCGTCTATGCGACCAACGGCTGGGTCGGCCAGTATCTCGCGCCGTTCGGCATCAAGATCGCGTTCACGCCGGTCGGCGTGCTGGTGGCGCTGACCTTCATCGGGCTGCCGTTCGTCGTGCGTACCGTGCAGCCGGTGCTCGAGGATTTCGAGCGCGAGCAGGAAGAGGCCGCCGCGTGCCTCGGCGCATCGCGCTGGCTGACGTTCCGCCGCGTCGTGCTGCCGGCCGTGCTGCCGGCGCTGCTCACCGGCTTCGCGCTGGCGTTCGCGCGCGCGCTCGGCGAGTACGGCTCGGTCATCTTCATCGCCGGCAACGTGCCGATGAAATCCGAGATCACGTCGCTGCTCATCATCACGAAGCTCGAGCAGTACGACTATGCGGGCGCGACCGCGCTGGCGGTCGTGATGCTGGTCGTGTCGTTCCTGATGCTGCTGTTGATCAACTCGCTGCAGTGGTATCTGCAGCGCCGCACGAGCAAGGGCGCGAGCGGCCCCGCGCCGGCGACCGTCACCGTTGCCGCAGCAGCAGGAGGCCAGCAATGACCCAGGAGTCCAACGCCGTGCTGAACGACCCCTCCGTCGCGCGCGTGCGCGCCGCGAAGCAGCCCGACCCCGTCAGCGAGCCGCGCGCCGTGCGCTGGCTGCTGATCGGCGTCTCGCTGACGTTCCTTGCGTTCTTCCTCGTCGTGCCGCTCGCCGCGGTGTTCTTCGAGGCGCTGCGCAAGGGCGTCGGCTTCTATCTCGAATCGCTCGCCGATCCCGACGCATGGTCGGCAATCAAGCTGACGCTGACCGTCGCCGTGATCGCGGTGCCGTTGAACCTCGTGTTCGGCGTGTGCGCATCGTGGGCGATCGCGAAGTTCGAATTCCGCGGCAAGGCGTTGCTGACCACGCTGATCGACCTGCCGTTCTCCGTGTCGCCGGTGATCTCGGGCCTCGTCTACGTGCTGCTGTTCGGCGCGCAGGGCTGGCTCGGGCCGTGGCTGCAGAACCACGACGTGCAGATCATCTTCGCGGTGCCGGGCATCGTGCTCGCGACGATCTTCGTCACGTTTCCGTTCGTCGCGCGCGAGCTGATTCCGCTGATGCAGGCGCAGGGCACCGACGAGGAAGAGGCTGCGCGCGTGCTCGGCGCATCGGGCTGGCAGATCTTCCGGCGCGTGACGCTGCCGAACGTGAAGTGGGGCCTGCTGTACGGCGTGATCCTGTGCAATGCGCGTGCGATGGGCGAGTTCGGTGCGGTGTCGGTCGTGTCCGGCCACATCCGCGGCGTGACCGACACGATGCCGCTGCACGTCGAGATCCTGTACAACGAATACAACTTCGCGGCGGCGTTCGCGGTGGCGTCGGTGCTGGCGCTGCTCGCGCTCGTCACGCTCGCGCTGAAGCTGCTCGCCGAACGTCACCTCGCCGCCGAACTGGCCGGCGCACGCGATGACGTTCCCGCTCATGCCGGCCCCGTCGCCGCCATTTCGTCGAAATCGTAAAGAGGCAACCAGAATGGGTATTACCGTCCGTCACCTTCAGAAGCGCTTCGGCGATTTCACCGCGCTCGACGATGTGTCGCTCGACTTTCCGCCGGGCGAGCTCGTCGCGCTGCTCGGGCCGTCGGGCTGCGGCAAGACCACGCTGCTGCGCGTGATCGCGGGCCTCGAGCACGCGGACGCCGGCCAGGTCGTGCTGCAGGGGCTCGACGTCGCGTCGGTCGGCGCGCGCGATCGCCAGGTCGGCTTCGTGTTCCAGCATTACGCGCTGTTCCGCCACATGACCGTGTTCGAGAACGTCGCGTTCGGGCTGCGCGTGAAGCCGCGCCGCGAACGGCCGTCCGAAGCCGTGATCCGCGAGAAGGTGCACGAGCTGCTGAAGCTCGTGCAGCTCGACTGGCTCGCGCAGCGCTACCCGTCCGAGCTGTCGGGCGGCCAGCGCCAGCGGATCGCGCTGGCCCGCGCGCTCGCGGTCGAGCCGAAGGTGCTGCTGCTCGACGAGCCGTTCGGCGCGCTCGACGCGAAGGTGCGCAAGGAACTGCGCGGCTGGTTGCGGCGCCTGCACGACGACCTGCACATCTCGACGATCTTCGTCACGCACGACCAGGAAGAGGCGCTGGAAGTGGCCGACCGGATCGTCGTGCTGAACCGCGGCCACGTGGAGCAGGTCGGCAGCCCGCAGGACGTCTACGATCATCCGCAAAGCGCGTTCGTCTACGAGTTTCTCGGCGCAGCGAACCGGCTGCCCGGCACGGTCGCCGGGCGCGGCTTCGTCGCCGAGGGGGCGGCTGCGCCGATCGCGGTCGACGCCGATTTCGCGGGCCCCGCGAACGCGTACGTGCGACCGCACGACCTGCAGCTGTGGCCGGCCGGCGACGGCCATCGCGACGGCATCGCGGTCGACGTGCGCCGCGTGATCCCGCTCGGCGGCTCGGTGCGTGTCGAGCTCGAGGCCCGCACGGGCGGCGCACTCGAAGCGGAACTCGATCGCGACGCGTGGCGCGCGCTCGCGCTGCAGGTCGGCGACGGCGCGACGGCCGTGCCGCGCGCGGTCCGCGTATTTCCCGCACACTGACGCCCGAGCCCGGTAAAGAGAAGAGGGCGGATACCGCTCCGGATCGACATTCGAACAACGACAGCCCAAGAGGCATACCCATGAATTTTCAGCAATTGCGTTTCGTGCGCGAAGCCGTGCGCCAGAACATGAACCTGACGGAAGTCGCGAACGTGCTGTACACGTCGCAGTCGGGCGTGTCGAAGCAGATCAAGGATCTCGAGGATGAACTGGGCGTGGACATCTTCATCCGGCGCGGCAAGCGGCTCACGGGGCTCACGGAGCCCGGCAAGGCCGTGCACCAGCTGATCGAGCGGATGCTGCTCGACGCGGAAAACCTGCGCCGGGTCGCGCGCCAGTTCGCGGACCAGGACAGCGGCCACCTCGTCGTCGCGACGACGCACACGCAGGCGCGCTACGCGCTGCCGAAGGTGATCCGCCAGTTCACCGACGTGTTCCCGAAGGTGCATCTCGCGCTGCGACAGGGCAGCCCGCAGCAGATCGCGCAGATGATCCTGAACGGCGAAGCGGATCTCGGCATCTCGACCGAGGCGCTCGACCGCTATCCGGACATCGTCACGTTCCCGTGCTATTCGTGGCACCACACGGTCGTCGTGCCGAAGGGGCATCCGCTCGTCGGCCGCGAGAACCTGACGCTCGACGAAATCGCCGAGTACCCGATCATCACGTACGACCAGGACTTCACGGGCCGCTCGCACATCGACCAGGCATTCGCGCAGGCCGGCGCCGTGCCCGACGTCGTGCTGACCGCGATCGACGCGGACGTGATCAAGACCTACGTCGAGCTCGGGATGGGGATCGGCGTCGTCGCGGCGATGGCCTTCGATCCGCAGCGCGACACCGGGCTCGTCGCGCTCGACACGCAGCACCTGTTCGAGGCGAGCACGACGCGCGTCGGGTTGCGCAAGGGCGCGTTCCTGCGCGCGTATGCATACCGGCTGATCGAGATGTTCGCACCGCACCTGAACGAAGCCGAAATCGCCTCGCAACTGCGCGAAGTGGCCTGATCATCGAGCACATGATGTTTCGGGGGCAAGGCAGGCGCCCGCCGGACGACCGCGACGAAGCGGCGCCGCCGCACCCCGGGTAACGCGCCGCAATCGGAGCGCGCAACCGCGCGCTCCGAATAAACCCTTAAATATTGATCAGACGGGTTGCGCGTCGACCCGAAACGGTACAGCATAGCCTTCACTCCGCCGGCGTCCCCGCCGGCGGTGGCGCGTCGACGACAGCACGCGCCAGGCAGTCGGCCGTCTGCCTCGCTTCCATTCCGTGGTACCGACAAGCAGCATCGATGGCCAATGCCCGGGTAGTGTGGCGCAAACGTTTGCTCACATTAAAACAACAGTCCGGCCCTTTGGGCCAGTCGCCAGGAGATGTGTATGAATGTCCGCTTTCGCCGTCGCTTCCTGACCGCCGCGCTTGCCGCCGTCGCGGTCGCCGCCGCACCGGTCGTCCATGCCCAATCGGCAGGCAAGCCGAAGGTCGCGCTCGTGATGAAGTCGCTCGCCAACGAGTTCTTCCTGACGATGGAAAACGGCGCGAAGGAATACCAGAAGCACAACGCCGGCCAGTTCGACCTGATCACGAACGGGATCAAGGACGAGACCGACACCGCGAACCAGATCCGCATCGTCGAGCAGATGATCGTGTCGAAGGTCGATGCGATCGTGCTCGCGCCCGCCGATTCGAAGGCGCTCGTGCCGGTCGTGAAGAAGGCGGTCGACGCGGGCATCATCGTCGTGAACATCGACAACCGGCTCGATCCCGACGTGCTGAAGTCGAAGAACCTGAACGTGCCGTTCGTCGGCCCCGACAACCGCAAGGGTGCGCGCAAGATCGGCGACTACCTCGCGAAGCGGCTGAAGGCGGGCGATCAGGTCGGCATCATCGAAGGCGTGTCGACGACGACCAATGCGCAGCAGCGCACGGCCGGCTTCCAGGATGCGATGAAGGCGGGCGGAATGAAGGTCGTGTCGGTGCAGTCGGGCGAATGGGAGATCGACAAGGGCAATGCGGTCGCGTCCGCGATGCTGAACGAATACCCGAACCTGCGGGCGCTGCTGTGCGGCAACGACAACATGGCGATCGGCGCCGTGTCGGCCGTGCGGGCGGCGGGCAAGCAGGGCAAGGTGCTCGTGGTCGGCTACGACAACATCAACGCGATCAAGCCGATGCTGAAGGACGGCCGCGTGGTCGCGACCGCCGACCAGTACGCGGCGAAGCAGGCCGTGTTCGGCATCGACACGGCGCTCAAGGCGATCGCCGAGCATCGCAAGCAGGCCGACATGACCGGCGTGGTCGAGACGCCGGTGGATCTCGTGACGAAGTGACGCCACGCCGCCACGGCCGCCGCGCTCAAGAATCCGGGCCGGCGGCCGTTATCCGGAGTGAGCGCGATCACGGCCACTGCAAGCACTTGTGAGCGTCATACCCGCGCGCCGCGTGCGCGCGGCCGCAACCAGGATCGCGATGGAACCGACCTTCCAACCCTCCCGTTCAGCCGTTCCCGTGCTGTCCGTCTCCGGCGTGGGCAAGACCTACGCCGAACCCGTGCTCGCCGACGTCACGCTGACGCTCGCGCCGGGTGAGGCGCTCGCGCTGACAGGCGAGAACGGCGCAGGAAAGAGCACGCTGTCGAAGATCATCGGCGGGCTCGTCGACCCGACGACCGGCACGATGCAGCTCGGCGGCCAGGCGTATGCGCCGGCGAGCCGCACGCAGGCCGAGGCGCTCGGCGTGCGCATGGTGATGCAGGAGCTGAACCTGCTGCCGACGCTGACGGTCGCCGAAAACCTGTTTCTGAACCGCCTGCCGCGACGCTTCGGCATCATCGATCGCGCGCGGCTGCGCGACGACGCGCGTGCCGCGATGGCGCAGGTCGGGCTCGACGCGGTCGACCCCGATACGCCGGTCGGCGCGCTCGGCATCGGCCACCAGCAGATGGTCGAGATCGCGCGCAACCTGATCGGCGACTGCCGCGTGCTGATCCTCGACGAGCCGACCGCAATGCTGACCGCGCGCGAGGTCGAACTGCTGTTCGAGCAGATCGACCGGCTGAAGGCGCGCGGCGTGGCGATCGTCTACATCTCGCACCGGCTCGAGGAGCTCGCGCGCGTCGCCGAGCGCGTCGCGGTGCTGCGCGACGGCCGGCTCGTGCATGTCGGCGACATGGCCGCGACGACGTCCGACGGGCTCGTCACGCTGATGGTCGGTCGCGAGCTCGGCGAGCACATCGATCTCGGCGCGCGCCATATCGGCGCGCCGCGACTCGTCGTGTCGGGCATGACGCGCGGCACGGCCGTGCAGGACGTGTCGCTCGAAGTGCGCTCGGGCGAGATCTTCGGCATCTCCGGGCTGATCGGCGCGGGGCGCACCGAGCTGCTGCGGCTGATTTACGGCGCGGATACGCCGGACGCCGGGATGATCGCGGTCGGCGATCCGCTGAAACCGGCGCACATCGGCTCGCCCGTCGACGCGGTGAAGCACGGCATCGCACTGATCACCGAGGACCGCAAGGGCGAAGGGCTGCTGCTGTCGCAGTCGGTCACGTCGAACGTCTCGCTCGGCCAGCTCGACCGGCTCGCGCGCGGCGGCATCGTCGACACGACGCGCGAGACGGCACTCGCCGAGCGGCAGATCGACGCGTTGCGGATCCGCACGCACGGCGCCGCGCAGGCGGTCGGCGAACTGTCGGGCGGCAACCAGCAGAAGGTCGTGATCGGCCGCTGGCTCGCGCGCGACATGGGCGTGCTGCTGTTCGACGAACCGACCCGCGGGATCGACGTCGGCGCCAAGTTCGAGATCTACACGCTGATGGGCGCGCTCGCCCGCGAGGGCCGTGCGCTGGTGGTCGTATCGAGCGACCTGCGCGAGCTGATGCTGATTTGCGACCGGATCGGCGTGATGTCGGCCGGCCGCATGACCGCCGTGTTCGAACGCGGCAACTGGACCCAGGATGCGCTGCTGGCCGCGGCGTTCGCCGGCTTCGGCCGCGAAGCGCTGCCGGACGGCGTGCGGCATCCGGATGCGGAAGGCGCGCCGCGCGCGGCTTCCGGCACTTCGACCACAGGACAACGGCAATGACCCAGCCTCCCGTATCCCCGAGCGACGCAGGCGCGCAGCAGACCGTGACGGGGCGCCGCGCGCGCACGCTGTCCGGCACACGGCTCGGCGTATCGAACTATCTCGGGCTCGCCGGCGCGCTCGCCGCGATGATCGCGCTGTTTTCGGCGCTGAGTTCGCATTTCCTGACCTACGATACGTTCAGTACGATCGCGAACCAGATCCCCGATCTCGTCGTGATGTCGGTCGGGATGACCTTCGTGCTGATCATCGCCGGCATCGACCTGTCGGTCGGCTCGGTGCTCGCGCTGGCCGCGTCGATGGTCAGCGTGGCCGCGCTGAAATGGCAGTGGGGGCCGCTGCCGGCCGCGCTGATCGGGATCGCGGTCGCGACCGCGACGGGCTCGCTGACGGGCGCGATCACGGTCGGCTGGCGGATTCCGTCGTTCATCGTGTCGCTCGGCGTGCTCGAGGCCGCGCGCGGCGTCGCATACCAGCTGACGAATTCGCGCACGGCCTACATCGGCGACGCGTTCGATTTCCTGTCGAACCCGATCGCGCTCGGCATCTCGCCGGCGTTCCTGATCGCGGTCGCGGTGATGATCGCGGCACAGTTCGTCCTGACGCGCACCGTATTCGGACGCTATCTCGTCGGGATCGGCACGAACGAAGAGGCGGTACGGCTTGCCGGGGTTAACCCGCGTCCGTATAAAATCGTCGTATTCGCACTGATGGGCGCGCTCGCGGGGCTCGCGTCGCTGTTCCAGATCTCGCGGCTCGAGGCCGCCGATCCGAACGCGGGCGCGGGCGTCGAGCTGCAGGTGATCGCAGCCGTCGTGATCGGCGGCACGAGCCTGATGGGCGGGCGCGGTTCGGTGATCAGCACGTTCTTCGGCGTGTTGATCATCTCCGTGCTGGCCGCGGGGCTGGCGCAGATCGGCGCGAACGAGCCGACCAAACGGATCATCACCGGGGCGGTGATCGTGGTCGCGGTCGTGCTCGACACGTATCGCAGCCGGCGCGCGCGCGCCCGGTAGAACTACTACACGGAAAGCAGACCAGAGAGAAACGGGAAATGGCGACGATCAAGGATGTGGCAGCCATGGCGGGCGTGTCGTTTACGACCGTCTCGCACGTGGTGAACAATTCGCGGCCTGTGTCCGCGGATGTGCGTGCGAAGGTCGAGGGCGCGATCCGCGAGCTGAATTACGTGCCATCGGCCGTGGCGCGCTCGCTGAAGGCGCGCTCGACGGCGACCATCGGCCTCGTCGTGCCGAACAGCACGAATCCGTACTTCGCGGAGCTTGCGCGCGGCATCGAGGACCAGTGCGCGGCCAACGGTTATTGCGTGTTCTTCTGCAACTCGGACGACGATCCCGTGAAGCAGCGCAACTACCTGCGCGTGCTGCAGGAAAAGCGCATCGACGGGCTGATCGTCGCGTCGGCCGGCGAGGACACGGTGCTCGCGCAGACGCTTGCGGATGCGCATGCGCCGCTCGTCGTCGTCGACCGCAACATCGAGGGGCTCGCGGCCGACCTTGTGCAGATCGACCACGAACGCGGCGCCTACCTGGCGACGCGTCACCTGCTCGAACTCGGGCACGCGAAGATCGGCTGCATCACCGGGCCGACCGACACGGCCGTCAGCGCCATGCGCGTGCACGGCTTCATCCGTGCGATGGCCGAGCGCGGCATCGACATCGTGCCGGGCGCGATCGCGGAAAGCGATTTTTCGTGCCTCGGCGGTTACCACGCGGCATCCCGGCTGTTCGAGTCGGTGCATCCCAGCGCGATTTTCGCGGGCAACGACCTGATGGGCGTTGGCGCGCTGCGCGCGGCGGCCGAGCGCGGCATGCGCGTGCCGGACGACTGCTCGATCATCGGCTTCGACGACATCGAATTCTCCCGCTACACGTATCCGGCGCTGTCGACGGTTGGCCAGTCGGTGCGCGCGCTCGGCGAAATGGCCGCGCAAACGCTGATCGAGCGGATCGGCGGCGGTTCGACGGCCGCGCCGAGCCGTCGTCGCGTCGTGTCGCCGCGCCTCGTGCTGCGGGAATCGACGGCGGTTTACCGCGAGCCGGCCGCGCCGGGCGGTCGCCCATGACGGCGCGTGCGGCGGGCGCCGGCCGCGTGACGGTGGTCGGCAGCCTCAACATGGATCTCGTCGTACGGGCGCCGCGGCTGCCGCTGCCGGGCGAAACGCTTGCCGGTCATGCGTACGCGCAGGCCGCGGGCGGCAAGGGCGGCAACCAGGCCGTCGCGGCGGCGCGGCTCGGGGCGCAGGTCGCGATGATCGGCTGCGTCGGCGCGGATGCGCACGGTACCGCGCTGCGGGCCGGCCTCGAGGCCGAAGGCATCGACTGCTCGCGGCTCGCGACGAGCGCGACGGCGTCGACCGGTGTCGCGCTGATCGTCGTCGACGACGCGAGCCAGAACGCGATCGTGATCGTCGCGGGCGGCAATGGCGAAGTGACGACCGATACGGTGGCGCGGCACGAGGCCGCGCTTGCGGCGACCGACGTGCTGATCTGCCAGCTCGAGACGCCGCCGGACGCCGTGTTCGCGGCGCTGTCGGCCGGGCGGCGGCTCGGCCGCACCGTCGTGCTCAATCCGGCGCCGGCCGTGGCGCCGCTGCCGGACGGCTGGTTGCCGCTGGTCGATTACCTGATCCCGAACGAAGTGGAGGCGGCCGCGCTGACCGGACTGCCGGTGCGCAATCCGGCCGAGGCGGAAGCCGCGGCGCGTGCGCTGCACGCGGCCGGCGCGCGCAACGTGCTGATCACGCTCGGCGCGCGCGGCGTGTTCGCGCTGACGGCCGACGGCGCGGCGCGCCATTATCCGGCGCCCGTCGTCAAGGCAGTCGACACGACCGCGGCCGGCGATACCTTCATCGGCGCTTTCGCCGCGCGGCTCGCGGCGGGCGAGGCCATCGACACGGCCATCCGCTTCGCGCAACGTGCGGCGGCGCTGTCGGTCACGCGCGCAGGCGCGCAGCCGTCGATTCCCACTCTCGCCGAACTGGCCGAATAGGGCTGGATCGCGCACCCCGGCAGGCGCGTGCGGAAGCAGGCGCCTGCCGTCTTTCCCCCCATTGCCCGATCGCGATGCCTGCCACGCGCTTTCGCGAGGCGGGCTTGCGATGCTTCGACCCCATTGTTCAGAAATTTGTAATGAACTAATGAATTGCTGAAAAAAATGACGTGAATACCATCAAGCTGCGCAACATCCGGTCGTAAATACATCAGGACGAAACGCTGTTTCGAAAAATGGGCCTTGCCCGTTCATGACGACGCAATACAGGAACAATGATGGTGATCGGAAACCTGACGATACGTGCACGCATCGGTTTGACGATGGCGTTTCTCGCGATACTGCTGGGGGTGATCGGCGTGCTGGGCGTGTACGGGATGACGCGTTCGAACGACGCGACGCGCGAGATTTTCACGAACCAGATGCCGAGCGCGGTCGACGTGGCCGTCGCCGAAATGTACGCGGCGCGCGAGCGCCTGGCGCTCGATCGCGCCGCGCTGCTGGTCGGGACGCCCGAATCGGCCGCGGCGGTGGAGCGTAGCCGCGCGATGCGCGCGCAGTCCGATGTGTGGTGGAAAAAATACCTCGCGCTGCCGCGCGATGCGGACGAGGATCGACTCGCGCAGGACGTCGCCGCGAAGCGGCAGGCGCTACAGCGCGGTTGCGACGCGTTCGGCGGCCTTGTCGCGACGGGCGACCACGACCGGATCGGCGAAGGCGCCAAGCAACTCCAGACGCTTTACAACGATCTCTCGGTGGCGAGCGAGGCGCTGCGCAATTTCCAGTTCAGCGCCGGGCAGACGAGCTTCGATCATTCGGAAGCGACGTTCGATACGCTGCGCGTGGTGTCGATCGTCCTGCTGGCGGCTGGTCTGGTTGCCGCGGTGCTGTCGTGGTTGACGCTCAGCCGTGCGATCGGCCGTCCGCTCGCGGACGCGCTCGCGCATTTCGACGCGATCGCCGCGGGCGACCTGCGCCGCTCGATCGTGGTGCAGCGGCGCGACGAAATGGGCCAGCTCCTCGAGGGTCTCGCGAAGATGCAGCGCGGGCTGGTCGACACGGTGCGCACCGTGCGCGGCGGCAGCGAGTCGATCGCGACCGCGGCGCGCCAGATCGCCGCCGGCAACATCGACCTGTCGTCGCGCACGGAAGAACAGGCGTCCGCGCTGCAGGAAACCGCGTCGAGCATGGAGCAGCTGACCGGCACCGTGAAGCAGAACGCGGACAATGCGCGGCAGGCAAGCTCGCTGGCCGCGAACGCGTCGGAGATTGCAAACAAGGGGAATACGGTGGTCGGCCAGGTGGTCGGCACGATGGGCGAGATCAACGACAGCTCGGCGAAGATCGCGGACATCATCGCGATCATCGAGGGAATCGCGTTCCAGACCAACATCCTGGCGCTGAACGCGGCGGTCGAAGCCGCGCGCGCCGGCGAGGAAGGCCGCGGCTTCGCGGTCGTCGCGGGCGAGGTGCGCAGCCTCGCGCAGCGTTCGTCGAGTGCGGCCAAGGAGATCAAGGCGCTGATCGACGCGTCGGTGGAGCGCATCCGGACGGGCTCGACGCTGGTCGACGAAGCCGGCCGCACCATGAGCGACGTGATCAGCGCGGTGCAGCGCGTGACGGACATCATGGGCGAGATCGCGGCGGCCTCCGAGGAGCAGAGCGGCGGCATCGACCAGGTCGCGCGCGCGGTCGCGCAGATGGACGAGGTCACGCAGCAGAACGCCGCGCTCGTCGAGGAAGCGGCGGCCGCCGCGCAATCGCTCGACGAGCAGGCCGCGCGCCTGCGCGAAACGGCGTCGGTGTTCCGGATCGACGACGATGCGGCGAAGCCGGCAGCCGCCGTTGCGCGTCAGGCGCCGCGCGCGGTGGCCGCGCCGGCAGTCGCGCCGTCCGTCGTGCCTGTTTCGCCGCCCGCACCGGCCGCGGCGCGCAACGATCGTGACGCTGCGCCGAAGCGCCCCGCGCCGGCGCGCAAGCCGGCGGCCGCTGCACCCGCGCCGGTGGCTGCGTCTGCCGGCGCCGACGACTGGGAAACGTTCTGAGTCGCGCGCACTGCGCATCTATCCCCATTTGGCAGCACACGACGCCCGCGACATGCGGGCGTCGTCGTTTCGGCGGCCGGTGAAATGTGACAGCGCGCGTGAACGTGCGTGCGTCGCCACGCGTTGCATGTGCGCATCCGCGCTACGGGTATCTCCGGACGATGCGAAAAAAATTTGTAACGGTGCGCGCAGCGTGTCGTCGAAAACGTCTGCTCGAACGTCTAGGGATGAAGGGGAGAGTGAAGGGTGCGGCGACGGCGGCGGAGGCATCCAACGCACGAGACGTTCCGATGCTCGACGAGACGCGTCGGATGCAGTTTCTGCGGCTCGGGAGATCGATTGTAAAGCGTCGAAATGCGTTGTCCAAGCGGTGTTGTCGAGAATGACGAACTTCATACGAAGAGTTCGTGAAAAAAAATAAGAAAGGGTTTAGGATGAATTCGAACGCGCTTGCTTCTGCGCAGTCATAGAAGGCAGGCACGTCTTCAGACTCAGGCGAGGGAGGTAGCATGGATATTTACAGCAGCTTCGCGAACCGCTTCGAAAAAACGCGAGAGGAAGAGTTCTCGCTGGAGGAGTATCTCGCGCTCTGCAAGAACGATCCGTCAGCGTACGCCACGGCCGGCGAACGCATGCTGGCTGCAATCGGGGAACCGGAACAAGTCGATACCCGCAACGACCCGCGCCTGTCGCGGATCTTCGCGAACAAGGTTATCAAGGTCTATCCCGCGTTCCGTGAGTTCTACGGAATGGAGGAAGTGATCGAGCAGGTGGTCGCGTACTTCCGCCACGCTGCGCAAGGGCTCGAAGAAAAGAAGCAGATTCTCTACCTGCTCGGGCCGGTGGGCGGCGGCAAGTCGTCGATCGCCGAGCGCCTGAAGCAACTGATGGAACGCGTGCCGTTCTATGCGCTCAAGGGTTCGCCCGTCAACGAATCGCCGCTCGGGCTGTTCGACTACGACGAGGACGGCCCGATCCTCGAAGAGCAATACGGCATTCCGCGCCGCTACCTGAAGAGCATCCTGAGTCCGTGGGCCGTCAAGCGCCTGCACGAATACAACGGCGACATCCGCCAGTTCCGCGTGGTGCGCCGCTTTCCGTCGATCCTTCGGCAGATCGGTATCGCGAAGACGGAGCCTGGCGACGAAAACAACCAGGACATCTCGTCGCTCGTCGGCAAGGTCGACATCCGCAAGCTCGAACAGTACGCGCAGGACGATGCCGATGCGTACAGCTACTCGGGTGGCCTGTGCCTGGCGAACCAGGGCCTGCTCGAATTCGTCGAAATGTTCAAGGCGCCGATCAAGGTGCTGCACCCGCTCCTGACCGCCACGCAGGAAGGCAACTTCAAGGGCACCGAAGGATTCGGCGCGATTCCGTTCGACGGCGTGATCCTCGCGCACTCGAACGAGTCGGAGTGGAAGGCATTCCGCAACAACCGCAACAACGAGGCACTGCTCGACCGGATCTTCGTCGTGAAGGTGCCGTACTGCCTGCGCGTGTCGGAAGAGACGAAGATCTACGAGAAGCTGATCCGCAATTCGTCGCTGGCCGAAGCCGTGTGCGCGCCGGGCACGCTGAAGATGATGTCGCAGTTCTCGGTGCTGTCGCGCCTGCACGAGCCGGAGAATTCGAGCCTGTTCTCGAAGATGCAGGTGTATGACGGCGAAAACCTGAAGGACACCGATCCGAAGGCGAAGTCGTACCAGGAGTATCGCGATTACGCCGGCGTGGACGAAGGGATGACGGGCGTGTCGACACGCTTCGCGTTCAAGATCCTGTCGCGCGTGTTCAACTTCGATTCGAGCGAGGTCGCGGCGAACCCCGTGCACCTGATGTACGTGCTCGAACAGCAGATCGAACGCGAGCAGTTCCCGCCGGAGACCGAGCAGAAATACCTGTCGTTCGTGAAGGACGTGCTCGCGTCGCGCTACGCGGACTTCATCGGCAAGGAGATCCAGACGGCTTACCTCGAATCGTATTCGGAGTACGGGCAGAACATCTTCGACCGCTACGTCACGTATGCGGACTTCTGGATCCAGGATCAGGAATTCCGCGATCACGACACGGGCGAGAGCTTCGACCGCGCCGCGCTGAATGCGGAACTGGAGAAGATCGAGAAGCCGGCCGGGATCAGCAATCCGAAGGATTACCGCAACGAGATCGTGAACTTCGTGTTGCGCGCGCGGGCGGCGAACGCCGGGAAGAACCCGGTGTGGACGAGCTACGAGAAGTTGCGCGTCGTGATCGAGAAGAAGATGTTCTCGAATACCGAGGAACTGTTGCCGGTCATTTCGTTCAACGCGAAGGGGTCGGCGGAGGAGCAACGCAAGCATGAGGACTTTGTGAACCGGATGGTCGCGAAGGGCTATACGCCGAAGCAGGTGAGGCTGCTTTGCGACTGGTACCTGCGCGTGCGCAAGTCGTCATGACGCGCGCGGTACCGCGCCCGTACGGCGAGTCCGTACGGGCACCTTCAGAGGCGCCGCCCGCATGACGGCAGACGGCATGCGCGGCGAGTGCCCCGGCAGATCGACTTTCGAGCGGGAGACCGGGAGTGCTTCATCAAATCATCGACCGCAGGCTGGCCGGCAAGAACAAGAGCATCGCCAACCGCGAACGCTTTCTGCGTCGCGTCAAGAACTACATTCGTCGTGCCGTGTCCGACGCGGTGCGCGACCGTAGCATCAAGGATATCCAGAGCACGCAAAGCATCACGATTCCGCGCAAGGACATCGCCGAGCCGAATTTCCGGCATGCGCCTGGCGGGCGTCGCGAATACGTGCACCCGGGCAACGAAGACTACGTGCGCGGCGACAAGATTCCGCGTCCGCAGGGCGGCTCGGGCGGCGGCGGCAGTCAGGCGAGCAACGAGGGCGAAGGGCAGGACGACTTCGTGTTCGAGTTGTCGCGCGACGAATTCATGCAGTATTTCTTCGACGATCTCGAACTGCCGCGCCTCGTGAAGACGCACCTGCTGACGGTGCCGAGCTGGAAGAACGTGCGCGCGGGCTGGTCGGCGGAAGGCACGCCGAACAACATCGACGTCGTGCGCTCGCTGCGCAGCGCGCTCGGCCGGCGCATCGCGCTCGGCTCGCCGCTCGTCAACGAGTTGCGCGAGCTGGAGGCGCAGCTCGAGGCGCTGAAGATCGACCCGGAAGACCGCCGCGCGGAAATCGCGACGCTCGAGGCCGAGATCCATCATCTGAAGGGGCGCATCTGGCGGATTCCGTTCATCGATCCGTTCGACCTGCGCTACATCAACCGCGTCAAGCAGCCGCAACCGTCGAGCCAGGCCGTGATGTTCTGCCTGATGGACGTGTCGGGCTCGATGGACGAGCAGCGCAAGGATCTCGCGAAGCGCTTCTTCATCCTCCTGTACCTGTTCCTGAAGCGCAACTACGAGCGCATCGAGGTCGTGTTCATCCGTCACCACACGCGTGCCGAGGAAGTCGACGAGGACACCTTCTTTCATTCGACCGAAAGCGGCGGCACGGTCGTGTCGAGCGCGCTCGAGCTGATGCGCAAGGTGATGAACGAGCGCTACTCGCCGACGGAATGGAACATCTACGGCGCGCAGGCGTCCGACGGCGACAACTGGACAGACGATTCGCCGAAGTGTCGCAAAATCCTGGAAGAGGATATCCTCACCAAGACGCGTTACTTCGCGTATATCCAGGTCGCGCCCGAAGAGCAGAACCTGTGGCTGGAGTACGCGCAGCTGGCGTTGTCGCAACCGCATCTCGCGATGAAGAAAGTCGAATCGGCTGCGGACATTTACCCGGTGTTTCGCGAATTGTTCGAAAAGCAGGTGGAAATGTCATGACGACCCGCCATCTGCACAACGAGTCGCGCGGCTACGCGCCGCGCCCTTCCGGCGACGACACGGCCGGCCCTGCCGCATCGCAGCAAAGCGGCCGGACCGAGCCGGCGGCGCCGGCCGCCGACTTGCCCGCTGCCGGGCAGAAGGAAGCGCGTATGAACGTGGCCGAACGCAAGCCGCTGCCGTGCCCGTCCGACTGGACCTTCGAACTGCTCGAGGAATACGACACGCACATCTCTCAGGTTGCCGAGCAGTACGAGCTCGACATCTACCCGATCCAGCTCGAACTGATCAGCGCCGAGCAGATGATGGATGCGTACGCGTCGGTCGGGATGCCGGTCAACTATCGCCACTGGTCGTTCGGCAAGCACTTCCTCGCGACCGAGAAAAGTTATCGTCGCGGCCAGATGGGGCTCGCCTACGAGATCGTCATCAACTCGAATCCGTGCATCGCGTATCTGATGGAAGAGAACACGATGACGATGCAGGCGCTCGTCATCGCGCACGCGGCGTACGGGCACAACTCGTTCTTCAAGGGCAACTACCTGTTCCGGCTGTGGACCGACGCGCACGCGATCATCGATTATCTCGTGTACGCGAAGAACTACGTCGCCGAATGCGAGGAGCGCTACGGCCTCGATCGCGTCGAGGAACTGCTCGATTCGTGCCATGCGCTGATGAACTACGGCGTCGATCGCTACAAGCGGCCGCAGAAGCCATCGCTGTCGAAGGAGGCCGCGCTGCGGCGCGAGCGCGAGGCGTATCTGCAGTCGCAGGTCAACGAGCTGTGGCGCACGCTGCCGGGCAAGAAGCCCGAGCAGATGGAGGAGCAGGAGGAGCGCTACCCGCCGGAGCCGCAGGAGAACCTGCTGTATTTCGCGGAGAAGAACGCGCCGCTGCTCGAGCCGTGGGAGCGCGAAGTGATCCGCATCGTGCGCAAGATCGGCCAGTACTTTTATCCGCAGCGGCAGACGCAGGTGATGAACGAAGGCTGGGCGACGTTCTGGCACTACACGCTGCTCAATACGCTGTACAACCAGGGCAAGCTGGAAGACGGCTTCATGATGGAGTTCCTGCATTCGCACAGCAACGTGGTCTATCAGCCGCCCGTCACGAAGCCGTACTACAGCGGGATCAACCCGTATGCGCTCGGCTTCTCGATGATGAGCGACATCCGGCGGATCTGCGAGGCGCCGACGGAGGAGGACTACAAGTGGTTTCCGGAGATCGCGGGCACGCCGTGGCTGCCGGCGATGCACTACGCGATGCGCAATTTCAAGGACGAGAGCTTCATCGCGCAGTACCTGTCGCCGAACCTGATCCGCGAAATGCGGCTGTTCTCGGTGCTCGACGACGACATGCGCGATTCGCTCGAGGTATCGGCGATCCACGACGAGTCCGGCTACCAGTACGTGCGGCAGGCGCTGTCGCGTCAGTACGACATCCATCACCGCGAGCCGAACATCCAGGTATGGGCGGTGAACACGCGCGGCGACCGCAGCCTCACGCTGCGCCACTTCATGACCGACAACCGCCATCTGTCGAACGACAGCGAGGAAGTGCTCAAGCACATGGCGCGGCTCTGGCAGTTCGACGTATTTCTGGAAAGCGTCGACGAGGCCGGTACCGTGCGCAAGCGCTACGAGTGCCGCTACGTGCCGCCGGAGGTGCGTGTCTGAGCACCGGGACCGGGAATAGTTTGCACCGGACGCCAGCCTCGCGGCTGGCGTTTTCATATGACGAACGGGTGGCGGGAGAAAATTTTTCTACATCCGGACGAACCCGGAAAGCCCGTTACTTTACATTTCGCTAAAATCCCGTAGCGCCGTGCGCCGGAACCGGTGCCACGTGCGACCGCACGCGGCGGCCCCAGCCGTCTCGCCCAGAAAGCACTAAAAGGAACAGACCAACCCATGGACGTCCAGACCGACCAAGCTGCGCTGTCCGCGCATGACACCCGGCGGCGCGTGTTCGCCATCGTCGGCGCCTCATCGGGCAACCTCGTCGAGTGGTTCGACTTCTACATCTACTCGTTCTGCGCGCTGTACTTCGCACCGGCGTTCTTCCCGAGCGGCAACACGACGACCCAGCTGCTGAACACGGCCGGCGTGTTCGCGGCCGGCTTCCTGATGCGTCCGATCGGCGGTTGGCTGTTCGGCCGCATCGCCGACCGTCATGGCCGCCGCACGGCGATGATGATCTCGGTGCTGATGATGTGCGGCGGCTCGCTCGTGATCGCGGTGCTGCCGACCTATGCGCAGATCGGCGCGCTCGCACCGGCGCTGCTGCTGGTCGCGCGGCTGTTCCAGGGCCTGTCGGTGGGCGGCGAATACGGGACGAGCGCGACCTACATGAGCGAGGTGGCGCTGAAGGGCCGCCGCGGCTTCTTCGCGTCGTTCCAGTACGTGACGCTGATCGGCGGCCAGCTGTGCGCGCTGCTCGTGCTCGTGATCCTGCAGCAGACGCTGTCGGGCGACGAGCTGAAGGCATGGGGCTGGCGCATTCCGTTCGTGGTCGGCGCGGCGGCCGCGCTGATCTCGCTGTACCTGCGCAAATCGCTCGACGAGACGTCGACGAGCGCATCGCGCGACAAGAAGGATGCGGGCACGATCCGCGGCGTGTGGCAGCACAAGGGCGCGTTCTTCACGGTGGTCGGCTTCACGGCCGGCGGCTCGCTCATCTTCTACACGTTCACCACGTACATGCAGAAGTACCTGGTGAACACGGCCGGCATGCATGCGAAGACCGCCAGCAACGTGATGACCGTCGCGCTGCTCGTCTACATGCTGATCCAGCCGGTGTTCGGCGCGCTGTCCGACAAGATCGGCCGCCGCACGTCGATGATCCTGTTCGGCGCGTTCGCGGTGATCGGCACGGTGCCGCTGATGCACGCGCTGAAGACCGTGACGAGCCCGACGGCCGCGTTCGTGCTGATCACGATCGCGCTCGCGATCGTCAGCTTCTACACGTCGATCAGCGGCCTCATCAAGGCCGAGATGTTCCCGCCCGAAGTGCGCGCGATGGGCGTCGGCCTGTCGTATGCGGTCGCGAACGCGATCTTCGGCGGCTCGGCCGAGTACGTCGCGCTGTGGTTCAAGTCGATCGGCAGCGAGGAAACCTTCTACTGGTACGTGACGGTGCTGTGCGCGATCTCGCTGATCGTGTCGTGGCGGATGCGCGATCCGAGCAAGGAAGGGTATCTGCGTCACGAACCGTGATCGACGGGGCAGCCTCGCGAGGCTGTCCGCATCGACCGGCAACGTGCAACGGGACGGCGCTCCGCCACACAGGCGGCGCGCCGTTTTTTATGCGCGCCGTCTTCGCATGGACACGCGCAAGCGCATCGCGGGACGCGCGATATCGATATCGGAATCGCTTCGTTGTCCATCGCGTGCGATGCCTTTATTCTGAACCCGTAGTTCGTGTGACACCTCCTTGACTGGGATTCGCGCCCGCTGCGTGCAGCGGGCGTCTTTTTTTGAAGCGCGCGATGGCGCACGCAGTCTCGAGCGTCATCACGAAACCCGCAGAGCAAAGCACCAATTGTTGGTTCGGAATTGCCGCACGCGCTGATACGTTAGCGGCTTCGCGACGACACACTCCGTCGCGATGTTCCTCGAACCGGCCGTCGCGCGATCCGCGGCGGCCCTCATGACAAATCAAATCAGGTCGTGCTCATGAAACTCCACACTCTCGCTACGTGGCTCGTCGGGGCCGCGCTCGTCACGGCCGGCACGGTCGCGCACGCGGACCGCCTCGACGACATCAGGAAGGCCGGCGTGCTGCGCGTCGCGACCTTCGACAGCAATCCGCCGTTCGGTTATGTCGACGGCAAGAGCAATCACATCGTCGGCCTCGACGTCGACTATGCGAAGGCGCTGGCCGACAAGCTCGGCGTGAAGCTGCAGTTGCAGCCGACCAATCCCGCGAACCGCATTCCGTTCCTGACTTCCGGCAAGGTCGATCTGGTGCTCGCGAACTTCACGATCACCGACGAACGCGCGAAGCAGGTCGACTTCAGCATCCCGTATTTCTCGTCGGGCCAGCAGTTTCTCGCGAAGAAGGGCGTACTGAAATCGGCCGACCAGCTGAACAGCCTGCGCGTCGGCGCGGACAAGGGCACGACGAACGAAATCACGCTGCGCGAGAAATTCCCGAAGGCGACGATCGTCGCATACGACGACACGCCGTTCGCATTCGCCGCGCTGCGCGCCGGCAACGTGCAGGCGATCACGCAGGACGGGCCGAAACTGATCGGCCTGCTCGCGAACGTGCCCGACAAGCAGAACTACGAGATCCCGGCGTTCACGATCTCGAATGACTACATGGGCGTCGGTGTGCCGAAGGGCGAGACGCGCCTGCTCGGCTTCGTCAACGACACGCTGAAGGGCCTCGAGGCAAACGGCCGCGCGACGCAGATCTACGACGCGTGGTTCGGGCCGACGACGAAGACGCCGCTCACGCGCATCTTCCGCATCGGCGACAAGACCTGAGTCGCACGCCAGGTGCGCCGCGTTCCGCCGCCGGCCACGCCGGTGCGCACGGATCGCGGCACTTTCCGTTTCTTTTCGATCGCGCGCTTCGCACCCGCACCACGACATGCTCGGGTTGGCTCCCAAATATCTGTCCTGGCTCTGGCAGGGCTTCCTGCTGACGCTCGGCCTCGCGGCCGCGTCGGCGCTCGCCGCGACCATCGGCGGGCTGCTGCTCGCCGTCATGCGGCATGCGCGCGGCACGGTGCCGCGCACGCTCGCGGCCGGTTACGTCGTCGCGTTCCGCAACACGCCGCTGCTCGTGCAGTTGTTGTTCTGGTATTTCGGCGTGGCGTCGTTGCTGCCCGATACGTGGGTCGCGTGGCTGAACGCGCGCCATCAACTCAGCGCGGGCCCGCTCACGCTCGCGTGGCCGTCGTTCGAGTTCGTCGCGGGCTGGTTCGGGTTGAGCGCGTACACGGCCGCGTTCGTCGCCGAGGAATGCGAAGCCGGGCTGCGCGGCGTGCGCCGCGCGCAGCATGACGCGGCCGCGGCGCTCGGCCTCACGCCGATGCAGTCGCTGCGCTACGTGGTGCTGCCGCAGGCCGTGCGCATCGCGCTGCCGCCGTTGTTCGGCCAATACATGAATCTCGTGAAGAACTCGTCGCTCGCGATGGCGATCGGCGTCGCCGAGCTGTCGTATGCGTCGCGGCAGGTCGAGACGGAGACGTTCAGGACCTTCGCTGCGTTCGGTGTCGCGACCGTGCTGTACATCGTCGCGGTGGCCGCGATCGAAGCCGGCGCCTATGCGGCCACGCAATGGCGTGACCGGCTCGGGGCGGGGCGCTGACGATGGACATCTCGCTGCTGCTCGACAACCTGCCGTACCTGCTCGTCGGCGCGTTCCCGGACGGCCCGCTCGGCGGCGCCGCGCTGTCGCTCGTGCTCGCGATCGCGTCGGCGATGGCGTCGGCGATCCTGGGCGTGGCGCTCGGCGTCGCGATGGCGCTCGCGCGCGGCCCGCTGCGCGTGCTGCTGCTCGCGTTCATCGGCTTCTTCCGCGCGATTCCGGTGCTGATGCTGATCTTCTGGACGTATTTCCTGATGCCGATGCTGCTGCACATGGACGTGGCGGGGCTCGCGACGGTCGTGTGCGCGCTGGCGCTGATCGGCGGTGCGTATCTCGCGCATGCGGTGCATGCGGGCATCGTCGCGGCCGGCGACGGGCAGTGGCAGGCGGGGCTGTCGCTCGGGCTCACGCGCTGGCAGACCGTGCGCTACGTGCTGCTGCCGCAGGCGATCCGGATCATGACGCCGTCGTTCGTCAACCAGTGGGTCGCGCTCGTGAAGGACACGTCGCTCGCGTATATCGTCGGCGTGCCGGAATTGTCGTTCGTCGCGACGCAGGTGAACAACCGGCTGATGGTGTATCCGGCGCCGATCTTCCTGTTCGTCGCGGCGATCTATCTCGTGTTGTGCACGTCGCTCGACGGCGCGGCGCGCTGGCTGCTGTCGCGTCGTCCGCGTGCGGAGCGCCTCGCGCGGGCGGCGGAGCGCACGGAGCCGGCGCAGTGAAGGCCGCCCGCGTCGCCGCCGCTCGAACGGCGACGGGCGAGATGGTGCTTCGGTGCGCCTGCGTCAGGACGCGCTGTAGTGCGTATCGAAGACCGCGCGCAGCGTCGACGGACCGGTCGCGAAGTCGCCCCACAGCGGGCCGTCGGTCTGCGCGAATGCGAACGGCGTCGTACTGATCGACGCGAGGCGGAAGCGCCATTGCGCCGCTTCCTGGCGGAACGCGGTGAGCTGCATGTCGGACAGCCCCGTCTGCGCGCTCGCGAGCGTGACGAGCGGGTCGACCGGATCGTTCGCGACGCGCACCTCGAAGTGCAGGTGCGGCCCGGTGGCGGCGCCGGTCATCCCGACCGAGCCGAGGCGCTGGCCCTGCTTCACGGTTTCACCGGTCTTCAACCCGTGCGCGAACGCGGACAAATGCGCGTAGTAGGTCGAATAACCGTCCGCATGATCGACGATCACGTAGTGGCCGTAACCGCCCGGATCGGTGCCGACGAACGACACGACGCCATCGGCCGCCGCATTGACGGGCGTGCCGGACGGCGCGGCGAGGTCGACGCCGGTATGGAACGCCATCGCCTGCGACAGCGGGTGGACGCGTTCGCCGAAGAACGAGCTGATGCGCGTCCATTTGACGGGCATCGTGAACGCGGCTGCTTCGAGCGGTGCGCCGTCGAGCGTGTAGTACGCGCCGTGGTCGGCGCCCGGCGCGCGGAACCAGATCGCGCCGAACGTGCGGCCTGCGACGCGCAGTTCGAGCGCGGTGAGGTGCGGCGTGCCGTTGTTGGTGTCGTACGCGACGCGGTAGTAGTCGCCGCGCTGGGCGCTGGCGCGCATCGCGACCTTGCCGGTCACGAGATCGCCGAGCTGGATGCGCACCTCGGGCGGCACGTCGAGACGGTTCAGCGTATCGGACAGCGTGAGTTCGATGTCGCCCGCGCGCATCCCGTGTTGCTGTTCGGGCGCCGCGAACTGGAACAGGTTCGTATAGCCGAGCATGTCGTTGCGGTGCGCGCTGAGCGGCGCGAACAGGCCCGGCTGCAGGCTGCGCTCGCCGCCGCGTTCATCGAGTTCGTTGCGCTCGCCGATCGTGCGCGCGAGTTCGCTCGTCACGAAATGCTGAGCGGTGGGAAACGGCGTGTCGGACAGCACGCGCTGCGGCAGCGCGGCCGTGCCCGAATCGACGGCGCCCGGCAGTTGCGAGACGGCCGGCAGCGCGGCGGCGAGACCGAAGGCGGCGAGGGCGCCGAGCACGGCGGCCGGCACGAGCGCGCGCACGAGGCGCTGCGCGCGGCCGGGCGCGAAAGCATCAGGGGTTGCGGCAGGCTTGACCAAGGGTGTCCACATCCAGGAAAGCGGTTCAAAGAGGTGTGGGCGGGAGCCATCGGCGGCATATCCGTCGGGTGGCGACGGGGCGGGCGACGGGCGTGCAACAAAACAGGCCCCGCCAGGGGCCTGTGTCGTTTCCGTTCGACCCAACTCGCGGGCAGGCCCGCTTCGAACGGCGGCGTGAACTTTCCGGGTCGCACCCGGATTATCACGAAGACGCTAAAGAAAGATGACAGCGTCAGTCTACCGATGTTCCGCGAAACGTTAAAAATTTTAAAGAGGGTCAGCGCATTCGTTTCGCACTGCGGTAAATCGGGTTAAATCAGCATTTATTGCGTGGCTTTGGGTTCGGCTGGCAATTTTTGCGCGCGCACGCGCAGCGCAGCAGATGTCCGGACGGCGTCGAAGCCCGCATCGAGCATCGCTTCCGCGTCGGTCCACAGATTGCCGCGCAACCGGTTGGTCCAGATCATCGATGCGAACACGCCTTCGAGCAGCGACACGAGATAGACGGCCGCCAGATGCACGTCGAGATCGGCGGCGAGTTCGCCGGACGCGATCGCGCGGCGCAGCAGCGCCTTGGTGATGCGCAGCATCTGCAGCTCGAGCAGCATGCGGCGCCGCTGCAGCGCGCCGTTCTCCTCGCTTTGTTCGCACTTCGTATAGAGGATCACGAGCACGCGCTGCATCGCGCCCGGCTCGCCGCATTGCTGAAGATAGTGCGATGCCGCGCGGCGCAGCGTGGCGAACGCGGGCAGGTTGTCGACCGCGTCGAAGCCTTCCGACGTGCGCGCGAACGCGCGGTCGCACATCGCGAGACACACTTCCATCTTGTTGCGGTAGTGGCCGTACACGGCGCCCCGCGACATTCCGGCGGCCTCGGCGAGGTCCGCCATCGCGGTTTGCGCGACGCCTTTTTCGAGCAGGACGAGCTCGGCGGCGTCGAGGATCCGGTGCTTGATGGCGAGCGATTCTTCCCGGGTCTTGCGGGCCATGTCGTGAATTTCCTTACAGTTCGCTGTCGTTTTATTGAGACAGTAGGGCGGTCCGATTGCAACCGCCTGTATTTAATCAGTCGTGACTGATTATAATCGGCCACCCTGAGCCGCCGCATTGTATCGGCGGCGAACGATCTGAGGTCATACATGAATAACAAACGCTCCCTGGGGCGCCGCCTCCGGCTGGCGCCGTTCGCGCTCGCGGCCATGCTGCTCGTGACCGGATGCGGAAAGGGCGAACAGGACAAGGCGCCGGAGGCCATTCAGCACGCGACGGTCGTCACGGTGCGTCCGACGGCCGTGCCGATGACCGTCGAATTGCCCGGCCGGCTCGACGCGTATCGGCAAGCGGAGGTGCGCGCGCGGGTCGCGGGCATCGTCACCGCGCGGACTTACGAAGAAGGCCAGGAAGTGAAGCAGGGCGCGGTGCTGTTCCGCATCGACCCCGCGCCGCTGAAGGCCGCGCGCGACGCCGCACAGGGCGCGCTCGCGAAGGCGCAGGCCGCCGCGCTCGCGGCGAGCGACAAGCGTCGCCGTTACGACGACCTGGTGCGCGACCGCGCGGTCAGCGAGCGCGATCACACGGAGGCCGTTGCCGACGACGCGCAGGCGAAGGCCGGCGTCGCTTCGGCGAAGGCCGAGCTCGCCCGCGCGCAACTGCAACTCGACTACGCGACCGTCACCGCGCCGATTTCGGGCCGCGCGCGGCGCGCGCTCGTCACCGAAGGCGCGCTCGTCGGCCAGGACCAGGCAACGCCGCTCACGACCGTCGAGCAGCTCGATCCGATCTACGTGAATTTCTCGCAGCCGGCGGCCGACGTCGATGCGTTGCGCCGCGCGGTGAAGAGCGGGCGCGCGACGGGCATCGCGCAGCACGACGTCACGGTGACGCTGCTGCGCGCCGACGGCACCGCGTATCCGCTGAAGGGCAAGCTGCTGTTCAGCGATCTCGCGGTCGACCCGACCACCGATACCGTCGCGATGCGCGCGCTGTTCCCGAATCCCGAACGCGAACTGCTGCCGGGCGCGTACGTGCGGATCGCGCTCGACGCGGCCGTCGATCAGCGCGCGATCCTCGTGCCGCGCGATGCGCTGCTGCGCACGGCCGACCGCACGTCGGTGCGCGTGGTCGGCGCGAACGGCAAGGTGCAGGACGTCGAGGTCGTCGCCGACCGGATGAGCGGACGCGATTGGCGCATCACGCGCGGCCTCGCGGGCGGCGAGCGCGTGATCGTCGACAACGCCGCGCAGTTCGCGCCCGATACCGCCGTCAAGCCCGTCGAGCAGGCAACGCCGACGAAGGCCGCGTCACAGGCGGCCGCCCGTCAAACCTGACCGGTTCACCGAGACCAACATGGCACGTTTCTTCATCGATCGCCCCGTCTTCGCGTGGGTGATCGCACTCTTCATCATGCTCGGCGGCGCGTTCGCGATACGCGCGCTGCCCGTCGCGCAGTATCCGGACATCGCGCCACCCGTCGTCAGCATTTATGCGACGTACCCGGGGGCGTCCGCGCAGGTCGTCGAGGAATCGGTGACCGCGCTGATCGAGCGCGAGATGAACGGTGCGCCGGGGCTGCTGTATACGTCCGCGACGAGCAGCGCCGGCGCGGCGTCGCTGTACCTGACGTTCAAGCAGGGCGTCAACGCCGATCTCGCGGCCGTCGAGGTGCAGAACCGGCTGAAGACGGTCGAGGCGCGGCTGCCCGAACCCGTGCGGCGCGACGGCATCCAGGTCGAGAAGGCCGCCGACAACATCCAGCTCGTCGTGTCGCTGACGTCGGACGACGGCCGGATGACCGACGTGCAGCTCGGCGAATACGCGTCGGCGAACGTCGTGCAGGCGCTGCGACGCGTCGACGGCGTCGGCCGCGTGCAGTTCTGGGGCGCCGAATATGCGATGCGGATCTGGCCCGACCCGGTGAAGATGGCCGGGCACGGCCTCACCGCGTCGGATATCTCGTCGGCCGTGCGCGCGCACAACGCGCGCGTGACGATCGGCGACATCGGCCGCAGCGCGGTGCCGAACAGCGCGCCGATCGCCGCGACGGTGTTCGCCGACGCGCCGCTGAAGACGCCGGCCGACTTCGGCGCGATCGCGCTGCGCACGCTGCCGGACGGCGCCGCGCTCTACCTGCGCGACGTCGCACGCATCGAATTCGGCGGCAACGACTACAACTATCCGTCGTACGTGAACGGCAAGGTCGCGACCGGGATGGGCATCAAGCTCGCGCCGGGCTCGAACGCGGTGGCCACCGAGAAGCGCGTGCGCGCGACGATGGACGCGCTGTCCGCGTACTTCCCGCCGGGCGTGAAATACCAGATTCCGTACGAGACGTCGTCGTTCGTGCGCGTGTCGATGAACAAGGTCGTCACGACGCTGATCGAGGCCGGCGTGCTGGTGTTCCTCGTGATGTTCCTGTTCATGCAGAACCTGCGCGCGACGCTGATCCCGACGCTCGTCGTGCCGGTCGCGCTCGCGGGCACGTTCGGCGCGATGTATGCGGCCGGTTTCTCGATCAACGTGCTGACGATGTTCGGGATGGTGCTCGCGATCGGCATTCTCGTCGACGATGCGATCGTCGTCGTCGAGAACGTCGAGCGGCTGATGGTCGAGGAGGGGCTCGGGCCATACGAAGCGACCGTCAAGGCGATGACGCAGATCAGCGGCGCGATCGTCGGCATCACGGTCGTGCTGACGTCGGTGTTCGTGCCGATGGCGTTCTTCGGCGGCGCGGTGGGCAACATCTACCGGCAGTTCGCGCTCGCGCTCGCAGTATCGATCGGCTTCTCGGCGTTTCTCGCGCTGTCGCTGACGCCCGCGTTGTGCGCGACGCTGCTCAAGCCGGTGTCCGGCGACCATCACGAGAAGCGCGGCTTCTTCGGCTGGTTCAACCGCTTGGTCGCACGTGCGACGCAGCGTTATGCGGCACGCGTCGGCACGATGCTGAAGAAGCCGGTGCGCTGGCTCGTCGTGTACGGCGCGCTGACGGCGGCGGCCGCGCTGATGCTCACGCAATTGCCGACCGCGTTCCTGCCCGACGAGGACCAGGGCAATTTCATGGTGATGGTGATCCGGCCGCAGGGCACGCCGCTCGCGGAAACCATGCAGAGCGTGCGCGAGGTCGAGTCGTATGTTCGCCACAACGAGCCGGCCGCGTACACGTTCGCGCTCGGCGGCTTCAACCTGTACGGCGAAGGGCCGAACGGCGGGATGATCTTCGTCACGCTGAAGAACTGGAAGGAACGCAAGGCCGGGCGCGATCACGTGCAGGCGATCGTCGCGCGCATCAACGAGCGCTTCGCGGGTGCGGCGAACACCACGGTGTTCGCGATGAACTCGCCGGCGCTGCCCGATCTCGGTTCGACGAGCGGCTTCGACTTCCGGCTGCAGAATCGCAGCGGGCTCGACTACGCGACGTTCAGTGCCGCGCGCGAGCAACTGCTCGCGGCGGGCGGCAAGGATCCGGCGCTCGCCGACCTGATGTTCGCCGGCACGCAGGACGCGCCGCAGATCAAACTCGACATCGATCGCGCGAAGGCGTCGGCGCTCGGCGTGTCGATGGAAGAGATCAACACGACGCTCGCGGTGATGTTCGGCTCTGACTACATCGGCGACTTCATGCACGGCACGCAGGTGCGCCGCGTGATCGTGCAGGCCGACGGGCTGCACCGGCTCGATCCGGACGACGTGAAGAAGCTGCGCGTGCGCAACGCGCGCGGCGAGATGGTGCCGCTCGCGGCGTTCGCGACGCTGCACTGGACGCTCGGGCCGCCGCAGCTCACGCGCTACAACGGCTATCCGTCGTTCACGATCAACGGTTCGGCCGCGCCGGGGCACAGCAGCGGCGAGGCGATGGCCGCGATCGAACGGCTCGCCGCGAAGCTGCCGGCCGGCATCGGCCACGCGTGGTCGGGGCAGTCGTTCGAGGAGCGGCTGTCGGGCACGCAGGCGCCGATGCTGTTCGCGCTGTCGGTGCTCGTCGTGTTTCTCGCGCTCGCGGCGCTGTACGAAAGCTGGTCGATCCCGTTCGCGGTGATGCTGGTCGTGCCGCTCGGCGTGATCGGCGCGGTGCTCGGCGTCACGCTGCGCGCGATGCCGAACGACATCTATTTCAAGGTGGGACTGATCGCGACGATCGGGTTGTCCGCGAAGAACGCGATCCTGATCGTCGAAGTCGCGAAGGATCTGGTCGCGCAGCGCATGTCGCTCGTCGACGCCGCGCTCGAGGCCGCGCGCCTGCGGCTGCGGCCGATCGTGATGACGTCGCTCGCGTTCGGCGTCGGCGTGCTGCCGCTCGCGTTCGCATCGGGCGCCGCGTCCGGCGCGCAGATGGCGATCGGCACCGGCGTGCTCGGCGGCGTGATCACGGCGACGGTGCTCGCGGTGTTTCTCGTCCCGCTGTTTTTCGTGAGCGTCGGCCGCCTGTTCGACGTCGGCCCGCGCCGGCGCGGCGGATCGCAACCGGCGACGATGGAGGGTTCGCGATGACGTTTTACCTGAAGGCGTGCGCGACGCCGCGGGCTCGGGTCGCGCTGGCCGCGGCACTCGCGTTCGCGCTCGCCGGCTGCTCGCTCGCGCCGCGCTACGAGCGGCCGGCGGCGCCGGTGCCGGCCAGCTATACGCCGGTCGATGGCGACACGCCGCAGGCGGTCGAGGCGGCTGCGTCCGCCGATGCCGCGCTGCTCGACGACTGGCGCGCATATTTCACCGATCCTGCGCTGCAGGCGTGGATCGACGCGGCGCTCGCGAACAACCGCGACCTGCGGATCGCGGCCGGCCGGCTCGACGAAGCGCGCGCGCTGTACGGCGTGCAGCGCGCGGACCTGATGCCGTCGGTCGACGCGAACCTCGGCTACGAACGCACGCGCCAGTACGACCCGGTCGTGCGCGAGAGCGCGGTGAGCGGGCTGTATCGTGCGGGCGTGGGCGTCAGCGCGTACGAGCTCGACCTGTTCGGCCGCGTGCGCAACCTGTCCGACGCGGCGCTCGCCGAGTATTTCGCGACGGCCGACGCGCAGCGCACGGTGCATATCGGCGTGATTGCCGAAGTCGCCGGCGCGTATGTTTCCGAACGGTCGTTGCGCGAGCAACTGGCGTTGGCGCAGCGCACGCTCGACGCGCGCGAGCGCATCTCCGCGCTCACGCAGCGCCGCTACGCGGCCGGCACGAGCGACGCGATCGAGTTGCGCTCGGCCGAGATGCTGGTCGCGTCCGCGCGTGCGTCGCAGGCCGCGCTGCAGCGCGAACACGCGCAGTCGGTGCGCGCGCTGCAATTGCTCGCCGGCGATTTTGCACGCACCGTGCCGGCCGACGGCACCGCGTTCGACTCGCTCGCGATCGCGCCGGTCGCGCCCGGCGCGCCGAGCGCGCTGCTCGAACGGCGGCCGGACATCCGGCAGGCCGAGTCGCGGCTCAAGGCCGCGAACGCGCAGATCGGCGCCGCGCGCGCGGCGTTCTTCCCGCGCATCGCGCTGACGACCGATTACGGTTCGGTCAGCGATGCGTTCTCGAGCCTGTTCGCGGGCGGCACGAGCGTGTGGACGTTCGCGCCGCGCATCACGCTGCCGATCTTCGCGGGCGGCCGCAATCGCGCGAATCTCGACGTCGCGAACGCACGCAAGCACATCGCGGTCGCCGAATACGAGAAGACCGTGCAGACCGCATTCCGCGAAGTGGCCGACGCGTTCACCGCACGCGACTGGATCGATCGCCAACTCGCCGCTCAGCAGGACGTCTATGCGGCCGACGGCGCGCGGCTGAAGCTCGCCGAGCGCCGCTATGCGGGCGGCGTCGCGACGTATCTCGAACTGCTCGACGCGCAGCGCAGCACGTACGAGTCGGGGCAGGAGCTGATCCGGCTCAAGGAGCGCAGGCTCGCGAATGCGATCGCGTTGTATCGCGCATTGGGCGGCGGGTGGGCGCCGGCATCTGCCGGGGCGGCTGCCGTGTGATGCTCCGGCCGGACCGGGCGGCGATGGCGCATCGCGAGATGCCGTCGCCCCCGGTTGGCATTGCCTTTGTCGGGGTACCGGCAGAGATCGCCGACGCGTGACATCCGCGCTTCGTCTTCCACGTTTTTCTCCTGGCTGTCGAGCCGAAGGCCCGCCTTCGACTCGACACGCATCCCGGCCCGAGCATGCCGGACTTCCTTCTTTCCGATCCCGACCAATCCGCTGAAACGTCGTCTGCGCATCGTCGCGCACGTGCGCCGAATGTCGTGGCGGCGCACGGCACGACACGTGGCTTTTAATCCGGGATTGACGATTCGATTAATTCACGTATTGCGAATAATGCAGGGCGACAAAGTGTCGCGGTAAAACGTTTGTGCGAATTGCGCAATCGTTTGCGCGAAAACTGCAGCTGACGAAAATCGCTCGTTAATTTCCTGTCAGTTGAAAATCGGCGATTACTATCGTTGCGGTCGAACAACGATGGCGGGATTGGACAGAATTTTGTCTTTCACGGCTGGTGATATTGGAAATCCTTGCCCGGCAAGGCGAAGTGGGGCGTCCGCATTCGAGAAAAAGAAATGTCTTTATTTTTCAGTCGGTTCCAGTGAATTAAAAAGGACTTCGGACGAAAATATCGGAATTGTGAATTTCAGGGAAAGAGTGCGTTTGAAGATGGGTGAATTGAAGATTGTCATGGGCGATTTGACAATCATTTACAGAATTCTTTCATTCCTATCTCGATAATGCCGCCTCGTGACGGACGGGAGCCAACCACACGCTGCCTTTTGTATCCGCCACGTCGTCCATTCCCTTTGCAATTCACACGGAAAACGTCATGAAAAAATCCCTCCTGACCGCTGTCGCACTCGCAGCCCTGTCCACCTCGGCCTTCGCAGAGGGCACCGGCACGATCAACTTCACGGGCGAGATCGTCGCGGGCGCATGCGGCATCGATTCGGGTTCGGTCAACCAGACCGTGAACCTCGGCAAGGTGCCGACCCACACGTTCAAGCAGGCCGGCGACAAGTCCACGCCGACCAACTTCGACATCAAGCTGACCGACTGCGACACGAGCATCGCGCAGAACGCGTACTTCACGTTCACGGGCACGTCGAGCGCGGGCCAGCCGAAGCTGCTCGCCACGATCGGCTCGGCGACCAACGTCGGCATCCGCCTGCAGTCTGCGTCGGGTGAATACCTCGACAACGGCGCGGAGCAAAAGGCGCCGACCGTACTGCAGAACGGCACGAACGTCGCACGCTTCGCGGCGATGTACGAAGCGACGGCAGCCGGCGTGACGCCGGGTACCGCCGACGGCGTCGCGAACTTCACGGTTCGCTACCAGTAAGCGTCCGTGCCGGAGAAGGGGTGCGCGCACCCTTTCTCCGTCCTCGTTTCCTTCCCGCTTCCTTTTCCTCGGACTTCCGGTAGCGCCGCGTGCGAATCAGACATTCCTTCCTTTGCGTCTCCGTGCTGGTGGTCGGCAGCCAGAGCCATGCGACGGAATTCAATTCGTCGTTCCTCGACATCGACGGCACGAACAACGTCGACCTGTCGCAGTTCTCCCAGGCCGACTTCACGCTGCCGGGCGAATACATGCTCGACGTGCAGGTCAACGACCTGTTCTACGGGTTGCAGGCGATCCAGTTCATCGCGCTCGATGCGTCCGGCGCCGGCAAGCCGTGCCTGCCGCCGGAACTCGTCGCGCAGTTCGGACTGAAGCCGTCGCTCGCGAAGGACCTGCCGCGCTTCCAGGGCGGCCGTTGCGTCGATCTCGGCGCGATCGAGGGGGCAACCGTGCGCTACCTGAAGAGCGACGGACGCCTCAAGATCACGATTCCGCAGGCCGCGCTCGAGTTCACCGACTCGACCTATCTGCCGCCGGAGCGCTGGTCCGAGGGGATTCCGGGCGCGATGCTCGACTATCGCGTGATCGCGAACACGAACCGCAGCTTCGGTGCCGGCGGCGCGCAGACGAATTCGATCCAGGCCTACGGCACGATCGGCGCGAACTGGGATGCGTGGCGTTTTCGCGGCGACTACCAGGCGCAGTCGAACGTGGGCAACACGGCGTACGCGGACCGCACGTTCCGCTTCAGCCGGCTTTACGCATTTCGCGCGCTGCCGTCGATCCAGTCGACGGTGACGTTCGGCGACGACTACCTGAGCTCGGACATTTTCGACACGTTCGCGCTGACCGGCGCGTCGATCCGCAGCGACGACCGCATGCTGCCGCCTTCGCTGCGCGGCTATGCGCCGCTGATCTCGGGTGTCGCGCGCACCAATGCGACCGTGACCGTGTCGCAGGCGGGGCGCGTGCTGTACGTGACGCGCGTGTCGCCGGGCGCGTTCGCGCTGCAGAACATCAACACGAGCGTGCAGGGCACGCTTGACGTCGCGGTCGAGGAAGAGGACGGCAGCGTGCAGCGCTTCCAGGTGACGACGGCCGCCGTGCCGTTCCTCGCGCGCACCGGACAACTGCGCTACAAGGCCGCCGTCGGCAAGCCGCGGCAGTTCGGCGGCGCAGGCATCACGCCGTTTTTCGGCTTCGGCGAAATCGCGTACGGCCTGCCGCTCGACGTCACGGTGTACGGCGGCTTCATCGCGGCATCGGGCTATACGTCGATCGCGCTCGGCGTCGGCCGCGATTTCGGCACGTTCGGGGCGGTGTCGGCCGACGTCACGCATGCGCGCGCGCGGCTGTGGTGGAATGGCGCGACGCGCAACGGCAACTCGTACCGCATCAACTATTCGAAGCACTTCGACGGGCTCGACGCGGACGTGCGCTTCTTCGGCTATCGCTTTTCCGAACGCGAGTACACCAACTTCGCGCAGTTCTCCGGCGACCCGACCGCGTACGGCCTCGCGAACAGCAAGCAGCGCTACTCGGCGACGATGTCGAAGCGCTTCGGCGACACGTCGACCTATTTCTCGTACGACCAGACGACCTACTGGGCGCGCTCGTCCGAGCAGCGCGTGGGCCTCACGCTGACGCGCGCGTTCTCGATCGGCGCGCTGCGCAACCTGAACGTCAGCGTGTCGGCGTTCCGCACGCAGAGCGCGGGCGCGAGCGGCAATCAGTTTTCGGTGACCGCGACGCTGCCGATCGGCGGCCGCCACACCGTCACGTCGAACCTGACGACGGGCAGCGGCAGCACGAGCGTGAACGCGGGTTACATCTACGACGATCCGGACGGTCGCACCTATCAGGTCAACGCAGGCGCGACCGACGGCCGCGCGGCGGCGAACGCGAGCTTCCGCCAGCGCACGTCGACGTATCAGCTGACCGCGCAGGCGTCGACGCTCGCCAACGCGTATGCGGCCGCGTCGCTCGAAGTCGACGGTTCGTTCGTCGCGACCCAATATGGCGTGTCCGCGCACGCGAACGGCAACGCCGGCGATACGCGCCTTCTGGTCTCGACCGACGGCGTGCCCGACGTGCCGCTGTCCGGCACGCTCACGCATACCGACTCGCGCGGCTATGCGGTGCTCGACGGGATCTCGCCGTACAACGTGTACGACGCGACCGTCAACGTCGAGAAGCTTCCGCTCGAAGTGCAGGTGTCGAACCCGATCCAGCGCATGGTGCTGACCGACGGCGCGATCGGCTTCGCGAAGTTCAACGTCGCGCGCGGCAGCAACCTGTACCTGACGCTGACCGACGCGGCCGGCATGCCGCTGCCGTTCGGCGCGTCGGTGCAGGACGCGGCGAACGGCAAGGAGCTCGGCATCGTCGGCGAGGGCGGTGCGGCGTTCCTGACGCAGGTTCAGCCGAAATCCGCGCTCGCGGTGCGCGCGGGCGAGCGCACGCTGTGCACGGTGGACGCACTGCCCAATCAGCTTCAACTCGAAGGCACGCCGATTCCGGTGACGTGCCAGACGCCCGGCGAGTCGCATGCAGCGGCCGCACGGGCCGAACGATGATTTCACGGATCCAGCGATGAACCCAGCTTTCTCTCTTTCCTTCCTGCGACGCGCGTCGTGCATGCTGGCCGCGGCCGGCGCGCTGGCGGCCGGTGTCGTGCACGCGGCGATCGTGCCGGACCGCACACGCGTGATCTTCAACGAAGGCGAACAGGCCGCGATCGTCACCATCACGAACAAGAGCACGACGTATCCGTATCTCGTGCAGTCGTGGCTGGAGGACGCGAAGGGCAACAAGATCACGTCGCCGCTGATGGTCGTGCCGCCGCTGCAGCGCGTCGAGGCGAACGAGCGCAACGTGCTGCGGATCGCCAGGCTGCCGGGCGCCGCGCTGCCGGCCGATCGCGAATCGGTCTTCTACCTGAACATCCGCGAAGTGCCGCCGAAGTCCGATACGCCGAACACGCTGCAGATCGCGCTGCATACGCAGATGAAGCTGTTCTACCGGCCGAAGGCCGTGCAGCCGGCGCGCGACGAGGACTGGACACTGCCGATGACGCTGCGCGTCGACGCGGGGGCGCACAGGCTCGTGTTCGACAACCCGACGCCGTACCACGTGACGGTGATCGAGGTGACGGCGGGCGCGCAGAAGACGCCGGTGCCGATCGAGCCGGTGATGGTGAGCCCGATGAGCACGGCCGACGTGCCGTTCAAGGCGGCGACGCCGTCGACGCTGTTCGTCACGCACATCGACGATTACGGCGGCCAGGTGGCGGTCGAGTATGCGTGCGACGCGGGTGCGTGCAAGAGCGTGAAGAAATGAGCGGCATGCGACGAAACAGGATCGAGTCGAGAATGCGGGCGTGGCTCAGGTGGTGTGTGATCGGGCTGTTCTTTGCGTTGGCGCAGCCGGCGTGGGCTGTGCGCTGCATCGCAAACAACGGCGGTGTGTCGCTGACGGAAGCGATCGGCAATGTTGCGTCGTATCCGACCGATGCACCGGATGGGTACGTGATCTGGGTGTCGCCGCCGCGCACGACGACGGGATACTGCTACAAGGATCTCGGCGGCAGGGAGAAGACGTACGGTGAATGGATCTATTTCTATGCGAACCCTGAAAAGCAGACCCCGGCTGCGTGGGGTCTCGAAATCGGCATTCGCTATCTTGGTGAAGATTACTTCGGCCGCAGCAGTCAGCCCGGCGATGGCGTACAGACGAAAACCTATGTGGACGAATGCAAGCTGAGCGACGCGGAGGTCAAGGCAGGGCGTTGCGAAAAGTTTCCGCTGAGCATCACCTATCAGATCGTGGTGCGCAAGCGCGGCAACTGGTCGCAGCCGCCATCCGACATCTATGCGGTGTTCCAGTTCGACGGCAGGGGCGGTCTGAACTACATCAATCCGAGCTTTCGCTACAAGCTGAGCGGCCTGCAGAAACTGAAACCGACGCCTTGTCTCGTCGATGTGAAGGTCACGCCTGAACCCGGCATCGTGAAGTTCGGCCAGGTTCAGGCCACGGGCAACGGCTTCTTGCCAGCGGTGCCGCGCAAATCGTTCAGTCTCGCGCTGACCAAGCAATGCAACGTGGCGGTGCGCGTGGACGGCTACTTCGAGACATCGCAGACGGTGCAGAACGGGCTGCTCGTGCCGGACCCGAAGAGCAATTTCGGCATCGGCATCGAGGACAGAAACGGCAAGGCGATTGCGTTCAACCAACAGTTCGTGCTCGCCCAGATGCCGGGAAGTGTGAACTACCAGAGCGTGACGCTTGATGCCGTTCTGAAGGCGTTCGGACCGCCGAAGATCGGTCCGTTCAACGGCACGGCGACGATTCGGTTGTTTATCTACTGACGCGATCGGCGCGAGCGCGGCTCGACGCACGGCACCCACATCATGAAAAACGCCGGCATGCCGGCGTTTTTTTTCAGACTCGCGGCGCGCAGCTCGAAGCGTTCGGCGACACATTTCGTGGTGTGCAATGCGCTTCGGCGGCGGCCGGAGCATTCCGGTGGTGTCTTCGCCGAGATCCTGTCGTTCGGCCTGTCCAGTTCGCCAAAACACGGAATCCTCCAATTGATCAGACAAATCCTGATAACTGGAAGGGACATTCGGTAATCGGATTGAGAATGATTTGCGTTTACGTTAAATTGCGCTATCTCGAAATCTGACGGAGCAGATCGATGGCTATGGCGGAAGTGCTCGAACGACCGGCAGCGGCAACGGCGAACCCGTTCCTCGGCAGTTATCCGGACCGGCCGTCGCGCCCCGCGCCGCGTGCGCGCCGCACCGCCGAGCCGCATGCGCAGGGCGCGCTGCTCGACGTGCTGATTTCCCATCGGGCGATGCTCGTCAACGTCGCGCGTGGCTTCGTCGGTTGTGCGAGCCGCGCCGAGGACGTCGTGCACGACGTGTTCGTGAAGCTCGTCGAATTCCCGAACCAGGACGCGGTGCGCCAGCCGGTCGCGTACGTGACGCGGATGGTGCGCAACGCATCGATCGACGCGTGCCGCCGGCAAAGCCTCGAGAATGTCTATAACACGGAAGAGGACGACGGCTTCGACGTGCCGTCGCCGGAACCGACGCCCGAAGCCGCGCTGATGACGCGCGACACGCTGCGCCGCGTGTGGGCCGCGCTCGACGACCTGCCGGCGCGCAGCCGCGCGGCGTTCGAGATGGTACGGCTGCGCGAGGAGACGCTGCAGACCGCGGCGCGCGCGCTGAACGTGTCGCAAACGCTCGTGCATTTCATGGTGCGCGACGCGGAGCGGCACTGCGCGGAATGCCTCGACGCATGCCATCGCGGCGACGCGTGTCCGGCGTTCCTCGGCGGCCGCACGCGGCGTCGGTAAAAAAACGCGCCGGCCAATCGTCTTCAAGACAGGAGCGGCCGATCCGACGATTCGCCGCTTCGCCTCCCTCAACCGCCTCCCGCTTTTTTCGATCATGACGCAAGCCACGACGCCTTCCGCCGACACCGACGACCTCGTCTACACGGTCGTCATCAACGACGAAGAACAGTATTCGATCTGGCCAACGTTCCGGCCCGTGCCGGCCGGCTGGCGCGAGGTCGGCGTGCGCGGCCCGAAGGCCGACTGCCTCGCGCACATCGAGACCGTCTGGACCGACATGCGCCCCGCGAGCCTGCGCCGCGCGATGGACGGCGATCGCGCGACGCGCGCATCGTGACCCGCTGCGCCGCGTGCGCGGCGCGCCACCTGAAGAGGACGTTGCATGACCTTGCTTTCGTTGCCGACGCTCGACGACCTGCGTATCGAGCCGGGGCTGCCCACCGTCGTGTCGCCGCGCGGCGCCGACGGCATGTCGATCGACGAGATCGCGCCGCTCGCGCATGCGATCGCGGCCGACACGCTCGAACGGGCGGGCGGTGTGCTGTTCACGGGCTTTCACGTGCCGTCGATCGATGCGTTCCAGCAGTTCGCGGCGTCGTTCGGCGATCCGCTGATCGGCTACGAATACGCGTCGACGCCGCGCAGCCAGGTCGAAGGCGCCGTCTACACGTCGACCGAATACCCGCCGCATCGCGCGATTCCGCTGCACAACGAGCAGTCGTACACGCGCGAGTGGCCGCTGCGGATCTGGTTCCATTGCGCGCTCGCGGCGCCGACGGGCGGTGCGACGCCGATCGCGGACAGCCGCGCCGTCTATCGCGCGCTCGATCCGGCGCTGGTCGCGCGCTTCGAGCAGCGCGAGCTGCTGTACGTGCGCAATTTCGGCCAGGGGCTCGACCTGCCGTGGCAGCAGTCGTTCGGCACGGACGAGCCGGCCGAGGTCGAGCGGATGTGCGCGGCGCGCGGAATCGAATGCGCATGGCGCACCGATGACGACGGCGAACTGCTGTTGCGCACGCGCGAACGCTGCCAGGCCGTCGCGCGCCATCCGCGCACCGGCGATCGCGTGTGGTTCAACCAGGCGAACCTGTTTCACCTGTCCGCGCTCGACGACGACATGCAGGAAGCGCTCGTCGATGCGGTCGGGCTCGAGAACGTGCCGCGCAACGTGTATTACGGCGACGGCGCGCCGCTCGAGGCCGACGCGCTCGCGGAAATCCGCGACGTGCTCGATCGCCAGCGCATCGTGTTCCCGTGGCGGACGGGCGACGTGCTGATGCTCGACAACATGCTGACCGCGCACGCACGCGACCCGTTCGACGGGCCGCGCAAGGTGGTCGTCGCGATGGCGCAAAGTTACACGGTCCCGCGCGCGGCCGAACGGAGGACCGATGACGCGTAGTCCCGCCGCGCTCGCCGCGCGCGGATTGACGGTGGGTTATCGCGACCATGTCGTGATCGACGGGCTGGACCTGTCGATCGCGGCCGGCCGCGTGACGGCGCTGTGCGGTCCGAACGGCTGCGGCAAGAGCACGCTGCTGCGCACCCTCGCGGGCCTGCAGCCCGCGCGTGCGGGCCACATCGACGTGAACGGCAGGCCGCTCGCGTCGTTTCGCCGTCGCGCGCTCGCGCGCGAGCTGACGATGCTCGCGCAGTTCAACCAGATTCCGTCGGGGCTGACCGTGCGCGAGCTGGTCGCGTACGGCCGCTACGCGTATGGCGGTTTCCTGCGCGGGCTGTCGCGCGCCGATCATGCGGCGATCGACGAGGCGCTCGTCACGAGCGGCCTCGCCCGCGACGCCGAGCGTGACGTCGGCGCGCTGTCGGGCGGCGAGCGGCAACGCGCGTGGATCGCGATGGCGCTCGCGCAGCAGGCGCCGATCGTGCTGCTCGACGAGCCGACGACCTATCTCGACATCCATCACCAGCTCGACATCCTCGACGCGCTGCGCGCGCTGAACCACGCGCGCGGGCTGACGATCGTGTGGGTCCTGCACGACCTCAACCAGGCGGCCGCGTACAGCGACGACATCGTGCTGATGCGTGCCGGCCGCCTCGTCGCGCAGGGCTCGCCCGACGCGATGCTGGAACCGGCGCGGCTGCGCGCGGCGTTCGGCGTCGACATGCTGAAGCTCGCGCATCCGCAGACGGGCGCGCCGATGTGCGTGCCGGCCTACGGGCCGCCGGCATCCGGCACGGCGGGCGCGTTCGATCGTGCCGTTCAACGGGATATCGCCGTATGACGACGTTCGCGATGCGCAAGCGGCTCGCCGCGAGCGGGCGGCGAGCGGCATCCGGCCGCCGTGCCGGCGCGCTCGCGTTCGGCCTCGTCGCGTTGATCGCGGTGCTGGCCGTGCTGCGCGTTGCACCGGACCTGCGCGTGTGGTGGAACGCGGTGCCGGGCAGCGACGCGGCCGCGCTCGCGGACGTGTTCCTGTTCGACCTCAACCTGCCGCGTGTCGCGGCCGCGCTCGTCGCGGGCGGCTGCCTCGGCATCGCGGGCGCGCTGTTCCAGTCGCTCACGCGCAACCCGCTCGCGTCGCCCGACCTGCTCGGCGTGACGGGCGGCGCCCAGCTCGGCCTGCTCGCCGCGATGCTGGTGCCGGCGCTCGCCGGTGTCGCGTCGGTGCCGCTGCTGTTCGTGTGCGGGCTGATCGCCGCCGCGTGCGCGATCGTCGCGGCGGGCGGCTGGCGCGCGACGCCGCTGCGGCTCGTGCTCGCGGGCAGCGTCTGCATGCTGCTGTTCGCGGCGCTGTCGACGCTCGTGCTCGCGTTTTTCGAGCAGAACATCGCGGGCGCGGCGCTGTGGACCAACGGCAGTCTCTATCAACCCGGCGCAACCGGGCTCGCGCTCGCCATGCGCTGGCTCGTCGCGCCGCTGCTGGCGCTGCCGTTCGTGATCCGGCCGCTGAATCCGCTCGCGCTCGGCGACGAGGCGGCGGCCGCGGCCGGCGTGCGCGTCGACGCGGCGCGGCTCGCCGCGACGATCGTCGCGGTCGCGTTCACGAGCGTGGCGGTCAGCATCGCCGGCCCGCTGTCGTACGTCGGGCTCGTCGCGCCGAATCTGCTGCGCCAGGTGCGCGGCGCACGCGCGGCCCGGCTCGGCGTGCTGGTGCCGCTGTCGGCGCTCGCGGGCGGCGCGCTCGTGCTCGTCACCGACAGCGCGGTGCTCGCGTCGGGCCTCGACGCGACGCTGTCGACCGGCGTCGCGATCGCGTTCGTCGGCACGCCGCTGATGCTCGCGATGATCCGGCGCGGCGCCGCATGGTCGGGCGTGCTGCACGCACAGGCCGAACGCGCGGCCGGCAGCGGGTCGACGCGGATGGTCGCCTGGCTCGAGCGGCTCGGCTGGCCGCTGCGCACCGCGCTGTTCGTCGCGGCCGGCGGGCTCGTCGTGTGCGTCGGCGTGTCGGCCGGTCCCGAATGGCTGTCGCCGGCACGCTGGTCCGCCGCGCTGGCGGGTCACGATGCCGTCGCGCGGATGCTGATCGACCTGCGCCTGCCGCGGCTGCTGTGCGCACTTCTCGCGGGTGCGTTGCTGGCCGCGAGCGGGGTCGCGATGCAGAGCGTCGTGCGCAACCCGCTCGCGGGGCCCGAAGTGCTCGGCGTCACGCAGGGCGCGGGGCTCGTCACGCTGTTCGCGTTGTCGACGTGGCCGCTGATGGGGCACGTGACGCTCGCCGTGGCCGCGTTGACCGGCGGTGCGCTGTCGCTCGCGATCACGCTCGTGCTGAATCACCGGCATCGTTACGCACCGCTCGCGGTCGCGCTGACCGGCATCGTGATCGGCGCGTTGTGGACCACGCTCGCGCAATGGCTGATCACGCAGGAAAGCGTGCAGCCCGCGCGCTTCGTCGTGTGGCTCGTCGGCGGCACCTATGGCCGCGGGTGGGGCGAGGTGTCGATGCTGCTGCCGTGGTGCGTGCTCGCCGTCCCCGTATTCGCATGGCTCGCGCGGCCGCTCGACATGCTCGCGCTCGGCGACGACCAGGCGGCCGCGCTCGGCCTGCCGGTCGCCGCGCTGCGGCCGCTCGCGCTGACGATCGCGACGCTCGCCGCGTGCGCAGCCGTCGCGGCGGTCGGGCCGGTCGGCTTCATCGGGCTGATGGCGCCGCACGTCGCGACGATGCTCGGCGCGCGCCGGCACCGCACGCGGCTGTGGCTTGCGGCCGCATGCGGCGCGCTGATCCTCGGGTGTGCCGACCTGGCCGCCCGCACGGTCGTCGCGCCGCGCGAAGTGCCCGCCGGCGTGCTGACCGCGCTGATCGGCGCGCCGTATCTGCTCGGGCTGCTGATCCTCGAGGGGCGCCGCGCCCGGCGCGCGGGGCGATGACGCCGGCGCTCGACGGTGCACGCGCCACGCGCTTTTCCGCGTTCGCGCCCGAACCGTTCGCCGAGCATCTCGACGCGGTGTGGCTCGGGATGCCCGACGACGCGCATGCGCCGGGCCGGATCGTCGTGCCCGTCGGCGCGCTGCGCGATCATCGCGATGCGCTGCTCGACGCGATGGTCCGTCTCTACGGCGGCGATCCGGCGCAGCACGCGCGCGCGCTGATGTCGCAATGGAGCAAGTACTACTTCGGCCGCGCGGCGCCTGCCGGCGTGGTCGCCGCGCTGACGCTGGGCCGGCCGCTCGACATGACGCCGGAGCGCACGTTCGTCGCGCTCGACGACGGGATGCCGGCCGCGCTGTATTTCGCGCCGGACGCGCTCGGCGCGCCGTGCGTCGCGCCCGCGCCGCGCTACGCGGGGCTCGTCGCGCATCTCGGCGCGGTGATCGACCTGCTCGCGGCGATGGGCCGCGTCACGCCGCGCGTGCTGTGGAGCAACGCGGGCAACCTGCTCGACTATCTGTTCGACACGTACCGTTCGCTGCCATGCGCGGCCGATCCCGCTCGCGATGCCGACTGGCTGTTCGGCGCGTCCTGCGTCGGTGGCGAGCCGAATCCGCTGCGCCTGCCGGTGCGCGACGCCGTGCCGCGCTCGCCGCTGCTGCCGACGCCGTTTCGCGCGCGCCGCGTGTGCTGCCTGCGCTATGAAATTCCTGGAGAAACGCAACTGTGTGGAAGCTGCCCGCTGCTATTGACGATGGACGACGCGGCGCTGGCCGAGCAGGACGCGATCCGGTGACGCCGGCGCCGCATGCCGGCCGTCGCCATGCGCTCGGCGCACTGGCCGCGCTCGGCGCCGCATGCTGCGGCGCGCTGGCCGCGCCGGCCGCCGCCGCGGTCGCGAACGACGCGCGCGGCGGGAAGGGCGGCATGCCTTCGCAATCGGGCCGCTCGCTCGCCGGCAACCCCGTCGTATCGCAGGCGAGCGCGACGATGCCCGTGCGGCCGCAACGCGTGGTCGCGCTCGACTTCATGTTCGCCGAAAGCGTGATCGCGCTCGACATCGTGCCGGTCGGCATGGCCGATACCGCGTTCTATCCGGGTTGGCTCGGCTACGAGAGCGACCGGCTCGCGCACGTAACCGACGTCGGCTCGCGTCAGGAGCCGGGGCTCGAGGCGATCGCCGCGGTGAAGCCCGACCTCATCATCGGCGTCGGCTTCCGGCATGCGCCGATCTTCGCCGCGCTCGACCGGATCGCGCCGACGATCCTGTTCCAGTTCAGCCCGAACGTGTCGGAAGACGGCGTGCCCGTCACGCAGCTCGACTGGATGCGCCAGATCTTCCGGACGATCGGCACCGTGACCGGGCGTGATGCGCGCGCGAAGGCGGTCGAAGCACAACTCGACGCGGGGATCGCGCGCAACGCATCGCGGCTCAGGGCGGCGGGACGCGGCGGCGAACGCATCGCACTGCTGCAGGATCTCGGGTTGCCCGATCGCTACTGGGCGTATACCGGCAACAGCACGTCGGCGGGCCTCGCGCGCGCGCTCGGGCTCGACCCGTGGCCGAAGAAGCCGACGCGGGAAGGCACGCTTTACGTGACGTCCGCCGATCTGCTTCGGCAACGCGATCTCGCCGTGCTGTTCGTCACCGCGACGGGGATGGACGTGCCGCTGTCGTCGAAACTCGATTCGCCGGTGTGGCGTTTCGTGCCTGCGCTGCGTGAACGCAGGATCGCGCTCGTCGAACGGAACATCTGGGGGTTCGGCGGCCCGATGTCGGCGCTGAAGCTGGCCGACGTGATGACCGATACGCTGCTGAAGCTGCCGGCCGTGCGCTGAACGCGCGGCTTGTCGTTCACAGGCAGGGCAGCGCGTGAACGAAAGTCGCGCAGGCATTTGCTTGTCGCGGCATCCCGACGGCGGCACGCATAGTCCAGTACACCGAACGATAATTCCTTTCGCCTTTTCCGATTTCTTTCGATCCGCCGAGCCGAGCACCAGCCGCCTGCGCGCGCGGCAATTGCGGCACGCAGGAAGCCGGTGCTCACGCATGCTTACGCGCTGAGCGCATCGGCGCCATCCCGTGCGCGCGACCGCGCGGGCGTCGTGTCGCTGACGATCTGTCCGTTGTCGAGCTTCAGCAGGCGGTCGGCGAGATCGAAATAGCGATCGTCGTGCGTGATCACGATCACGGCCTTGCCGCGCGCGCGCAGTTCGGGCAGCAGCTGCTCGTAGAACACCGCCTTGAACGACGGATCCTGGTCCGCCGCCCATTCGTCGAACAGGTAGAACGGCCGGTCTTCCAGATACGCGACGACGAGCGCGAGCCGCTTGCGCTGCCCGGTCGACAGCGCGCGGTTCGAGAACGCGCCGTCGACGACCTTCACCTTGTGATCGAGCGCGAGCTTCGCGACCAGCGCGTTCGCGCGCGCATCGGCCTGCGCACGCGCCGGATCGTCGGGATCGACGATGCCGAGCAGTGCATCGAACAGGTGGAAGTCGTTGAACACCGCGCTGAAGCGCTGCCGGTACGCGGCGCGCTCGCGCCAGCCGATCGTCCGGCCGTCGACCTCGATCGCGCCTTCCTCCGGCTCGTAGAGCCCCGTCAGGACCTTCGCGAGCGTCGTCTTGCCGCTGCCGTTGCCGCCGACGATGAACACGAGCTCGCCTGGCCGGATCGTCAGGTCGATCGGCCCGATCCGGAACATCCGTTCGTCGCGTTCGTGGAAATACGCGTGCGTGACGCCGCGCAGCGTGACGGCGCCGGCCGGCGGCACGTCGGGGGCGTCGCTGGCGGGCGGCACCGTGCGCAGCGCGCCGAATTCGGCCATCACGCCCTCGATGCGCCCGAGCGACACGCGCGCCGCATTGACGGTCGGCAGGTTGTTCAGCAGCCCGTCGAGCGGCACCAGCATGAACAGGAACACGACGACGTAGCCGGCCGCCGTGCCCGCATCGGCATGCACGCCGAGCTGCGGCCAGAACGCGGCCGCGCCGAGGAACACGTAGAACAGGAAGATGATCCAGCCGACGCCGACCGCATACGCGCTGAACGCGCGACGGCGATGGTCGCGCACCTCGCCGATCGCGGCGCCGAGCTGGCCGTCGACGAACTGGCGCGCGCGCGCGTCGTGCAGCTTCAGTTCCTTCGCGCCGGAGAACAGCGAGCCGAGATAGCCGAACAGGCGATCCTGCGCCTGGCCGGCCGCCTCGAGCGATGCGATCGCGCGGCGGTCGCCGGTGTGATAGCCGAGCGAGCCCGCGACGATCGCGGTCAGCGCGAGCAGGCACACGGGCCACGACAGCCACGCGAGATAGCCGAGGCAGCCGAACACGATCGAGCCGTGCATCACCAGGTTCGGCAGTGCGAAGAACAGCATCGACACGTTGGTCGCGTCGTCGGTCAGCACCGACTGCACGGGCGCCGCGCCGATCCGCTCGATGTCGCGCAGCTCGGCCGCGCCGACGCGCCGCGCGAGATGCACGCGCAGCCGCGCCATCGTGTCCTGCGACAGCCGGGCGAACAGCGTGCCCGACACGATGCGCGTGACGAGCGCGATCACCGCGCACAGCGCGAAGCGCCACGCGAGCGACGCGTCGGCCGCGCCGGGCGTCGCGAGCGCGCGGTTCAGCGTCGCGACGAGCAGCACGCTCGCGACGCCGTTGAGCACGCAGGCGACGAGCGCCAGCGCGAGCGACGCGCGGCTTTCGCGCAGCAGCGCGAGGATCAGGCGGGCCGCGGGGCGGCCGGGGGAGGCGTCGAGGGACGGCGGGGAAGCGGGCTCGTGGGCGGCGGTCATCGGCAACGTCGGTAAATGAAGGGCAGGCAAATCATGCGGAAACGGCGAGATTGATGCGAAAGCAGCGCGCCGGACGGACCCGGTCGCGGCTTTCCTCCCTGATAGACGAACGGGCCGCGCAAATATTTAGCGGTGCCTTCAAAAAATGCATCCGTTCGGGCTTTGCGCGCAAAACGGTAAAAAATCGGCCGCGCCGTTCGTCACACCAGTGAAGCCGCCCCATGCGGCCCCGAGACTTGGCCGAAGCGGCCGGACCGAAGGACTTCACGCACATGACGAGTTTCCCGACTGCGCTGCATCACCGAATTCGCGAACTGGCGCGCCGCGCGCCCGACGCGCCCGCGCTCGCCGCGCCTTTCCAGAACGACCTGCGCCTGTCGCGCGGCGTGCTCGATGCGCGTGCGTCGCACCTTGCGCGGCAGTTGCGCGCGGCCGGTGTCGGCGCGGAAGTGCGGGTGGGCGTCTGCGTCGAACGCTCGTGCGAGCTGTTCGTCGCGCTGCTTGCCGTGCTGAAGGCGGGCGGCGTATTCGTGCCGCTCGACCCGCGTCATCCGGCCGCGCGTCTGGACTGGATCGTCCGCGATGCGCAACTGCGCCACGGGATCGTCGACGCGGCCGGCCGCGCGGCGCTCGGCGCGCCGTTCGAACACGCGTTCGACGCGATGTCCGCGGATGCGGCGGCCGCCGCCTTCGTCGACGACGAGGACGTGCCGGTGCATCCGCGCTCGGCGGCTTACATGATCTATACGTCGGGCTCGACCGGCATGCCGAAGGCGGTGGTCGTCGAGCACGGGCCGCTCGCCGCGCATTGCGACGCGCTCGTGGCCGCGCTGCCGATCGAGGGCGGCGACCGCCTGCTGCATTTCGCGTCGGTCAATTTCGACGCGGCGCACGAATGCTGGCTCGCGCCGCTCGCCGTCGGCGCGAGCGTGACGATTGCGCCGCCGCAGCCGTTCGCGCCGGACGCCGCCCATGCGCTGATGGTGAGCGAATCCATCGGCGTCGCCGCGTTTCCGCCCGCGTATCTGCGCGAATTCGCGGCCGTCGCCGCGCGCGACGGCGTGCCGCCGGCGTTGCGCGTGCTCGCGTTCGGCGGCGAGGCGCTGCCGCAGCAGGCATTCGAATTCGTGCGCCGCACGTTCCCGTCGGTTCGCCTGATCAACGGCTACGGGCCGACCGAGGCCGTGATCTCTCCGATGCTGTGGCCGGTCGAGCCGGGCGAAATGCCGGTGCTGGCCGATGACGATGCGTATGCGTCGCTGCCGATCGGTCGCGCGATCGGCCCGCGCGTCGCGCGCATCGATGGCGGCGCGTCCGGCGAACCGGGCGAGGGCGGCGAGCTGCTGCTCGGCGGCGTATGTCTCGCGCGCGGCTATCACGGCCGCCCGGCGCTGACGGCCGAACGCTTCATTCCCGATGCGCACGGCGAACCCGGTGCGCGCGTGTACCGCACCGGAGACCTCGCGCGTCTGCGCGCCGATGGCGCGTTCGATTATCTCGGCCGTCTCGACGACCAAGTCCAGGTGCGCGGCGTGCGTGTGGAGCCCGCGGAAATCGCCGCGTGCCTGCGCGCGCATCCGGCGGTGGCCGACGCGGCCGTGATCGCCGAAACCGGCAACGGGCCGACGCGGCTGATCGCGTGCGTCGCGCTGCGCGCGACCGCCGACGACGCGGCGCTGAAGGCGCACGTGGGTGCGCAGTTGCCCGCCGCGTGGCAGCCGCACCGGTTCGTGCGCTGCGACGCGCTGCCGTACACGCTGAACGGCAAGATCGACCGTGCCGCGCTACGCGAGCGCATCGCCGCCGCCCGCGACACCGAACGGCCCGCGGGCGACGCCCCGCGCACGCCGACCGAGCAGCAGATCGCCGGTCTCTGGCAAACGCTGCTCGGCCTCGACGCGACGCCGTCGCGCGACGACCGCTTCTTCGTGCTGGGCGCCGATTCGCTCGCCGCGATGCAACTGCAGGCCGCGATCCGCGCCGCGTTGCGCGTGAACCTGCGGCTCGACACGCTGTTCGCCGATCCGGCGCTGGCGGAGCTGGCCGCGCACGTCGATCGCGCGGAACGCGAAACGGGCGCGCCGCTGGCCGCGATTGCCGCACGCCGCGCGCCGGCCGATGCCGCCGCATCGGGCGCCCCGTACGTCGACCGCACCGCATCGCTCGCACAGCAGCGCTTCTGGGTGCTCGCGCAAACGCGCGACGCCAGTGCCGCGTATCACATCGCCGCGCACTGGACGATCGACGGCGTGCTCGACCGCGCCGCATTGCAGCGCGCGCTCGATCACGTGATCGAGCGGCACGACGCATGGCGCACGACCCTCGTCGACAACGACGACGGCATCGTGATGCAGCGCATCCATGCCCGCTTGCCGGTCACGATCGCGACGCTCGACTTGCGCGGCCAGCCGCCGGCCGCGCGTGACGCGCAAGCCGCGCGCCTCGCCGAGCGCGACGCCGGCACGCCGTTCGATCTGTCGAACGGGCCGCTGCTGCGCGCGACGCTCGTCGCGCTCGCCGACGACCGCCACCGGCTGCTGCTGACCGCGCACCATGCGATCACCGACGGCTGGAGCTCGCGCTGCGCATTCGACGAGCTGTCGGCCGCGTACCGCGCGTATGCGCAAGGCCGCGAACCGTCGTTGCCGGCACTGCCGATCCAGTACGCCGACTACGCGGACTGGCAGCGCGACATGCTCGCCGGCGGCGAAGGCGAGCGTCAGCTCGACTACTGGCGCGGCGCGTTGCGCGACGTGCCGGGCCCGCTCGCACTGCCGGTCGACCGCCAGCCGGGCGCGACGCGCACGCTGCAGGGCGCACGCGTGTCGGTCCGCCTGCCCGACGCGGTCGCTGCCGACGTCCGGCGTCTGGCGCGCGACGCGCAGGCCACGGTCTTCACGGTGCTGCTGGCGGCGCTCGACGCATGGCTGTCGCGCGTGACCGGCGAGACCGACGTGGTCGTCGCGGTGCCGGTCGCGCATCGCCAGCGCCCGGAAACGCGCGCGCTGCTCGGGCTGTTCCTGAATACGGTCGCGCTGCGCGTGCGGGTGGCGCCGACGCTGCCGTTCCGCGCGCTGGTCGACGCGGCACGCACGGCGGCGCTCGACGCGGTCGCGCACCAGGACGTGCCGTTCGAGCGCGTCGTCGATGCGGTGAAGCCGCCCGTCAAGCGCGGCGACGAATGGCTGCGCGTGAAATTCGCGCAGCAGTTTGATGCGCGGCACGACAGCGTGCTGCCGGGCGCGACCGCGGTTGCGACGCCGGGGCCTGATCTCGCCGCGCGCTTCGACTTCGCGCTGGATTTCACCGACGACGCGCACGGCATCGAACTGGTCGCCGCCTATGCGACCGACTGCATCGATGCCGACACCGCGCGCGCGTGGCTCGACAGCTATGCGGCGCTCGTCGCGTCCGCCGCACGTGAACCGCACCGCACGACGGCCGCGCTGCCGTGCGATGCGTCGCCGGTGTCGCGCCAGCCGCGCGACGGCCGTGCGCTGAACGTCGAACACGCCGACGTCGTCGCCGCCTTCGCGCGGCAGGCTGCCGCGTATCCGCATCGCGTCGCGCTCGCCGATGCGTCGACGTCGCTGACGTTCGCCGAACTCGACGATGCGTCGAACCGCATCGCGCATGCGCTGAAGCTGCGCGGCGCGACGGCCGAAGCCCCCGTCATCGTCTGCATCGAGCGTTCGGTTCGCTTCGTCGTCGGCCTGCTCGGCGCACTGAAGGCCGGCGCGCTGGCCGTGCTGCTCGACCCGGCCCAGCCGGCTGCACGCGTCGCAGCCGCGGCCGCCGATTGCGGTGCACGCTGGGCGCTCGTCGCGCAGGGGCGGGATGTCGCCGCGTGGCCGGCCGGCAGCGACGCGCAGCCGCTCGATGTCGACGCGCTCGCACAGGACGCGACGCTCGCGCATGCGGCCGGCGTACGCGTCGCGCCGCATCCCGGGCAGGGCGCCTATCTGATCTATACGTCGGGTTCGACCGGCACGCCGAAGGGCGTCGTCGTGTCGCACGGCGCACTGGCCGACTACGTGCAGGGGATGCTCGACGAACTCGCGTTCGCACCGGACGCGTCGTTCGCGATGGTGTCGACCGTCGCCGCCGACCTCGGCCACACGACGCTGTTCGGCGCGCTGTGCGCGGGCCGCACGCTGCACCTGCTGCCGGCCGCGTGCGCGTTCGATCCGGACCTGTTCGCACACGAGATGCGCCGCCGCGACGTCGGCGTGCTGAAGATCGTGCCGAGCCACCTGCAGGCGCTGCTCGATGCGCGCGTGCCGGCCGACGTGCTGCCGCGCCACGCGCTCGTGACCGGCGGCGAAACGCTGACATGGGCGCTCGTCGCGCGCCTGGCCGCGCTCGCGCCGGCCTGCCGCGTGATCAACCATTACGGGCCGACCGAAGCGACCGTCGGCGCGATCGCGTGCGACACCGCGTCGATCGGCGCCGAAGCGCGCGATCCCGCGAGCGGCGTGCCGCTGGGCCTGCCGCTGCCGAATGCGCGCGCGCTGGTGCTCGACGCATTCGGCGCGTGCGTGCCGGCCGGTGCGACGGGCGAGCTGTATCTGGGCGGGCCGGGCGTGGCGCGCGGCTACATGAACCGACCGGCGCAGACCGCCGAGCGCTTCGTGCCCGATCCGTTCACGCCCGGTGCGCGCCTGTATCGCACCGGCGACCGCGTACGCCTGCGCGCGGACGGCCGTCTCGCGTTCCTCGGCCGCATCGACGACCAGGTGAAGATTCGCGGCTATCGCGTGGAACCGGGCGAGGTGAGCGCGGCGGTACGCGCGGCCGGTCCGATCGCGCAGGCCGAGACGCTCGCGATCGAGCACGACGCCCGCCTGCGGCTCGCGACGTTCGTCGTGATGCGCGACGGCGCGGCATTCGACGAGCCCGCCATGCGCGCGGCACTCGGCGCGACGCTGCCCGATTACATGGTGCCCGCGCAGTTCGTCGCGCTCGCGCGCCTGCCGGTGACGGCGAACGGCAAGATCGATCGCGCGGCGCTGCGCGAACTGGCCGCCGCGCCGGTGGCGGTTGCCGTCGGCGACGCGCCGCAGGGCCCGGTCGAAACGGCGCTCGTCGAAGTCTGGCAGGCGGTGCTGAAGGCGCCGCACGTCGGCCGCGACGACAACTTCTTCGAGCTCGGCGGCGATTCGATTCTGGTGCTGCAGGTGATCGCACGCGCCCGCAAACGCGGCGTGCGCTTCACGCCGAAGCAGCTGTTCGACGGCCCGACGGTCGCCGAACTCGCGCGCATCGCGAAAACCGGGGACGTTGCCGCCGCGCCGTCGGCATCGACATCGGCGCCGGCTCGGGCCGCAACGGCTGCCGCAGCGGCGATCCTGACGCCGGCACAGCAACGCTTCTTCGCGCTCGACGTGCCGCATCCGGGCCACTGGAACCAGTCGGTCGCGTTCGACGTGCGCGGCCCGTTCGACGCCGATGCGTTCGCACGTGCATTCGACGCGCTGCTGACGCATCACGACGCGTTCCGCCAGCGCTTCGCACGCGGCGCGGACGGCCACTGGCACGCGAGCGATGCGGCGAAACCGTACGACGCGCTTCCGTTCGTCGACGTCTCCGCGCGCGACGAAGCCGACGCGCTGACGCGCTTCGACGCCTTGCAGCGCCGCCTCGATCTCGGCCGCGGGCCGCTCGCATGCGCATGTGCGGCGCGGCTGCCGGACGGCGCGACGCGGCTGTATCTGGCGATTCATCACGCGATCGTCGACGGCGTGTCGTGGCGCATCCTGCTCGACGACCTGGACGCCGCGTATCGCGCCGCATGCGAGCGCACGCCGGTGCGCCTGTCCCAGCCGGGCTTGCGTGCGGATGCCTGGGCCGCACGCCTCTCGCGTGCCGCGACGGATCCGGCATCGCCGTTCGCCGCCGAAACGGGTTACTGGGCCGGCATGGCGGAGGGCGACGATCTCGTGCCGGATCATCCCGACGCACCGGCGACGAACGCCGACGCGGCCGTCGTCGTGCAGACGATCGACGCGGCGCTGACCCGCGCCGCGCTGAGTGACGCGCACGCCGCGTATCGCACGCAGACGATCGAACTGCTGGGCGCGGCGCTCGCGCTGGCGCTGGCCGGCGCCAGCGGCGCCGCGTCGTGCCGCGTCGAACTCGAAGGGCATGGCCGCGAGGCGCTGTTCGACGACGCGGACGCGAGCCGCACGATCGGCTGGCTGACGAGCCACTATCCGGTCACGCTGCCCGTCGAAGCCACCGCGCGCGACACGCTGTGCGCCGTCAAGGACACGCTGCGCGCGGTGCCGCACAAGGGGCTCGGCTTCGGCGTGCTCGCGCACTACGGCGACGCGGCGACGCGCGCGGCGCTGGCCGCCGTGCCGCGTCCGCGCGTCACGTTCAACTATCTCGGCCAGTTCGACGCACCGCGCGACGCGACGCTCGTGCCGCGCTTCGGCGGCACCGGCATCGAGCGCGACCCGCAAGGGCCGCTCGGCAACACGCTCGCGATTCACGCATACCTCGATACCGATCGCGACGGCGCACGCACGCTGAAGGTTCACTGGGTCTACGGCGCGCCGCAGTTCGCGCGCGCGACGATCGATGCATTCGCGGATCGCTTTGCCGCCGCGCTGCGCGAACTCGCCGACGCATGCGCAGCGCGTGTCGCGCATCGCGGCGGCGGTGCGACGCCGGGCGATTTTCCGCTCGCCCGGGCCGCCGGCCTCACGCAGGCCGCGATCGAGCGCGCGCCGCTCGACTGGCGCACGATCGACGACGTGTATCCGCTGTCGCCGATGCAGCAGGGGATCCTGTTCCATGCGCTGTTCGCGCCGGGTCATGCAAGCTACGTGAACCAGCTCGTCGCGACCGCGACGGCGCTCGATGCCGACCGGCTCGCGGCCGCGTTCGCCGCGTCCATCGCACGCCACGACATCCTGCGCACCAGCGTGATGCCCGACGAGGCCGCACCGCTGCAATGCGTGCATCGCCATGCGCGGATGCCGGTCGAACAGCTCGACTGGCGCATGCGCGGCGACACGCTGGACACCGACTTCGACGCGTGGCTCGCGGCCGACCGCGCGCGCGGCTTCGACTGGCGCGAGCCGCCGCTGATGCGGCTCACGCTGATCCGCGTGACCGACGACGCGTGGCGCGTCGTGTGGACGCGCCATCACGTGCTGCTCGACGGGTGGAGCACGGCGCGCCTGCTTGCCGACGTGCTGCGCGACTATCGCGACCCCGACGCGGTGTCGCCGTTCGCGAGCCGCCCGGCGCTGCGCTATCGCGACTTCATCGCGTGGCTCGGCACGCGCGACCGCGAGGCCGACGGGCGCTTCTGGACCGGGCGGCTCGCGCGTCTCGACGCACCGACGCTGATCGCCGAGCGCGTGGCCGACCGCGCGGATGCGCAGATGGTCACGTGGCGCGCGACGATCGACGCGGCTGCGACGACGCGTGTCGCGCAAACGGCGCGTGCGCTGAAGCTGACCGTCAACACGCTGGTGCAGGGCGCCTGGGCGCTCGCGCTGCAGCGCATGACGCACCAGCCGGCCGTCGCGTTCGGCGCGACCGTCGCGGGCCGTCCCGATGCACTCGCGGACGTCGACACGGTGCTCGGTCTCTTCATCAACACGCTGCCCGTCATCACGGCACCCGCGCCGCAACAACGCGCGGCCGACTGGCTGCAGGCGCTGCAGCGCGAAAACGCGGCTGCGGCCGAGCATGCGCACACGCCGCTCGCCGACATCCAGCGCTGGGCACGCGGCGCCGGCGGCGCACTGTTCGACACGCTGGTCGTGTTCGAGAACTATCCCGTCGACGACACGGCGCGCGCCGCCGATCCGCGCGCGCTCGCACTGAGCGGCGTGCGCAGCATCGAGTCGACCGACTTCGCGCTGACGCTCGTGATCGAGAGCGGCGCCGAACTGACTATCGACTACGGCTACGACACCGCGCGCGTGGATACGCACCAGGTCGAACGCTGGCACCGCGCGTTCGCGTGCGCGCTCGATGCGCTGGCCCGCACGCCGGACGCGCTGCTCGGCACGCTGTCGATCGCCGACGACGCGACGCGCGACGCACTGGCGCGCGCGCAGGACACCGCGCGGACGTGGCCGGACGCGCAACGCCAACCGCTGCATCTGCAATTCGCGGCCGCCGCGCGGGCGACGCCCGACGCGATCGCGCTCGAATACGCGGATGCCGACGGTGACGTGCAGCGCGCGACCTATCGCGAGCTCGACCGGAAGACGACGCGCGTCGCCGCCGCACTGCGCCGGCGCGGCGTGCGGCCGGACACGCCGGTTGCGCTGTGCGTCGAGCGTTCGTTCGACATGGTCACGGCGCTCGTCGGCGTGCTGAAGGCCGGCGCCGCGTACCTGCCGGTCGATCCCGACTATCCGGCCGAGCGCATCGCGTACCTGCTGCGCGACGCGCGGCCCGCGGTCGCGATCACGCAGGCGCATCTGCGCGAGCAGGTCGAGGCCGCGCTCGGCGACGACGCGACGACCCAACTGCTGACGGTGACCGATCTGCTCGCGGACGACGCAGGCGAAGTGGACGCCGCCGCCGCCGACTGTGCAACCGACATCGACGACGCACAGCTCGCCTACCTGATCTATACGTCCGGCTCGACCGGCAAGCCGAAGGGCGCCGGCAACTCGCACGGCGCGCTCGCGAACCGCATCGCGTGGATGCAGCACGCGTACCGGCTGACGCGCGACGACGTCGTGCTGCACAAGACGCCGTTCGGCTTCGACGTGTCGGTGTGGGAATTCGTGTGGCCGCTCGCGACCGGCGCGAAGCTCGCGATCGCAGCGCCCGGCGACCACCGCGATCCGGCCCGCCTCGCGGCGGCGATCCATGCGCACGGCGTGACGGTGCTGCACTTCGTGCCGTCGATGCTGGCCGCGTTCGCCGCGTATCTCGACGACTTTTCGGCCGCCGCGCAATGCGACAGCGTGCGCCTGATCGTCGCGAGCGGCGAGGCGCTCGCGCCCGAACTCGTCGCGAAGGTCGCGCGCCTCGTGCCGAACGCGACGCTCGTGAACCTGTACGGGCCGACGGAAGCCGCCATCGACGTGTCGCACTGGACCTGCGGCCCCGACGACGCCGGCGCCGTCGCGGTGCCGATCGGCCATCCGATCGCGAACCTGCAGCTGCACGTGCTCGATGCGGCCTGGCAGCCCGTGCCGGCCGGCGCGACCGGCGAACTGTATCTGGCGGGCGCGGGCCTCGCGCGCGGCTATCTCGGCCGCCCGGGGCTGACGGCCGAGCGTTTCGTGCCCGATCCGTTCGTGCCGGGCGCCCGGATGTATCGCACCGGCGACCTCGCACGGCGTCGCGCCGATGGCGCGCTCGACTACCTCGGCCGCGTCGATACGCAGGTGAAGCTGCGCGGCCAGCGGATCGAGCCGGGCGAGATCGAGGCGCTGCTGCGCGCGGCGCCCGGCGTGCACGACGCGGTCGTGATCGTGCGCGACGCGCAGCTGATCGGCTATGTCGCACGTGGCGACGCGGGGCCGCTCGACCGTGCCGCCTTGCTGGATTCGCTGCGCGCACAGTTGCCGGCCTACATGGTGCCGTCGCAGCTGATCGAACTCGACGCGCTGCCGGTCACGCCGAACGGCAAGTGCGACCGCCATGCGCTGCCCGCGCCGGTGCGCGAAGCGGCCGCGGCCGTCGAACTCGCGACCGACACGCAGCGCGCGCTCGCGGCGATCTGGCAGCGCGTGCTGCACGTGGACGCGATCGGCCGCGACGACGATTTCTTCCAGCTCGGCGGCCACTCGCTGCTCGCGACGCAAGCACATGCGCAGGCGAACCTGCACTGGGGCCTCGCGCTGCCGCTGCGCACGCTGTTCGACACCCGCACGCTCGCACGCTGCGCGGACGCGATCGACGCGGCCTGCGCGGCACGCGGCGAGACCGACGCGGCGAGCGCGATCGATGCGCTGCTCGGCGAACTGGAAACCCAATAAGGACGACGGATGACGAAGGCTCAACCCGACTGGCTCGCGCTCGCGACGCGCTTCGCGCAATTGCCCGACGCGCAGCGCGCGGTGTTCATCGACAAGCTCGGCGCGGCCGGCATCGATTTCCGCATGCTGCCGATCCCGCCGCGCACGCCGCGCTCCGAGCGCGTGCCGGCATCGTTCGCGCAGACGCGGCTGTGGCTGCACGCGCGCTTGATCGACGCGCCGGACGCCTATCACATCACCGAACGGCTCGCGCTGACGGGCCCGCTCGACGCGCATGCGCTGCGGCTTGCGTGCGATGCGCTGATCGCGCGCCATGAAGCGCTGCGCACGACCTTCGACGAAACGGAGGACGGCGTCGCGCAGACGATCCATCCGCCGCTGCGCTGCCCGTGGCGCGAGACCGATCTCGAAGCGTTGCCCGACGCGCAGCGCGTCGCGCGCGCCGAAAGCGTCGCAATGGCCGATGAAGCCGCCGCGTTCGATCTCGGCGCGGCACCGCTCGTGCGCGCACACCTGATCCGCTTCGACGCGACGCATCACTGGCTCGCGCTGACCGTTCATCACATCGTGTCGGATGGCTGGTCGTCGAACGTGATGCTGTTCGAACTCGCGGCGTTCTATCGCGCGTATACGTCGGGGGAACCGGTGCCGCTCGGGCCGCTGCCGATCCAGTACGCGGACTATGCGCTGTGGCAGCGCCGCTGGCTCGATGCCGGCGAGCGCGACCGGCAGCTGGCGTTCTGGCGCGAGCGGCTCGACCCGCAGCGCGGTGTGCTGACGCTGCCCGGCGCGGCCGCGCGGCCCGCGCGCCGCAGCGCGCGCGGTGCACGTCACGTGTTTTCGCTCGACGCGCGCATCGGTGCGCGGCTGCGCGCGTTCGCGGCCGCGTCGGGCGCGACGCCGTTCGCGGTGTTGCTCGCGGCGCTCGACGCGCTGCTCGCGCGTGCGACCGGCGATGCGCGGATCTGCGTCGGCGTGCCGGCCGCGAACCGCGAACGCGCGGAAACGGCCGGCCTGATCGGCTTCTTCGTCAACACGCTCGCGATCGATGTCGACGTGCCCGCGCACGGCGATTTCTCGTCGCTGGTCGCACGCACGCAGCGCGCGCTCGTCGATGCGCAAATGCACCAGGACGTGCCGTTCGAGCAGGTCGTCGACGCGCTCGGCGTGCCGCGCAGCGCGAGCCACCATCCGCTGTTCCAGGTGATGGCCGCATATGGCGAGCGCCGCGCGCTGCCGGCGCTGGGCGCGGCATCGGCAGCCTTGCTGCCGTCCGGCACGCCGTCCGCGAAATTCGACCTGACGCTTTCCGTCGAGGCGACGCCCGACGGCACGTTCGACGCCGCGTTCATCCACGCGCTCGACCTGTTCGACGGCGACGCGATCGCGCGGCTGGCCGCGCGCTTCGTCACGCTGCTCGCCGATGCGCTCGCGCGCCCCGACGTGCCGGTCGGCGATCTCGACTGGCTGCCGGCCGACGAGCGCGCGCAACTGTTCGCGTGGAACGCGCCGGCGGGTGCGGCCGAAGCCGAACCGTTCGTCCCCGTGCACGCGCGCATCGCCGCGCATGCGCGGGCACGGCCCGACGCACGCGGTGTCGCCGACGTCGATCGCGCGCTGACGCGCGGCGAGGTCGACGCGCGCGCGGCCCGCATCGCGCGCAACCTCGTCGCGGCCGGCGTGCGGCCTGAAATGCGCGTCGGCGTCGCGCTGCAGCGCTCGGTCGACCTGCTGGTCGCGCTGATCGCGGTGCTGAAGTCGGGCGCCGCGTTCGTGCCGCTCGATCCGGCCCATCCGCGCGAACGCCTCGCGCAGATCGTCGGCGATGCGGGCATCGCGCACGTGCTGACCGACGGCGCGAGCGCCGCATCGCTGCCCGAGCTGCCGGCGCTGCGCGTCTGGCGCGCGGACGAAGTCGACGCACTCGACGAAGCCGCGGACGTCGCGCTGCCGGACGTGCTGCCCGGCCATGCGGCCTACGCGATCTACACGTCGGGCTCGACCGGCAAGCCGAAGGGCGTGATCGTCGATCACGCGGCGTTCGCGCGGCATTGCGTGGCGATCGCCGAGCGCTACGGCGCGGGCGAGAACGACGTGTTCCTGCTGTTCCAGTCGGTCAACTTCGACGGCGCGCACGAAGGCTGGTTTTCGCAATACCTGTCGGGCGCCGCCGTGTCGGTGACGGCCGACGTGCTGTGGCCGCCCGCGCAGACCTGCGCGATGATGATCCGCGACGGCGTGACGATGACCTACGTGCCGCCCGGCTGCGCCGCGCAGCTCGCCGAATGGGCGCTCGCGCACGGCGCGCCGCCGACGCTGCGCTCGCTGACCGTCGGCGGCGAAGCCACGTCGCGCGAAGCGTTCGCGATGCTGCGCCGCGCGATGCCGAACGTGCGCGTGGTCAACGGCTACGGCCCGACCGAAACCGTGATCACGCCGACGCTGTGGATGTTCCGCCCGGGCGACGATCTCGCGACGCTGGGCGACGCCGCGTATCTGCCGATCGGCACGCTGGTCGGCGCGCGCACCGCGCACGTGCTCGACGCGCGGCTGCATCCGCTGCCGGTCGGCGTGATCGGCGAGCTGTACCTGGGCGGCGAGGGGATCGGCGTCGCGCGCGGCTACCTCGATCGTCCCGCGCTGACGGCCGAGCGCTTCGTGCCCGATCCGTACGGCGCGCCGGGCGCGCGCCTGTACCGCACGGGCGACCTCGTGCGGCGTCGCGCGGACGGCGTGTTCGACTTCATCGGCCGCGTCGATCATCAAGTGAAGCTGCGCGGGCTGCGCATCGAGCTCGGCGAGATCGAGGCGCAGCTGGCCGCGCACGATGCGGTGCGCGAAGCGTGCGCGGTCGTGCACGGGCAGGGCGCGCAGGCGCAGCTCGTCGCCTACGTCGAACTGACCGCCGACGCGCAGGCGGCCGCGCAACCGGTCGAGGCCGCGACGCTCGACGCGCATCTGCGCCGCACGCTGCCCGACTACATGGTGCCCGCGCAACTGATCGTGCTCGACGCGCTGCCGCGCAACGCGAACAGCAAGGTCGATCGTGCACGGTTGCCGGCGCCGGTGCGCGTCGAACGCGCATACGAAGCGCCGCACGACGGCGACGAAACCGCGCTCGCGGCGATCTGGCGCGACGTGCTGAACCTCGAGCGCGTCGGTCGCGGCGATCACTTCTTCGAACTCGGCGGCCATTCGCTGGCGGCGGTGCGCGTCGCGACGCGCGTCGCCGAGCGGCTCGGCCGCGACGTGCCGGTGCGCGCGCTGTTCGAAGCGCCGGTGCTCGCGCAATATGCGCGCCAGGTCGCCGACGCGCCGCGCGCCGCGCACGCCGGTGCCGCCGCGCCGGGCGTCGCGGTGGTCAAACCAGACGCGCACGGCGTATGGCCGCTGTCGCCCGCGCAGCTCGGCCTGTGGTTCCTGTGGCGCGCGCAGCCGGACAGCGCCGCGTACAACATTCCGGTCGCGCTGCGCGTGCGCGGTCCGCTCGACGTCGACGCGCTGCGTGCGGCGTTCTCGGCCGCGGCGGCCGCGCACCCGGCGCTGCGCACGCGGCTCGTCGCGCGCGACGGCATGTTGCCGGGCCAGCGGATCGATGCAGACGTTTTCGTCGAAATGCCGGTCATCGATCTGTCGGCGCAATCCGACGCGCTCGCCCGCGCGGCGGCGCTGACCGATGCCGACGCGCTCGCACCGTTCGATCTCGCGGCCGATGCGCCGCTGTGGCGCGCACGCGTGCTGCGGCTCGGCGCGGACGATCACGTGCTGTCGGTGACGATCCATCACATCGTTTCGGATGGCGAATCGATCGAGCTGTGGCTCGACGCGGTGCGCGCGGGCTATGTGGCGTTCGCGCGCGGCGAAGCGGAATCGGTATCGACACCGCCTCACGACATGTCGCTCGCGCTGCCCGCGCCGTGCCACCCGGCCCGCGTCGCGTACTGGCGCGACGCGCTGGCCGATCTGCCGCCGCCCATACTGCCGCAGCGCGCAAACGCGCCGGCCGTCCCGCAATGGCGTGCGGCGCGCGTCGCGTTTGAATTCGACGCATCGCTGATCCGTGCCGCGCGCGCCGCCGCGTCCGCCGCGCACGCGACGCTGCCGATGCTGCTGCACGCGGCGCTCAACGCCGCGCTGTTCCGCGTGACCGGTGCGGCCGATCAGCCGGTCGGCGTGCTGGCGTCGACGCGCGAGCTGACGGGCGATACCGCGCGCGATGCGCTCGGTCTCTTCATCAATTCCGTGGTCGTGCGCACGCGGCTCGACACGTCAGCCTGCCGCTCGGACGTGCTCGCGCAGGTGCGCGATACGGCGCTCGCCGCGTATGCGCATGCCGACGTGCCGTTCGCCGACGTCGTCGCCGCGCTGCGCGCGCCGCGTGCCGCAAACGCCAATCCGCTGTTTCAGGTGATGTTCAACTACCTGCGTCCGACCGGCGCCGCCGCGCGCGACTGGGCCGGCCTGACGCTCGGCGGGTTCGACGACGTGCGTCATCGCGTCGTGTTCACGCTCGAGCTGGACGTCGTCGAGCATCCGGACGGCCGCGTGAGCGCCGCGTTCTCGTACGCGGACGAACTGCTCGACGGCGCTTTCGTCGATGCGCTCGTCGACCTCTATCACGACGAAGTCGCGCGTTTCGCCGGTGCGCCGGAAGCGGCGCTCGGCGCACCCGACGCGCTGTTCGCCGCGTCGGCGGCGGTCGCAGTCGCACCGGCCGGCAGCGCGGCGACGCGCGTCACGGCGGCATCGCGCGCGCCGGACGCCGCAGCCGCGCTCGCCGCGCTGTGGTCGGACACGTTCGCGACGGCCGCGCCCCCGCCCGATGCCGATCTGTTCGAAGCCGGCGCGACGTCGTTCGACGTCGTGCGCTTCGTCGACGCGGCCCGCTGCGCCGGGCACGCGCTGACGGTGGCCGACGTATTCGCGTCGCCGACGCTCGCGGCGCTCGGCGCGCATCTCGATGCGTCGGCCGAAACGGAGCAGGAGGTGCGCGATGCTGGCTGAAGTGCGTCCGGACGGATTCACGATGCCGGACACGTGCCGTCTCGCGTTCGCGGACGGCCTGTTCGCCGCGCGCGACGACGCGGAGATCCGCGTCGCGCAGGGCGACGGCATCGGCGCGCAGCTGCTGCGCGCGCAGCTCGCGGACGACGGCACGCTGCGCCTCGTCGCGTACAACCATCGCGCGGCGCCGGGCGACCAGCGTCGCGCGCTGCTGGCCGCGCTCGCCGCCGCGTTTTCCGACGACGCGCGCCGTGCGGCGATCCGGCTCGACCCGGCCGCGTGGCCGGCGGTCGCGCTCGACGCGCTGCGCGCGAGCGGCGTGCTCGCCGACGGCGGCCTGTGCATGCGCGAAGGCTGGGCGCAGCAGGCCGATCTGTGGCGCGTCGGCACGCCGCTGCCATGCGCGACGCTGCCGATGCTGACCGACGGCCGGCGGCATCCGCGCCGTCCGCCCGCGCCGCGCGGCGACGTGTATGCGCGCGACCTGCCTGCACTCGGCGTGCGCTTCACGCTGCGCGGCTGGCAGCCGGGCGAGGACGCCGCGCGCCTGGCGCACTGGTTCGACGAGCCGCGCGTGCGCGACGGCTGGCCGGGCACGCAACCCGGCGTGGACGGCACGACGCCCGACGCCGATCCGCACGTGAGCCCGCTCGTCTGCTGCTTCGACGGCGAACCGTTCGCGTACGTCGAGGCGTTCTGGCTGAAGGAAGACCGGCTCGCGCCGCACGTCGGCGCGCGCGATTACGACCGCGGGCTGCGGATGCTGGTCGGCGCATCGCGCTGGCGCGGCCCGCATTGCGTGGCGGGCTGGCTGCCGTCGGTCGTGCATTACCTGTTTCTCGACGATCCGCGCACCGAAGCGGTCGGCTGCGCGGTCCCGGCCGGCCGCGCGCGGGTCGTCGACACCCTCGCGCGGCACGGCTTCGCGCGGCAGCGCCGCCTGGCGCTCGCCGACGGGCAGCCGCTGTGGATGCGCACGCTGCGCGAGACCTTCTTCTCCGGCCGTCACGTCTGACGGGCCGGATTCACCGACAAGGGAGCTGAGAGACATGCAGAGAGAAACCGTATTCGACCTGATCGGCGTCGGCTTCGGGCCGTCGAACCTGGCGCTGGCCGTGCGCCTCGCGGAACGCAACGGCACGCGTCCGTTCGCGCATTGCTTCGTCGAACGCCAGCCGGAATTCGGCTGGCATCGCGGCATGCTGCTCGACGACTGCCGGATGCAGATCTCGTTTCTGAAGGATCTCGTCACGATGCGCGATCCGAAAAGCCGCTACACGTTCATCAACTACCTGTTCGAACGCGGCCGGCTGAACGAATTCGTCAACCTGAAGAACTTCTATCCGACCCGCGTCGAATTCCACGACTACCTGAGCTGGGTCGCCGACGCATTCGACGAGCACGTCCATTACAGCGAAACCGTCACGGCGATCGAGCCCGTGCGCGGCGACGGCGCGCGGATCGACGCGCTGCGCGTGCTGTCGCGCGACGCGGCCGGCCGCGAGCGCCAGCGCGTGACACGTGCGCTGTCGGTCGGCGTCGGCGGCACGCCGGCGGTGCCGGACGCGTTCGCCGCGCTCGGCCGCGATCGCGTGATCCATTCGTCGTCGTACCTGACCGACATCGACCGGCTGGTCGCCGCGCCGGACGGCGAGCGCCGCCGCGTCGCGGTGATCGGCGCGGGGCAGAGCGCGGCCGAGGTGTTCATCGACCTCGCGCGCCGTTTCCCGCACGTCGACGCGAGCCTCGTGATGCGCGCGGGCGCATTGAAACCGGCCGACGACAGCCCGTTCGTCAACGAGATCTTCAGCCCCGAATTCACCGACGTCGTCTATGCGCAGCCGCACGACGCGCGCCGCGCGCTGCTCGAGCGCTATCGCGACACCAACTACGCGGTGGTCGATCGGCCGCTGATCGAGCAGATCTACGAAATGCTGTACCTGCAGCGCATCGACGGCACGCCGCGCCATGCGCTGCTCGCGAACAGCGCGATCGAGGCCGCGGTGCGCGCCGGCGACGGCCGCATCGAGCTGACGCTGCGCGACCGGATGAACGGCGCGACGCGCGTCGAACGGTTCGACGCGCTCGTGCTCGCGACCGGCTACCGGCGCGACACGCATTCGGCGCTGCTCGAAGGGCTCGCACCGCATCTGGGCGATGCGCTCACGCGCGGCGACGTCACGCGCGACTACCTGCTCGCGACGCCCGCGCACTTCGCGCCGCGCATCTACCTGCAAGGCTGCTGCGAAGACAGCCACGGCCTGTCCGACACGCTGCTGTCGGTCCTGGCGCGCCGAGCGGACGAGATCTGCGCGTCGCTCGAGGAAGGGATCGCGCCCGCCCATGACGATGGCGCGGCCCGGGCACTGCATGAACAACGACATCAAGACGGGGCGAGCGCGGGCCGCATGGCTTTCGCTCTTTGACAAAGGCGCGGTCGGAGACCGCATCAAGAAAGTGGAGCAGAGAAAGATGGAGTGGGCAACAGGCACGCGTGTGCGTGCGATCGCAGCCGCGGCGAGCGTGGCGTTCGGGATGGCGGCAGGGCACGCATATGCCCAGACGGCGCCGGCCGTGAACGCAGGCGCCGCGGCGTCGGGCGGCAATGCGCAGAACGGTGCGGCGGTCGGCGCATCGGCCGGCGCGCAGAACGGCTCGACGTCCGGCACGCTGCCGGCGATCAACGTCAACGCGGGCTCGGAGGGCGACGGCACGGTCGGGCTCGTCGCGAAGCGCAGCAGGACCGGCACCAAGACCGATACCGCGCTGAACGAGATTCCGCAGACGATCAACGTCGTCACCGCGCAGCAGATCGAGATGACCGGCGCGACCGACGTGAACGCGGCGCTGCGCTACGTGCCGGGCTTCTCGTCGTACGGCTCGGACAACCGCTCCGACTGGTACGCGGCGCTGCGCGGCTTCACGCCGACCGCGTACGTGAACGGCCTGCAGGTGCCGAACACGCTGAACCTGTCGAGCTGGCGCGTCGATCCGTACATGATCGACAGCATCACCGTGCTGCGCGGGCCGACGTCGGTGCTGTACGGCGCCGGCGACCCGGGCGCGATCATCGACGTGCAGACCAAGACGGCCGACGGCGAGCGCGTGCGCGAAGCCGGCGTGCAGTTCGGCAACTACGCGCGCAAGCAGTTCGTGATCGACGTCGGCGACAAGCTCGACGCGGACGGCAAGTACGCGTACCGGTTCGTCGGCGTCGCCCGCGACGGCAACGCGCTGACCGGCCCGAACAACGACCAGCGCGTCGCGCTCGCGCCGTCGTTCCGCTGGCGCCCGGACGCGGATACGTCGCTGACGCTGTCCGCCACGTACCTGCAGGACTGGGGCGACATTTCGTCGAACTTCCTGCCGGCGCAAGGCACGGTGCTGCCGAACCCGAACGGGCAGCTCGACAAGGACGTCTACGGCGGCGACCCGGATTTCAACTACTACCGCAAGAAGCAGTGGTCGCTCGGCTACCAGTTCGAGCGGAACCTGAATCCGATGTGGACGTTCCGCCAGAACGTGCGCTGGATGCACCTGTCGCTCGACAACGGCTCGGTGTTCGGCGCGGGCTTCGCCGACGGCAGCCTCACCGACATCAACCGCTGGGCCGGCGTGTTCCAGACGAACTACAGCCGCTTCGACATCGACAACAACCTGCAGGGCCGCTTCGGCACGGGGCCGCTCGAGCACACGCTGCTGCTCGGCTTCCAGTACAACCGGCAGACCGCGACCGACAGCGAATGGCTGGCCGCCGCGTCGACGCTGAACATCTACAACCCGGTCTACACGCCGGTCACGCTGTCCGTGTTCTCGCCGCCGAACACCACGTATCGCACCAACACGTACACGACGATGAACACGTTCGGGCTGTACGTGCAGGACCAGGTCAAGTGGAACCGCTGGACGCTGACGCTCGGCGGCCGCGAGGACTGGGTCAACCAGCGGATGGACGACCGCGCGGGCGGCACGCAGTCGAAGGCCGACGTCACGGCGTTCACCGGCCGCGTGGGCCTCACGTACCAGGGCGACTACGGGCTGTCGCCGTACGTCAGCTACGCGACGTCGTTCAACCCGCTGATCGGCGTGAACCTGTACGGCGGCGGGCTGCCGCAGCCGACGCGCGGCAAGCAGATCGAGGCCGGCCTGCGCTGGCAGCCGCCCGGCAAGAACCTGATGCTGAGCGCGGCGATCTACCAGATCAACCAGACCAACGTGCTCACGTCGACGCCGCTCAATCTCGATCCGTCCGGCACGACCTCGGTCCAGACCGGTGAAGTGCGTTCGCGCGGGATCGAGCTGAACGCGACCGGCAAGCTCACGCGGAACCTGTCGCTGATCGCGTCCTACGTCTACCAGGACGTGAAGAACGTGAAGGCCAACGACGCGTCGCTGAACAACTGGCCGGTCGACATTCCGCGGCCGCGCCAGATGGCGTCGCTGTGGGCGGACTGGACGTGGCACACGGGGCTGCTCGCGGGCTTCGGCCTGGGCGGCGGCGTGCGCTACCAGAGTGCGTCGGCCGGTGCGGCGGACAACTCGCTGACGGTATCGAGCTACACGCTGTTCGACGCGGGCGTGCATTACGACACGCGCAACTGGCGCTTTGCCGTGAACGGGACGAACCTGTTCAACCGCCATTACATCAGCGGTTGCCAGTCGACGAGCGTCTGCGTTTTCGGGACCGACCGCACGGTGATCGCCACCGCAAAATACAACTGGTGACGCCGCGCGCCGTGGCGCGCCGGCCGGCCTTCGGGCCGGCGCGGGGGGGCCGCGGCGCCGTCGTCCGCTTTTTCCACGACGCCTCCATGCCGAAGAAAAATCTCGTCTACATCCAGTCGCTGCGCAACGGCGCGGCCGATCGCGCCGGCCAGCCGGTCGCTTACCAGGGCGGCACGCGCTACATGAAGGCGCCGCTCGAATTCCTCGTCGAGCGTCTGAACGACTCGCCGCTCGGCGAACGCTATGCACTCCAGGGCGTGATCGTCGACGACGACGAAGGCTCGCCGGCCGACCGCGCGAAGGTCGCCGACTACGGCTTCGCACGCACGCCCGGCCGCCCGTGGATCCTGCCCGACGGGCTGACCGTGCAGGGCAGGCCGGTCGACGAACTGTTCTGCACGATTGCGTCGACGTACCGCCGGCTGCCGCGCGATGCGCGCGAGCGCGTGACGGGCAAGCAGGCGTTCGAGCGGCGCCTGCTCGAACGCCTGCTCGAACTCGACGCCGACGTGGTCGTGCTCGACGGGCTGCTCGTGATCCTCGACGAGCTCGTGCGTCCCGGCGCGCGCTTTCATCGCCGCATCGCGAACATCCACCCCGGCATCACGGCCGACGATTCGCCGTACCAGCGACGCGGCGCGTGGGCGACGCTCGACGCGCTGCACGGCGCGCGCGGCGAACGGGTCGACTGGGCGAGCGGCGCGACCTCGCGCGTCGAACCCGTGACGATGACGGGCGCATCGTTTCACTACGTCGACAACGGCATCGATTCCGGTGAAGTGATCTGCGACGTGCTCGACACGCCGATCGCGCCGGACGACACGATTCTCGAACTGCGCTGGAACAACTTCCAGCGCAGCCTGTTTCCGGCGCTCGAGCGGGGGCTGCACATCCTCGCCGATCGCCACGACGCGGGAGCACTGTGATGGAAGACACGCTGACGAAACCGGCCGACAAGGAAGCGGACGCCGTCGAAGGCGAGGTGGCCGCGGCACTCGACGGCGCCGCGCACGGGCAGGAGCCGCCCGCCGCCGAGCGCACGCTCGACGCGTGGCGGCCCGACGATGCGCCGGCCGCGCTGCTGGCGGAGTTCGTCGCGCTGTTCAATACGGACGCGCGGCACGATGCGGCGACGGTGTCGGTGCCGCACGGCGGCGCCGATCCGGCGGCTATCGCGTCGTACGTCGCGCGCGCGGTGCGCGACGGCGTGATCGACGACGCACGGATCGTGGGCGACCGCCTGCGCCTCACCGCATCGCGCGCGACGTTCTGGCAGAACCCGCGGCCGTGGCTGAAGGCGCCCGCGTCGGGCGGGATGCCGCTGCGCTACACGATCACGAACGGCCACCGGCATCCGGTGCGGCCGCCGTCGCCGGCCGGCGAGATCTATGCGCGCCACATGCCGCAGGTCGGGATGACGTTCAGCCTGCGCACCGTCGACATCGATGCGCATGCGCAGTTGTTCAGCGACTGGATGAACCTCGATCGCGTCGCGCATTTCTGGGACCAGCGCGGCACGCTCGACGAGCACGCCGCCTATCTCGCGGAGCGGCTCGCCGATCCGCACATGCATCCGATGATCGGCTATTTCGACGATACGCCGTTCGGCTATTTCGAGTTCTACTGGGCAAAGGAGGACCGCCTCGCGCCGTTCTACGAGGCGCATGACTTCGATCGCGGGCTGCATCTGCTGATCGGCGATTCACGCTTCCAGAGCGCGGGCAAGCTGCATGCGTGGTGGAGCGGGGTGCTGCACTACATGTTCGTCGACGAACCGCGCACGCAGCGGCTCGTCGGCGAGCCGCGCGTCGATCACGTGCGGCATATCGCGTACATGCACCGGCTCGGGTTCTACACGCTGAAGGAGTTCGACTTCCCGCACAAGCGCGCGGCGCTCACCGTGATGGAGCGCGATACATTCTTCGACACGTTCCGGTTGCCGTGACGAAGCATGCGGAACGCGTGACGGCGTTTGTCGCGCGGCCGCACGTCACGTCCGGGGAACGGGCGAATCGGCGAGAAAAGCGTCGCGGAACGCGTCGAGATAGCGGTCGGCGTCATCGTTGAATTCGCCCGGCAGCAGCGCGAACGCGCGGGCCTGCAGATCCTGCCGGAGCGTCGCGTAGATCGCCGCGTCGGATAACAGCGCGCGGATCGCATCGTGCGTTTGCGGCGAAGCAATCCGCCTTGCGTCGCGCGCCAGCAGCGCGGCCGCGGCCAGCTCGGGCTGGAAACCGTGCTGCTCGAGCAGGTCGGGCGCGACGTCCCAGATACGCTCGCGATTACCCGCGTCGTGAAAATGCGTGAGCAGGAACAGCAGGTCGTACGCGTCGCTGTTCTGGCGTGCGCGCCGGTCCTTCCACGCGAGCAGCTTCAACAGCGCCAGGGCCGGCAGGCTCGCCACCGGCACCGCGATGTCGGGCGCGATCGACACGACCAGCGCCGTATCGACCGCCTCCTGAAAGCCCAGCACGTTCAGCACGAAATCGCCGCCCGGTGGCCACGCGATTTCGCCGGGGGGCGCCTCGAGCGGCCCGAACGGCACGAGATCGAGCTCCGTGCGAAAGCCTTGCGTGCCGCTGTCGAACAGCAGTTTCTGCTGATGCTTCGGCGCGCGTGCGAATTGCTCCGTCGCGACGAGCGCATCGACGAGCCGTTCGTGAAACGGCCAGCTCACCGCGCACACGGCGACGTCGACATCCCGCGTCGCGCGCACCGGCCGGATGCCGTGGACATGCCACATCAGGATGTCGCGCGCGGTCGCGCCGGCGACGACGAATGCCGCGTCGAGCTGCGCGCAAGCCGTACGGACCGCCTGCAGCAACGCGACCGCCGCCGGTTCGAGCGGCCGGCGCGCGTCGACTTCAAGCGGGCGGGTGGGCGAGGTATCGGTCATGGATGTGTTCGGCGGCGGCAAGATTGCGGCTGTCTCCGGACGAGACGAGATCCGCGTAGATCAGCAGCGGCGGCACGAGCGGCACGTCCTGGTCGCGCCAGTCGAGCGCCGGCGACGGCGGCCAGAATGCTTCGAGCAGCTCGACGTCGCCGCGCTCGTCCGGGCGCAGGCGCGCCTGGAGCAGCAGGCGGTTCGACACGGCGCCGTGCGTATAGACGGTGACCGCGGCCGGCTTCAGGTCGTGCGTCAGCAGGTCGGCCGCGGGTTCGCCGCCGAGCCGCGCGTCGAATGCCGCGAAATCGAAACCGCGCCACCAGTCGGGCGCGAGCGCGGCAAACCGCCGGCTCGGCAATTTCGCGCGCAGGCGGCTCGGGTACAGCGCGACCCATTCCTGCACGAAGCGCGGCCAGTCGGTAAACGCGCGTTCGCCGTTGCGCCGCTGCGCGATGAGGCCGCGTGCGATCAGATCGTCCATCGCGAGATTGACCGTGCCGAGCGCGACGCCCGACGCGGCGGCGATCGCGCGGAGCGGTTGCGTGACGAGGCCCGGCTGCGTCGCGAGCGCGAACATCACGGCGAGCCCCTTGGGCGTCGTCGCCCGCGATGCCTGCCGGCGTGGCGTGCGTGCAGGTTTCGGCCGGCCGGAGATCATCACGGTCGCCTCCGGCTGGATCAGGCATGCGTTGCCGGCGGTATCGATGAACGGGATGTCGTGCTCGATCAGGCGGGCGGCCAGGTCGGCCGAAAAGTACGGCGCGACCAGCATCAGCGGCCGCTCGGCGGACGTTGGAGGCGCGCGGCGGCGTAACGCGGCGAGCGCGCCGGGCAGCGATTCGACGCCGACGCTCACCGCCACCGGCATCTCGAATGTTTGCCCGGCAATGCCGAAGCGGATCATCGCGTCGGCATGCGCGTTGTATGCGGCCGGCACGCGCACGGGCCGGGCGTCGAAGCGCCGGGTCGCGCGTCCGAACGCGGCACAGGCTTCGTCGAGCACGTGCTGTTCCGAGATCGGCAGGGTGGCGTTCTTGGGCATCGGGGTGGATCGCCTGTTCACTTTTTCACGAGCGTACACAAAAAATGTACGGCCGTCAAAAAATGAACAAAGATCCTCAACCCATTGATGTGACGGAATTATTCCGGAATGACGAACGGCAATCAACACGCCCTCCCACCTGAAAAATCGAGACGGAACACGCAGTGTCGCGAATCCCGACCGCTGGCGGCAGTCGCCCGAATGGCCGGTTTCCTTCCGTCGTACGATCCGTTGCGCATTCGTCGCGCGCCACGACGATCGACAGGCAACTCCTGGTTGCCGCCGTGACGACTTTCTGTCTGTCCGGTTGCCGCTCAACCGACTATCCTTGCCTGCAGCTTCCCCACGAAACCCAGGAGACGACACCGTGACGCACAGCGTGATCCCCGCAGGCCTCGCCGACGAAATGATCGAGATCCGGCACCGCATTCATGCCCACCCCGAGCTGGGTTTCGAGGAATTCGCGACGAGCGACCTCGTCGCCGGGCAGTTGCAGGCGTGGGGCTATACGGTGCATCGCGGGCTCGGCGGCACGGGCGTCGTCGCGCAGCTGAAGGTCGGCAACGGCACGCAGCGCCTCGGCCTGCGCGCCGACATGGACGCGCTGCCGATCCACGAATCGACCGGCCTGCCGTACCAGAGCACGATCCCCGGCAAGATGCACGCGTGCGGCCACGACGGCCACACGGCGATGCTGCTCGCGGCCGCGAAGCACCTGGCGCGCGAGCGCCGCTTTTCCGGCACGCTGAACCTGATTTTCCAGCCGGCCGAGGAAGGGCTCGGCGGCGCGAAGAAAATGCTCGACGACGGGCTGTTCGAGCAGTTTCCGTGCGACGCGATCTTCGCGATGCACAACATGCCGGGCTTCCCGACGGGCAAGTTCGGCTTCCTGCCGGGGCCGTTCATGGCGTCGTCGGATACCGTGATCGTCGACGTGCAGGGGCGCGGCGGCCACGGCGCGGTGCCGCACCGGGCGATCGACCCGGTCGTCGTGTGCGCGCAGATCGTCGTCGCGCTGCAGACGATCGTGTCGCGCAACGTGTCGCCGCTCGACATGGCGATCGTCACGGTGGGCGCGATCCATGCGGGCGAGGCGCCGAACGTGATTCCCGACCGCGCGCAGATGCGCCTGTCCGTGCGCGCGCTGAAGCCGGAAGTGCGCGACCTGCTCGAGACGCGCATCAAGGAAGTCGTTCATGCGCAGGCTGCGGTGTTCGGCGCGTCCGCGACGATCGACTACCAGCGCCGCTACCCGGTGCTCGTCAACGACGCGCAGATGACCGCGTTCGCACGCGGCGTCGCGCGCGAGTGGGTCGGCGAGGCGAACCTGATCGACGGGATGGTGCCGCTCACCGGCAGCGAGGATTTCGCGTTCCTGCTCGAGAAGCGGCCGGGCTGCTACCTGATCATCGGCAACGGCGACGGGGAGGGCGGCTGCATGGTGCACAACCCCGGTTACGACTTCAACGACGCCGTGCTGCCGACCGGCGCATCGTACTGGGTCAAGCTGGCCGAGACGTTCCTGGCGTGACGCCGCAGCGCATCGACGCGGGCGCCGCCGCCCGGTACGCGCCAGCACGGCCGTGATACCGGGCGCGCGGGATGCGCGCGAATTTGACGCTCCTTGACATCGACGGGACGAGCCGCGTGCTACGCTGCGCGCGACGCCGGATCGGCTCGATGAATACAGGTGTGGATGACATGCGAAAACAGTTTCTGACCGTGCTGACGGCCTGCGCGGTCGGCGTTCTGGCGGCCGGTTGCGACGACCAGAAGGTGGCTGACGCGGTGAATGCGATCAAGCCCGATCCGATGGCGTTCGGCAATCTGCAGCCGGGCGTCTCGACGACCGAGGACGTGCTGCGCCAGGCCGGCAAGCCCGAGATGGTGAGGCAGGGCGAGGACGGCTCGCAGCGTTTCGAGTATCCGCGCGGCCCGTACGGCACGAGCACGTACATGCTCGATTTCGGGCCGGACGGCCGGCTCGTGTCGATCACGCAGGCCCTGACGGCGTCAAACATCGCGAAGGTCGTGCCGGGGATGTCGAAGGACGACGTACGGCAACTGCTCGGCAAGCCGACCGAGGTCGCGCAATACGCGTTGAGTCATGAAGAAGTGTGGAGCTGGCACTGGGCCGAGGGCGGCGTATCGGGCGACGCGATGTTCAACGCGCATTTCTCGCCCGACGGCACCGTGATCCGGACTTCACGTTCGGAAGCGCCGGGCCGCGAAAAGCACTGACATCGCGACCTTCCACGGTTTGCGTCAGAATGCCGTGCCGCCGAACAGCGCGGCCGCCATTTCCGGATTCGACGGCCAGTACATGTGCATGTACGTCGCGACGATCGGGCCCGCGCGATAAACGGCCTCGCCGCTGCCGGGCGCGCCGTCGGGCCGCGCAGCGGTCGCCACCGGCGCCAGCGGCGTAGCGAGCCGCGAATAATGAAACGTATGACCGCGCATCGGCCCGGTGCGCGTGTCCAGTTGCTGCATCCCGAGCGCCGCGAATCGGCGCTGCATCGTCGCATGGCCCGCCAGCAGCCCGAGCATCGGCGTCGTCGCGCCGTCCACGTCGGTCAGCGATTCGCACAGATACACCATCCCCCCGCATTCCGCGACGATCGGCCGGCCGGCCGCCGCGTGCGCGCGAATCGTCCGCGCGGTCACGCCATTCGCCGCAAGCGTCGCCGCATGCAGTTCCGGATAGCCTCCCGGCAGGAACAGCGCATCGCAATCGGCGGGCACGGGTTCGTCGGCCAGCGGCGAAAAGAACCGAAGCTGCGCGCCGAGCGCATCGAGCAGCGCCAGATTCGCCGGATAAATGAACGAGAACGCCGCATCGCGCGCGATCGCGATCCGCGTGCCGGCGAGCGTACGCGGCAGCGGGGCGCGGACGTCCGGCGCCGCGAACGAAACGGCGGGCGGCAATTCGGCGAGCGCCGTCTGCGCGAGCACGTCGGCCGCGCGCTCGAGCCGCGCATCGAGGTCGTCGATGTCGGCCGGCTGGTGCAGGCCGAGATGCCGCTCCGGCAGCGCGATGCCCGCATCGGCCGGCACGTGGCCGAGCCAGCGCAAGTCGTCGGGTAACGCCTGCCGCAGCAGTTCCGCGTGCCGCGGCGACCCGACGCGGTTCGCCAGCACGCCGTGAAACGGCACCTCGGGGCGGAACCGCGCGAGCCCGAACGCGATCGCCGCGAACGTCTGCGCCATCGACTTCGCGGCAATCACCGCGACGACCGGCACGCCGAACGCGACCGCGAGATCGGCGCTGCTCGGCGTGCCGTCGAACAATCCCATCACGCCTTCGATCAGGATCAGGTCCGCGTCGCGTGCGGCATCGGCGAGCAGCGCACGGCAGCCGGCTTCCCCGACCATGCCGAGGTCGAGCGCATGCACGGGGGCGCCGCTCGCGCGTTCGAGCAACATCGGATCGAGAAAATCCGGCCCGGTCTTGAACACGCGCACGCGCCGGCCGAGCCGCCGGTGCAGCCGCGCGAGGCCGGCCGTCACCGACGTCTTGCCCTGGCCGGACGCGGGCGCGCTGACGAACAGCGCGGGGCAGGCCGGCATCGCTCAGAACTCCACGCCGGGCTGCGCCTTCACGCCTTGCTCCTTGTACGGATGCTTGACGAGCCGCATTTCGGTGACGAGGTCGGCCGCATCGATCAGCGCATCGGGCGCATGCCGGCCCGTGACGACGACGTGCACCGAATCCGGCCGCCCGACGAGCGTCGCGAGCACTTCGTCGAGCGGCAGATATTCGTACTTCAGCACGGTGTTCAGCTCGTCGAGGATCACCATCCGGTACTCGCCGCTTTCGATCATCCGGCGCGCCTCGTCCCAGCCCTTGCGCGCGGTCGCGATGTCGGCGTCGCGATTCTGCGTGTTCCACGTATAGCCGTCGCCCATCGTCACGAAGTCGCATTGCGCGACCGCGCCGAGGAAGTCGCGCTCGGACGTGTGCAGCGCGCCCTTGATGAACTGCACGACGCCGAGCCGCATGCCGTGGCCGAGCACGCGCACGGCCATGCCGAACGCGGCCGTGCTCTTGCCCTTGCCGTTGCCGGTGTTGACGATCAGCAGGCCCTTTTCCTGGGTGGCGGCGGCCTGCTTTTTTTCATGGCCGGCGCGGCGGCGTTCGGTCATCCGCTGATGGGATTCGGCATCGGTCTTCATCGGGAATCGTCCTGTCGAAAGCAAAACAAAGGGTTCAGAGCGGGCCGGCGAGCGCGACCGTCACGCCGCCCAGGATGGATTTGGGGCCGAGCAGCCGGCCCCGCGGCGCCGCGAGCCGCGCGCACGGCTCGGCCACGCCCGCGACGCCGAAACGTGCGAGCGCGGCAGCCGACGGGCCGCTCAATGGCGGTTCGGGGCACTGCGCGAGCTGCGCCGCGTCGAACGCGACGAGCGGCCAGCCGCGGCGTGCGCACAGCATGCGCAGCGGCCGGGCACGCGCCTTGTCGGCGAGCGTCGCGACGACGGCCGGCTCGGCATCGGGGTAGTGCTTCAGCGCCGCGCGGATCGCGGCATCGAGTTGCGCGGCCGTCACGTCCGCGCGAAACCCGACGCCGAGCGCGACGCGCATCATGCGCGGCCGCCGAGCGCCGCGCGCACGGCCGGATCGTCGGCAAGCGCCGCGACGCGGCCGATCACGACGATCGCGGGCGAACCGATACCGGTCGCGCCCACGCGTTCGACGACGGTGTCGAGCGTCGCGAGCACGTGCCGCTGTCCGTCGCGCGTCGCGTTCTCGATCGCCGCGCACGGCATGTCGCCGGGCACGCCGCCGTCGCGCAGCGCGGCCACGATCGCGTCGAGCCGGCGTATGCCCATGTAGATCACGATCGTCATGCGCGTCGCGGCCAGCGCGCGCCAGTCGGGCTCGTCGGCACCCGCGCCGTGGCCCGTGACGAAGATCACGCCCTGCGCGTCGCCGCGATGCGTGACCGGAATGCCGAGCGCGGCCGGAGCCGCGATACCGGCCGTGATGCCGTTCACGACCTCGACCGGGAAACCCGCCGCGCCGAGCGCGAGCAGCTCCTCGCCGCCGCGGCCGAACACGAACGGATCGCCGCCCTTGAGCCGCGCGACGCAGCGGCCTGCACGCAGGTGCGCGAGCATCGCGGCGACGATCGCCTCCTGCGGCGTCGACGCATGGCCGCCGCGCTTGCCGACGTGCTCGATGCGCGCGTCGGCGCGTGCATGGCGCAATACGTCGGGGTTCACGAGGTCGTCGACGAGCAGCACGTCGGCCGCGGCGATCGCGCGCACGGCCTTCAGCGTCAGCAGATCGGCGTCGCCGGGGCCGGCGCCGACGAGCCAGGCGCGGCTCATCGGACGCGGCACGGCGCACACCGTGTCGTGGCAGTGGAAAGGGGACGGCGAGCGGCACATCGGCGGCCGGCGGACAGGCAAGGCATGATGGATCGGGCGAAGCCCGCGCGAACGCGGGCGGGAAGCGCACCCCATCCGTCCCCCGCGGATCGGGCGTTCGGCGAGCAGCGGGCTCGCCCCTTGCGTCGGCCGGTATCCGGGCTGGCCGCTTGCCAGGCCGCAGCCTTCCCGCCCGCTGAAGGGCAGTGGCATCGCGGGCGGCCTGGGCGCGCGCGGGGGGAACCGCGGCGCGCGGGCGGCGTACCGTTGCGGGGACAGCACAGGCCGGGCGGACTTCCGCCTCCTGTTTCCCGTTTAACTGCGTGCGCGGAATGCGCATGCGAGCACCGAACGCGGCGCATACGATAGCACAGCGGTCGGCCCGCGCGAACCCGCCCCGCGGGCGCCGCGAGCGCCCCCGGCACGATGCCGCGGCCATGCCGAACGCACCGCGGCGGCCCGTTCCGCCTTGACGCTCCCCGCACCGCCGCCTACACTCGCACGCGTTTTGGTGCTCGCGCGCGCTCCTCCGGCGCGCGCAGTTAAACGGGAAACAGGGAGCCTGGCTGCACCGCAGTCGAGCCAACCTGTGCTGCCCCCGCAACGGTAAGCGAACGCATCGCGCCCAGCGCGATGCAGCGCCGCTTCGCCGCATGCCTGCCGCATGCGGACGACCGCCACTGGATGCCGCGCATCCGGGAAGGCGAAGCGGCGTGTTCGTCAGCCCGGATACCGGCCAGAACGTGGGGTTCAGCGCCGCGGGGAGGCGGCGCATCGTCCACGGCCGCAGCACGCCCGACGCCCGAACGCTGCCCGCTTCCTTTGCCGACCCGTCAGCCGCAGCACGCGCGGGCCGGGGCGAAGAACGGCCGGCGGCGCGGGCGGGGCCGACGACGGCCGTGTTGGCATTCATCATGTCGACCGTTCGCAAAGGAGCATCATGCTCGACTCGTTCTTCCGTCTGTTCAACGACAGCTCATCCGGGCTGCGCGGCAAAATCGTCGCGATCTATTCATTGCTCGTCGCCTTCAACGTCGGCGCGTGGATCTGGGCCTTCGTCGCGTTTCGCGACCAGCCCGTGCTGCTGGGCACCGCGCTGCTCGCCTACGTGTTCGGGCTGCGCCACGCGGTCGACGCCGACCATATCGCCGCGATCGACAACGTCACGCGCAAGCTGATGCAGGAGGGCCGCAGCCCGCTCGGCGCGGGCCTGTTCTTCTCGCTCGGCCATTCGACGGTGGTGATCGTGATGTCGGTCGCGGTCGCGCTGACCGCGGCGTCGCTCGCGCGTTTCGAGAGCATGAAGACCTGGGGCGGCGTGATCAGCACGAGCGTGTCGGCGTTCTTCCTGCTGGTGCTCGCGGCCGCCAACCTGCTGATCCTGATCTCCGTCTACCGGACGTTTCGCGCGGCCCGCCGCGGCGAGACGATCGTCGACGCCGACCTCGACATGCTGATGAACCAGCGCGGCGTGCTGGCCCGCCTGTTCCGGCCGCTGTTCCGCCTCGTGTCGCGCAGCTGGCACCTGTATCCGGTCGGCTTCCTGTTCGGCTTCGGCTTCGACACCGCGACCGAAATCGCGCTGTTCGGCATTTCGGCCACGCAGGTGCAGGGCGGCCTGTCGTTCTGGTCGGTGATGGTGCTGCCGGTGCTGTTCACCGCGGGCATGACGCTCGTCGACACGACCGACGGCATCCTGATGATGGGCGCGTACCGCTGGGCGTACGTGCGGCCGATCCGCAAGATCTACTACAACATGACGATCACGTTCGTGTCGGTGCTGGTCGCCGCGCTGATCGGCGGCATCGAGGTGCTCGCGCTGCTCGCGGATAAACTGTCGCTGCAGGGGCCCGTGTGGAATTTCTCGACGATGGTCGCATCGCATTTCGGGATGCTCGGCTACGTCGTGATCGGCCTGTTCCTCGCGTGCTGGATCGTGTCGGCCGCGATCTACCGCCTCAAACGCTACGACGAGATCGACGTGACGCTCTCGGCCTGACTCCCTTTTCCACACAGGATCCACCATGACCTTACGCAAGCTTCCCGTCACGATCGTCACGGGCTTTCTCGGCAGCGGCAAGACCACGCTGATGCGCCACATCCTGCAGCACGCCGAAGGCCGCCGCATCGCGGTGATCGTCAACGAATTCGGCGAGCTCGGCATCGACGGCGAAATCCTCAAGGGCTGCGGCATCGGCTGCGAGGACGCGGACGGCGCGCAGGGCGAAGCGTCGGGCCAGCTGTACGAACTCGCGAACGGCTGCCTGTGCTGCACCGTGCAGGAGGAGTTCTATCCGGTGATGGAAGCGCTCGTCGAGCGCCGCGCCGACATCGATCACGTGCTGATCGAGACGTCGGGCCTCGCGCTGCCCAAGCCGCTCGTGCAGGCCTTCAACTGGCCGACGATCCGCAACAGCTTCACGGTCGACGCGGTCGTGACCGTCGTCGACGGTCCGGCCGCCGCGAGCGGCCAGTTCGCCGAGAACCCGCAGGCCGTCGACGCGCAGCGCCGCGCCGATCCGAACCTCGACCACGAATCGCCGCTGCACGAACTGTTCGCCGATCAGCTGTCGTCCGCCGACCTCGTGATCGTGAACAAGGCCGACCTCGTCGCCGACGCGCGGTTCGCCGAGGTCGAAGCCGCGATCCGCGAGGAAATCCCGCCGCAGGTGAAAATCGTGCGCGCGACGCGTGGCGAACTGGACGTCGCGATGCTGCTCGGGCTCGAATCGGCGTCGGAGGAAACGATCCACCTGCGGCACGACCATCACGGCTCGGCCGACGACGGCGATCACGACCATCATCACGACGATTTCGATTCGGTGGTGGTGTCGGGCGATGCGGGCACGCGCGAGGCGACGATCGCCGCGCTGCAGCGTGTCGTCGAGACGCATACGATCTACCGCGCGAAAGGCTTCGCCGCGCTGCCCGATGCGCCGATGCGGCTCGTGATCCAGGGCGTCGGCCGCCGCTTCGACAGCTACTTCGACCGTCGCTGGCAGGACGGCGAAACGCGGGCGAGCCGCTTCGTGCTGATCGGCGAGGATCTCGACGCGGCCGCGCTGCAGCGCGCGTTCGACGCCGCGTGCGCGGCCGACCTGCAACAGGCGTAACGCGCGATGCATCTGCTGCGCACCACGCCGGGCGGCTTCGTCGACGATACGCAGGGCGTCGTCCGGATCGACCAGCAGCCGGCCGACATCGTGATCCTCAGCTCGGCCGACACGACGCTGTCGCTGCTGGCCAGCGTCGTGCCGAAACTGCCCGCCGGCTTTCCGAGCGTGCGGCTCGCGAACGTCACGTTCCTGCGGCAGCCGGCGTCGGTCGATTTCTATGTCGATGACGTGCTGCGTCACGCGAAGACGGTCGTGATCGATCATCTGGGCGGCGAAGCATACTGGCCGTACGGGATCGAGCAGGCCGTGTCGCTCGCGTCGAAACGCAAGCAGCAGCTCGCGATGTTCTCGGGCGACCTGCAGGAAGACCCGAACCTCGTCGCGAAGAGCACGGTCGCGCCCGACCTGTGCCGGATGTGGTGGCGCTATCTGCGCGAAGGCGGCATGCACAACGCCGAAGCGTTGCTGCGCAGCATCGCGTTCCATACGCTCGGTTTCGGCGACGAACCCGAGCTGCCGCGCCCGCTGCCGGCCGCCGCGCTGTATCACCCGGCGCGCGACCCGGCGAGCGTCGACGACTGGCGTGCGCGCTGGACGCCCGGCGCGCCCGTCGTCGCGATCCTGTTCTATCGCGCGCACTGGCAAGCCGCGAACACCGCCGTGTTCGACGCGCTGGCCGATGCGCTCGTGCGCGAAGGGCTCAATCCGCTGCCGATCGCGGTCACGTCGTTGAAGGATGCGGTGAGCCGCGAGGTCATCACGCAGCTGTACGACACGCATCGCGTCGCGCTCGTGCTGAACACCACCGCGTTCGCGGCCGGCGCGATCGACAGCCCGGAGCCCGACGTGCTCGCCGGCGATGCACCGGTGCTGCAGGTGATCCTGTCCGGCGGCAATCGCGACGCGTGGGTGGCCGACAACCAGGGGCTGCATGCGCGCGACATCGCGATGCACATCGCGTTGCCCGAGGTCGACGGGCGCATCGTCACGCGCGCGGTGAGCTTCAAGGGGCTGGCGTATCGTTGTCCGCACACCGAAGTCGACGTCGTGCGCTACCAGCCGGACGCCGAGCGCGTCGCGTTCGTCGCGGCGCTCGCGCGGGGCTGGTGCCGGCTGCGCACGCTCGACAACGCCGACAAGCGCATCGCGCTGATCCTCGCGAACTATCCGCAAAGCGAAGGGCGGATCGGCAACGGCGTCGGGCTCGACACGCCGGCGTCCGCACTGCGCGTGCTGGCGGCGCTGCGCGATGCGGGCTATGCCGTGGCCGACCTGCCGGCCGATGGCGACGCGCTGATCGCGCGACTCACCGAAGGCGTGACCAACGACCCGGCCGTGCGCGCCTTGCGCCCCGCGTTCCAGAGCTTCGCGCTGGCCGATTACGTCGCGCATTTCGCGCGGCTGCCGGCCGCGGTGCGCGACGCGCTGAACGCGCGCTGGGGCCCGCCCGAAGCGGACCCGACGCTGCGGCAGGGGCGCTTCACGATCGCCGGCTGGCGCGCGGGCAACGTGTTCGTCGGCATCCAGCCGTCGCGCTCGCGCGGCGAGAACGACTATGCGAGCTACCACGATGCGGATCTCGTGCCGCCGCACGCGTATCTCGCGTTCTATTTCTGGCTGCGCGATGCGTTCGGCATCGACGCGGTCATCCACCTCGGCAAGCACGGCAACCTCGAATGGCTGCCGGGCAAGAGCGTCGCGCTGTCCGACGCGTGCTGGCCCGACCTGACGCTCGGGCCGCTGCCGCATCTGTATCCGTTCATCGTCAACGATCCGGGCGAGGGCAGCCAGGCGAAACGCCGCGCGCAGGCGGTGATCGTCGATCACCTGATGCCGCCGCTCACGCGCGCGGAAAACTACGGCCCGCTGCAGGATCTCGAACGGCAGGTCGACGAATACTACGAAGCGCTGATGGTCGATGCGCGGCGCGCGAAGCTGCTGCGCAAGACGATTCTCGCGACGATCGCCGAACACCGTCTGCACGACGAACTGAGCGTGTCGCCGCCGCGCGATGCGGGCGACGAGGATGCGCTGCTGACGCGCGTCGACGCGTGGCTGTGCGAATTGAAGGAAGCGCAGATTCGCGACGGGCTGCACGTGTTCGGCGTGTCGCCCGCCGACCGTCAGCGACGCGACACGCTGCTCGCGCTCGCGCGTTTTCCGGTCGGCGACGGCAAGGGCGAACGCGCGGGGCTGATCGGCGCGCTCGCGCGCGATCTCGCGCTCGGCGACGATTTCGATCCGCTCGCGGCCGACTGGGCCGCGCCGTGGACGGGCCCGCGGCCGGCCGTTCTGCAAGCGCTCGACGCGTCGCCGTGGCGCCATGCCGGCGACACGCGCGAGCGGCTCGAACGGCTCGCGCAGCATTGGCTCGACGGGCTGTGCGCGGCCGTTTCCGGCGAGACCCGCGCCGATGCCGCCCCCACGCCGCCCGGCGACTGGCCGAGCACGCTCGCCGTGCTCGAGCGCGTGCGCTCGACGCTGCTGCCCGCCCTCGACGCGTGCGGTGGCGAGGAACTGCGCCAGTTGCTGCGCGGGCTCGACGGCCGCTTCGTGCCGCCGGGGCCGAGCGGCTCGCCGTCGCGCGGCCGGCCCGACGTGCTGCCGACGGGCCGCAACTTCTATTCGGTCGATACGCGCGCGGTGCCGACGCAGGCCGCGTGGTCGCTCGGGCTGAAGTCCGCGCAGCAGTTGATCGAACGCCATCTGCAGGACCACGGCGACTATCCGCGCGCGATCGGTCTGTCGGTCTGGGGGACGGCCACGATGCGCACCGGCGGCGACGACGTCGCGCAGGCGTTCGCGCTCCTCGGCGTGCGGCCGAAATGGGCGCACGGCAGCCATCGCGTGACCGACTTCGAGATCCTGCCGATCGAGATCTTCGACCGGCCGCGCATCGACGTGACGCTGCGCGTGTCGGGTTTCTTCCGCGACGCGTTCCCGAACCTGATGCACCTGTTCGACGCGGCCGTGCAGGCCGTTGCCGCGCTCGACGAGCCCGAGGCACTGAACCCGATCCGCGCGCGCGTCGAGCGCGAACGCGCGAAATGGATCGAGCAGGGCGTGGCGCCGGACGAAGCGCGGCGGCGTGCCGGCTGGCGCGTGTTCGGCGCGCGGCCGGGCAGCTACGGCGCGGGCCTGCAGGACCTGATCGACCAGCGCCGCTGGCAGACCGACGCCGATCTCGCCGATGCATACCGCCAGTGGGGCGGCCATGCATACGCGCAGAACAGCGCCGGCGACGCCGCGCCGGACGTGTTCGGCGAACGGCTCGCGACGATCGACGTCGTCGTGCAGAACCAGGACAGCCGCGAACACGACATCCTCGATTCGAACGACTACTACCAGTTCCAGGGCGGGATGACGGCAGCCGTGCGGCACCTGTCCGGGCAGCAGCCGAGCATCTACCACGGCGACCATGCGAACCCGGTCGCGCCGAAGATGCGCACGCTGCGCGAGGAAATCGCGCGCGTGATCCGCTCGCGCGTCGTCAATCCGAAATGGCTCGACGGCGTGAAGCGCCACGGCTACAAGGGCGCGGCCGAAATGGCCGCGACCGTCGATTACCTGTACGGCTATGACGCGACCGCGCGCGTGCTGTCGGACCACCAGTACGCGCTCGTCGCCGACGCGTACCTGTTCGACGACGACACCCGCGCGTTCCTCGAACGCCACAACCCGAAGGCGCTGCGCGGCATCTGCGAACGCTTCGTCGAAGCGATGCAGCGCGGGCTGTGGCAGCAGCCGGGCGATTATCGCGAGCGGATCGAAGCGGTCTGGCTCGACAGCGAACAATGTCAGGAAGGAGGACGGCGATGACCGATTCGACGACGCATCGCGCCCGCGCGGTATTTCCGTTCGCGGCGCTGGTCGCGCAGCAACCGCTGCAGCAGGCGCTGCTGCTCGCGGCGATCGACCCGTCGCTCGGCGGCGTGCTCGTCAGCGGGCCGCGCGGCACCGCGAAATCGACCGCCGCACGCGCGCTCGCCGAACTGCTGCCCGAAGGGGCATTCGTCACGCTGCCGCTGTCGGCGAGCGACGAACAGGTCACGGGCACGCTCGATCTCGCCCATGCGCTCGCCGAAAACGGCGTGCGCTTCCGGCCGGGCCTGCTCGCGCGCGCGCATCGCGGCGTGCTGTACGTCGACGAGGTGAACCTGCTCGCCGACGGGCTCGTCGACACGCTGCTCGACGTCGCCGCGAGCGGCGTGAACGTGGTCGAGCGCGATGGCGTGTCGCATGCGCACGACGCACGCTTCGTGCTGGTCGGCACGATGAATCCCGAAGAAGGCGAACTGCGCCCGCAATTGCTCGACCGCTTCGGGTTGATGGTCGAACTCGAGAACTGCTTCGACGCCGCGCATCGCGAGCAGATCGTGAAGGCGCGCCTCGCGTTCGATCTCGACCCGGACGCGTTTCGCGCACGTCACGCGGCCGCGCAGCGCGAACTCGGCGACCGGATCCGCGCGGCGCGGGCAAGGTTGTCGGCGCTGGATTTCGACGACGCGGTGCATGCGCGCGTCAGCGCGCTGTGCATCGACGCGGCCGTCGACGGCCTGCGCGCCGACCTCGTGATGCTGCGCGCCGCGCGCGCGCTCGCGGCGCTGGAGCAGGCCGGCGCGGTGACGGTGTCGCACGTCGAACGCGTGGCCGACGCGGTGCTGCGGCATCGACGCCATGCGGGTACGCCGCCGTCGTCGGCCGCGACGCAGTCGCATGCGGAGGCCGGCGGCGACCGCGACGATCCGCCGCCGGACACGCACCGGCAGCCCGGCCATCCATCGGGCGCGGCACGAAACGACGCAACCGCATCGCAAGGCGACTGGGGCTACCTGCCGCCCGAGCCGGCCGGACTGCGTGACGTGAAGAGCGTGGTGCCGCTGCCGCTAAAAAAACGCTGAGCCATCGAGCCGACGCCGCCGCGAATACCGTTCGCGGTCCTCGATGGCAACCAGGCGCTGCCGCGCGCGTGCCGGGTACGGTGCGTGCCGGCACGGCCGTTGCATGGCCGGCGACGCTCGCCGCGAAGCGCGGCGGCCCGCTGCACGCCGAGCATCTGCGTTTCAGCAAGCGGGCCGGCACACCGCGCGCGCTCCATTGCTTCGTGCTCGACTGTTCGGCGTCGATGCTGGCGCACGAGCGGCTCGCGCTCGCGAAAGGCCTGATCGTCGCGTACTTCGATCAGGCCGCGCGCGACCGCGTGGAAACCGCGCTGATCTGCTTCGGCGGCGACGGCGCCGCGCGGCGCTTCGGCCCGGCCGTGCCGCGCTGGTGGAATGCGCGCTGGCTCGAACCGGTCGACGGCGGCGGCGGCACGCCGCTTGCCGACGGCATCGCGGCCGCCGCGCAATTGCTCGCGGGCGCCGCACGACGTACGCCGGACGAACAGCGCTGGCTATGGGTGCTGTCCGACGGCCGCACGCGCGAAACGCCGCCGAGACCAGCGGCCGCCGATCACGTCGTGTTCGTCGACTTCGACGATGCGGCCGTGCGAATCGGGCAGGGCAGGCGGCTCGCCGATGCCTGGGGCGCGCAATGGATGACGGCCGCGTCGCTGTGCGCCGGGCCGGCCGGCTGATCGCGTGGGCAGCCGTGCGTGGCGACGCGCCGGCGCTGCGCTATGATCGCCGTTTCTATCCACCGGAATCCCTGCCATGCAAGTACTCGTCGATGCCGACGCGTGTCCCGCCGTCATCAAGGACATGCTGTTTCGCGCCGCGCGTCGTGCCGAGATCTGCGTGACGCTGGTCGCGAACCAGTTTCTGCGCACGCCGCCGTCGCCGTTCATCAAGGCGCTGCAGGTGCCGGCCGGCTTCGACGTGGCCGATGCGCGGATCGTCGAACTCGCGGAAGCCGGCGATCTCGTGATCACGGCCGACATCCCGCTGGCCGCTGCCGTCCTCGACAAGGGCGCGCATGCGCTCGACCCGCGCGGCAACTGGTTCAGCCGCGAGAACATCGAGGAACGGCTGTCGACTCGCGCGATGATGGAGCAGCTGCGCAGCGCGGGCATCGATACGGGCGGCCCGGCCCCGTTCAGCGTACGTGACGGCAAGGCGTTCGCGTCGCAATTCGATCGCTTCCTGGCGCGCCACGGCAAACCGTGACGCACCGGGCGTCGGTCGTGCGATACGTCACCGGTTTCGCGTCGAAACGTCGGCTACGGCAGAATACGGATTCGCGCCGACATTGATATCGTGGCGCGAACGCCTCATCGGAGAGCATGGATGTCACCGACCCAACTTCTCGTTCCGACCTTCACCCAGATGCTGCGCGCGCAATCCGCGTGGCTCGACAAGGCCGCCGCGCATCGGCAGGCCGAGGGCAACGCGCCCGATGCGTTGCTGACGCTCAAGCTGGCGCCCGACATGTATCCGCTCGCCGCCCAGGTGCGGTTTTCCTGTTTCCAGGCGATGGAGCCGGTCTACCGTCTGCGCGGCGAACCGCTGCCGGACGCGCTGCTGGCGTTGCGGGAAGCCGGCTGGCATGCCGACGCGCAGCCCGGCACGCTCAGCGATGCGCAAGGGATCGTCGCCGGCACGATCTCATTCCTCGGCGAACTCGCGCCGGACGCACTCGACGGCGGCGCCGCTCTGCCGATCGCGCTCGAACTGCCGAACGGCACCGCGTTCGACATGACGGGCGAACAGTACGCGCGCGACTGGGCGCTGCCGCAGTTCTACTTTCACGCGATCGCCGCGTACGCGATCCTGCGCCATCACGGCGTCGAGCTCGGCAAGGCCGACTACGTGCCGCACATGCTGGCCTACGTGCGGCCCGGCACGATTCCGCAGGGTTGACCGGTCGAGCGGACCATCCGGCCGCCGTGCACCGGCATGACACGGGCCCTGTTCATCTGCAGCCGCAACCGGCTGCGCAGCCCGACGGCCGAGGCGGTGTTCGCCGCGTGGCCGGGAGTCGAAACCGACTCCGCGGGCCTCGCGCCCGACGCGCAGACGCGCCTATCCGCCGAGCAACTCGAATGGGCCGAGATCGTGTTCGTGATGGAGCGGGCGCACAAGGCGAAGCTGTCCGCCCGATTCGGCATCCGGCTGAAGCACAAGAAGATCGTCTGCCTCGACATTCCCGACCGCTACGCGTACATGCAGCCCGAACTCGTCGCGCTGCTCGAGCGCAAGGCCGGTCCGTTGCTGCGCGGGTGAGCCGCGCGGGCCGGTTCAGCGCGAGCGGAACGGCCAGTCCGCGTGCGCGTGCGCGGGAAAGCGGTCGAGGTGCAGCAGTTCGATGATCTTGCGGGTCGGCACGCTCGCGCGCAGCGTCTCGAGCCGTTCGACGTCGAACCACTTGCAGCGCGCGATCTCGTTGCTCGCGCGCGGCGTCAGGTGTTTCGGCACGTCGGCCACGAACACGTGATGAAGTTTCGTGAGGCCGCCGAACTGCACCGCATAGTCGAGCGCGAGCCCCTCCAGCCGCGTTTCCTCCGCCAGCTCGCGCTGCGCGGCCTCGAGCGGCGTCTCGCCGCGCCGGATCGTGCCGCCCGGCAGCGACCAGCGCGCCGCGGTACGGGCGACCAGCAACACGCTGCTGCGCTGGCGGCACACGATCGTGGCGCGTTCCTTGATGCTCGCGACGGTATCCGGCCCGGTATTCATGTTCGGCAAAACAGGTGCTGAATCGTGGAGGGAAATGGTCGTCGACCGGCGGTGCCGGCCCGTCGCCCGATCGTCGGGCACGACGACATGCAAGCCGCCGCGCCGATCATACCGGGCGTTCGTGACAGTTCCGTGCGTTGTCGCGCGCGCACCGCGCATCGCGTCACGCGTGCGTGTAGAACCCCGTGCGCGCGGGTTTCCCGGACCGCCCATGGCGCCGCTTGTGGATGGCGCGCCGGTGCTGATGCGGGGGCGGGTTCACGTGCGGGCGCGTGGGCGCGGGCCGTGCCGTCGGCGCGGCGGCCCGCGGCTGTGATTGTCCTTCGCCAAACTGGTAAGTCTGGGTTTGCGCGCGGGCGACGCCCAGCGTCGACGCCAGCACGATGGCCGCGAGCAGCATGTGTTTCATGAAAGGTCCGCCTGTCTTCAGTGAGCACTCTCCGCCAGCTTAGCGAACCGCGGCCCGGCGCCGCAACCGGCCGGCGTTCGGTGTCGTCCCCACTTGCGGGCGACCGCGTTCTCCGCCCGGCTGCCGGGGCATGCCCGGCTTGACAATGAAATTCCCGAGTGTGAATATAAATTCACACACAAGAATTATCATTCAAGTCCGGGAAAGCGTGCCGCCGCCTGTCGGCACGGCGGAACCGGCGGTCCGATCAACCGGAAGCGGGAGCGAGACGCATGGCGGAACTGGAGCAGCAGGGCGCGTTGGCGGGGTTGCGCATCATCGATCTGTCGCGGGTGCTGGGCGGCCCGTACGCGACGCAGATTCTCGCCGACCACGGCGCGGAGGTGATCAAGGTCGAACCGCCGTCGGGCGACGAGACGCGCACCTGGGGGCCGCCGTTCGACGGCGACACCGCATCGTATTTCCTCGGCGTGAACCGCAACAAGCTCGGCATCGCGCTCGACCTGACGAAGCCGGAGGATCGCGAGCGCCTGCTTGGCCTGCTCGAGCACGCCGACGCGCTGGTCGAAAACTTCAAGATCGGCACGATGGAGCGCTGGGGCCTCGGCTTCGAGACGCTGCACGCGCGTTTTCCGCGTCTCGTCCATTGCCGCGTGTCGGGCTTCGGTGCGGACGGCCCGCTCGGCGGGCTGCCCGGCTACGACGCGGCCGTCCAGGCGCTGGCCGGGCTGATGAGCGTGAACGGCGAGGCGGGCGGCGCGCCGCTGCGCGTCGGCGTGCCGATCGTCGATCTCGTCACCGGGCTGAACGCGGCGCTCGGCGTGCTGATGGCACTGCGCGAACGCGATGCGAGCGGGCGTGGCCAATTCGTCGAATCGACGCTGTTCGACTGCGCGCTGTCGATCCTGCATCCGCATACGCCGAACTTCTTCCATTCGGGCAGGGCGCCGGCACGCACCGGCAACGCGCATCCGAACATCACGCCTTACGACAGCTTTCCGACCGCGAGCGTCGACATCTTTCTCGCGGTCGGCAACAACGGGCAGTTCGCCGCGCTGTGCGACGTGCTCGGCACGCGCGACTGGCCCGACGATCCGCGCTTCGTCGACAACCGCGCGCGCAGCGCGAACCGCGCCGCACTGCGCGCGCTGCTCGAAACGGCGCTGGCCGCACACGACGGCGCGGCACTCGCCGAGCAGTTGATGCGCCGGGGCGTGCCGTGCGCGCCCGTGCTCGGGCTCGATGCGGCGCTCGACCATCCGCACGTCGCGCATCGGCGGATGAAGGTCGAGCTGGGCCGGCATCGCGGCATCGCGTCGCCGATCAAGCTCGGCCGCACGCCGGCCACGTACCGGCGGCCGCCGCCCGCACTGAACGAACACGCGGCGCAGGTGTTCGCCGGCGACGCACGCGACGACGACGGCCCGCGTCGAAACTGACCCGCATCGCGGCCGGCGCCGCCCGCGCCCCCTTCGCACATCACGCCGCGCCGCACCGCTGCAAGAGGAGACACCTCATGCCCGCATGGATCGGCGCGGCCGTTCACGTTTTCCTGGAGGGCAATCCATGCAGTTCGACCTGACCGACGACCAGCGCGCGATCGAAAGCGCGATCGAGAAAATCTGCGAACGCTTCGGCGACGACTACTGGCTCGAACGCGATCGCGCGGGCGGGTTTCCGTCCGACTTTCACGCGGCGCTCGCCGAGGCCGGCTGGCTCGGCATCGCGATGGACCCGGCCCACGGCGGCGCCGGGCTCGGGATGACCGAGGCCGCGCTGATGATGCGCACGATCAGCGCGTCGGGCGCCGGCCTGTCGGGCGCATCGGCCGTCCACATGAACATCTTCGGGCTGAACCCGGTGCAGGTGTTCGGCAACGACGCGCAGAAGGCGCGCTTCCTGCCGCCGCTGATCGCCGGCCGCGACAAGGCCTGCTTCGCGGTGACCGAGCCCGATGCCGGCCTCGACACGACGCACCTCGCCACGCAGGCGCGTCGCGACGGCGACCACTACGTGCTGAGCGGCCGCAAGATCTGGATCTCGACCGCGCAGGTCGCGAACAAGATGCTGATCATCGCGCGCACGACGCCGCTCGACCAGGTCGCGAAGCCGACCGATGGCTTGAGCCTGTTCTACACCGACCTCGACCGTTCGCGCGTCGAGGTGCGCGAGATCGAGAAAATGGGCCGCAAGGCCGTCGACTCGAACATGCTGTTCATCGACGACCTGCGCGTGCCGCGCGACGACCTGATCGGCAACGAGGGCGACGGCTTCCGCTACCTGCTGCACGGGCTGAACCCCGAACGGATCCTGATCGCCGCCGAGGCGATCGGCCTCGGGCAGGCCGCGCTGCGGCGCGCGACGCAGTATGCGTGCGAGCGCGTCGTATTCGGCCGGCCGATCGGGCAGAACCAGTCGATCCAGCATCCGCTCGCGCAGGCCTGGATGCAGCTCGAAGCCGCGTGGCTGATGGTGATGAAGGCCGCGACGCGCTACGACGCGGGGCAGCCGTGCGGCGCGGAGGCGAACGCCGCGAAGTACCTCGGCGCGGAAGCCGCGTTCCAGGCGTGCCAGACGGCGATCGCGACGCACGGCGGGATGGGCTATGCGAAGGAATACCACGTCGAGCGCTATCTGCGCGAGTGTATGATTCCGAGGCTCGCGCCCGTGAGCCCGCAACTGATCCTGTGCTACATCGCGGAGAAGGTGCTCGGGCTGCCGAAGTCGTACTGACGCGCGGCGGCCCGCCCGGCGCGCGGTTTCCCGTTCCGAATCAAGCGCTCGTCATGGACGTCAAACTCGTTGCCCGCACGCTCGACCTGTTCGAGCTGTTCGCCGCCGAACGGCGGCCGCTGCCGCTCACCGAACTCGCGCGCCTGCTCAACGTGCCCGCGTCGAGCTGCCTGGCGATGGCGCGCACGCTCGTGAGCCGCGGCTATCTGTACGAGGTGCGCAAGCGCGGCGGCTACTATCCCACGCGGCGCCTGCAGACGATCGCCGCCGCGATCGACGCGACCGATCCCGTCGTCGACATCGTGCATCCGCATCTCGTCGCGCTGCGCGACGCGAGCCACGAGACGGCCGTGCTCGGCAAGATCCAGGGCGCGTCGGTCACGTATCTCGACGTCGTCGAATCCGAGCAGGCGATCCGCTACACGCGCCAGCCGGGCGAGCTGCGGCCGCTGCATGCGAACTCGATCGGCAAGGCGATCTTCGCGTCGCTCGCGAGCGACGCGCAGCAGGTGCTCGGCGCGCAGTTGTCGTTCGAACGCTTCACCGATGCGACGGTGGCCGACCTGCCGGCACTCGTCGCGCAAACCGCGCGGTTTCGCGAACTCGGCTGGGCCGAGAACCTCGGCGAGAGCGCGCCCGAGCTGTCGGCGATCGCGGTCGCGCTGACGCTCGACGGCGACTGGTACGGGCTGTCGATCGTCGGGCCGACCGAGCGGATCCGCCAGCATCGCGACACGCATGCGGCGCTGCTGGTCGACGCCAAGGCGCGGCTGCTGGCCGAGCAGGGGCGCGGCTAGCAAGAAGCGCGAAGCACGGCGGAGGGCTGCTTCGGCGGCCGTTCGCCGCGATGCCGGGCGGCATCCGGGAACGGCCGTGGCGCGTCACGCGCCGGTGCGCCGCGCCGTCACGACTTCACCCACACGCCGCCCGCGCTCGGGTTGTCGCCCTGCGTCCACCATTTCGCGCAGTATTTCGCGCCCTGATACGTGACGCACGTGCCGCCTTGGTACGCGGTCGTTGCCGACCATACGGGCGTGCCGCCGCCGACCGGCTTCCATACCGCCGCCTGGCCGGGCACGTCGCCCTGTGTCCACCATTGCGCCTGGTACGTCGTGCCCTGGTAGGTCACCGTCGCGCCGGCCGTATAGACCTGGCCGGCCGACCAGGGCGCGCCGGGCTGCGGCGTTCCGCCGTTCGAGCCGCCACCGTAGTTCGGATCCTGCGTGACGCCCGTGCCCCACTTGCCGTCGAGTTTGCGGAAGATCGATGCGAACGCATACGGCTGCTGCGCGATACCCGAGCAGGTCGGCGCCACATATGCGCCGTTGTTCGGGCAAGGCTGATCGCGGCCGACCGACCAGTTGCCGAAGAAACCGTAGCCGTTGCCGATCGCCGCATTCAACACGCTCTGCGCATTCGCGAGCGTGAAGGTTTCGCCCTGCACGTCGTTCATCCCGATCATCGGCGTGACGCCCACCATCTGCCACAGCTGCGCGCCCGTTTTCGGCTGGCCCGCCGACTTGAACGCCGTATCGAGCTGCGTATAGAGCGCCTGCGCGGCGCTGATCGCGGCCGCGCCCATGTCGATGTTCGCGGGGCCGTAGTCCATCGTCATCAGGTTCACCGCGTCGAACGCGACCTTGTTCGCGATGGCCGCGGTGACGACGTTCACGCCATCCTGCGTGAGCCCGGTCGGCATCGTCGGCAGCGTCAGCGTGACGTGCAGCGGCTTGCCTTTCGCCGCGTAGTCGGACTGCAGTTGCGCGACGGCCTGGAAGTTGCGGGCGACGGCGGCGCTGTCCTGCTGCGATGCGCCCTCGATGTCGAAGTCGACGTGCGTGAGGCCGTAGGTGTCGATCACGGTCTGATAGGCCGTCTTCAGCGCGGGCACGCTCGAGCATGCCTGCATCAGCGGCGTGCCGTTCGCGCCGCCGAACGAGACGGCAATCTCGCCGCCTTTCGCGCGATAGCTCGCGATCGACGTCGACAGCGACGCGAGCAGGTCGCCGCTCGCGCCGTTGCCGATCGGCTGCACGCCGCCCCAGGACGGCACGCAGCCGCTGCCCGCGACCACGAACGCGAGCGTGAACTGCTGGATGCCTTGCTGGACGCCGATCCGGTCGACGAGCGGCGTCGGGTAGAGCGTCACGTCGACGAAGGGCGCATAGACGCCGGCGCCGTGGGACACGCTCGCCACGGCGAGCAGACAGCCCGCGGCGAGCGCGCGCGGGTTGAATCGCGGCAACACGTTGTTGTTCATTGTGTTCTCCAAGTGGAAGAGGGATACGCTGGCCCGCGTATCGCCGCCGGGCGGGCGATCGGGTATGCCCGCCCGGCGGCGTGCTCATCTTGGAGGATTCGCGCCGAATCGTGAATACTTAGGTGTTCTTTTCGTTATTCGATTCCCGATACGTAACGATCTTGCCGATTCGATCGCATATCGAAACGCGAAGCGGGCGATTTTTCCGACCGATATCGTTCGGATGGTCGGCCGCGCGTGGCGCAGCGACGTTCAACGATACCAGCGCGGCGTGTAGACCCACTCGCGCCCGTCGCCGATCGCGAAACGCCGCGTCGTCGACGAACCGACGATCACCATCGTGCGCATGTCCACCTGATCGCTGCGCAGCGCGCCGAGCGTCGTCGTCGTGAGCGTCGCGCCGGGCCGGCCGATGTCGCGGCCGAGCACGACGACCGTATCGGCCGCTCGATGCGCGCGCACCGCATCGAGCGCGCGGTCGAGCTGCCACGGCCGGGCACGCGAGATCGGGTTGTAGAACGCCATCACGAGATCGGCTTGCGCCGCGTGCCGCAGGCGCGTCTCGATCACGTCCCACGGCTTCAGGTTGTCCGACAGCGAAATCGCGCAGAAATCGTGGCCGAGCGGCGCGCCGGCCTGCGCGGCGGTCGCGAGCGATGCCGATACGCCGGGTTCGACGCGCAGTTCGACCGCGGCCCATCGCGGATCGCGCGCTTCGTCGAGCGCTTCGAGCACGGCCGCGGCCATCGCGAACACACCCGGGTCACCCGACGAGACGACCGCGACGCGCCGGCCTTCGGCCGCCAGTTCGAACGCATGGCGCGCGCGCTGCATTTCCTCGCGATTGTCCGTGCCGTGGACGCGCTGATCCGCGCGGAACGGGCCGGCCATCGTCACGTAGGTCGTATAGCCGAGGATGTCGGTGGCTTGCGCGAGCGCGGTGCGCGCGGCGGGCGTGAGCCATGCCGCATCGCCCGGGCCGAGGCCGAGCACCGTCAGGCGGCCGCGCGCACGGCCGAGCGTCGCGGGATCGACGGGTTGCGTCGCGACCGCGCACGCGAGGCCGTCGGACGTGGCGCGCAGTGTGTGCGCCACACGCAACGTCGAACCCAGCAAGGCAGCCGCATCGGCGTCTTCGTCGCGTTCGACATCGGCGAAGCGCAGCGGCACGCCCAGCGTCCGTGCCGCCGCCTCGACCCGCGCATCGCCGAGCAACGACGCCGGCGCGACGAGTGCGGCGAGCGCCAGCCGCGCGAGACCGTGCGTATCGAGCAGCGCATCGATGCGCTCGGCGAGCGACGGCGACGCATCGGCCCGCACGCCGCGGGCCTCGATGGCGACCACCACGCTGCGCGGATGGATCACGAGTTCGTCGCGCGCGCCGCGCCACGCATCGGGCGTCACGCGGATCGCATGCGCGGCCGCAGCGTCGCGCGGCAGCGCGACGTCGTCGAGCCACGGCGCCGCGCCGTCGACGCGCGTGGCCGCACCCGCGAGCAGGTCGGACACGAAACGCTTGCCTTGCTGGAGATCGGCGAGCGCATAGCCGTCGGGCGGGTTGAGCACGCACGCGCCGAAGCGCAGCTCGCCGCTCGTCGTGATCGCCGGCGCGACGCCGAGGCATTCGGCGATTTCGCGCGCGATCAGGTTGACGCCCGTCAGTCCGCCAAGCAGCGGCACGACGGCCGAACCGTCTTCCGCGACCGCGAGCACCGGCGGCTCGACACCCTTGTCGGCGAGCGCCGGCGCGACGCAACGGATCACGATGCCGGCCGCGCACAGCGCGACGATCGGCAGGCCGCGCGCGTAAAGCTCGCGCAGGTGCGCGCCGAGCTCGTCGAACGGCACGTCGGCCTCGACGCGCGACGCGAGCCCGTGCACGACGGCGCCCGGATAACGCGTCTGGATACGCCGCGCGGTATCGAGTGCACCCGCGCCGAGAATCACGATCGCGGGCGGAGTCGTCATCCTTGCCATTTTTCCCCCGGCACGACGAGCAGCGAGAAGTACGGCGACGCCATCGGATCGACTTCGTCGAGCGGCACGATGCGCTGCGCCGCCATCGTCGCGCGCTCGACGTACAGCGCGCGCTTCGCGAGTCCCAGTTCGTCGAGTACGCGCCGCACCTTGTCGAAGTTGCGGCCGAGCTTCATCACGACGGCCGCGTCGGCCTGCGCGAGCCGCGTGCGCAATTCGTCCTCCGGCAGCACGCCGGACAGCACCGACAGGCTCTGGTTGCGATAGACGAGCGGCTGGCCGAGCACGGCCGTGCCGCCGAGCATCGCGCACACGCCCGGGATCACCTCGGTGTCGTAGCGCGGCGCGAGGCGATCGTGCAGGTACATGTACGACCCGTAGAAGAACGGATCGCCTTCGCAGATCACCGCGACATCGCGCCCGGCGTCGAGATGCGACGCGACGATCTCGGCGGCCGTGTCGTAGAAGTCGGCGATCACGGTCTCGTAGCAGAGCGGTGGCGGCAGCGCCTCGGTCGTCACCGGATAGACGAGCGGCAATTGCGTCTGCGCATCGAGCAGATGCGCCTCGACGATCCCGTAGGCATTGCCCTTCTTGCCCTTCGCGACGAAATACGCGACCACCGGCGCGGCCTGCAGCACGCGCAGCGCCTTGATCGTCATTAGTTCAGGGTCGCCGGGGCCGACGCCGACCCCGAACAGTCGTCCGCGCGGGGCCGTCATTCTGCCTCCGTCGCGAGTGCGTTGACGGCGGCCGCGGCCATCGCGCTGCCGCCGCGCCGGCCGAGCAGCGCGACGTACGGCACGCCGCGGCTGTCGGCGTCGAGCGCCGCCTTGGATTCGGCCGCGCCGATGAAGCCGACCGGAAAGCCGAGGATCAGCGCGGGGCGCGGCGCGCCGGCGTCGATCATGTCGAGCAGGTGGAACAGCGCGGTCGGCGCATTGCCGATCACGACGACGCTGCCGGCCAGATGCGGGCGCCACAGTTCGAGCGCCGCGGCCGAGCGCGTGTTGCCGAGATGCCGCGCGAGGTCAGGTACTTCCGGTTCGCCGAGCGTGCAGATCACGCGATTGCCGGCCGGCAGCCGCGCGCGCGTGATGCCTTCGGCGACCATCCGCGCGTCGCACAGGATCGGCGCGCCGGCCGCGAGCGCCGCGCGGCCCGCCGTGCCGGCGCCGGCCGAGAAGCGCAGGTCGTAGGCGACATCGACCATCCCGCACGCGTGGATCACGCGCACCGCGAGCTTCTCGAGATCGGGCGGAACCTGTGACAGGTCGGCCTCGGCGCGGATCGTCGCGAACGACTGGCGGTAGATTTCCTGCCCGTCGCGAATGTAGTCAAGCATCGGTGGTGTCCTGGCTGTGCCGCGCGTCCGTCAGTCGGTCCGCGGCCTGGTCAATCGTCAGATGGCGCGCGAGCGGGGCGCCGAGGCCCGCGGCGGCGTCGCGCCGGTAAAGGTCGTAGCGTCCGGGCGCGACCGCGACGAGGGTGGACGTCGCGGGGTGCGGCAGCGCGCAGTGGCGCTCGCAGCCGGTCAGGTGCACGTCGACCGGATGGCCGACGCGCGCGGCCAGCGCGAGCGCATCGTGTTTCGTATCGGCGCGCGACTTCGCGCAGCCCGCGCTGCCGGTGCACGCGACCAGCGCCGCCAGCGGGTCGGACATCGTGCACACGAGGCCGAGCGACGCGAGCGCGTCGAGCACGGCCGGCGTGCGTTCGTGCCGCACGCCGTGCACGAACACGCCTTGCCACGGCGTCATCGACAGCGTGCCGTCGCCTTCCGCGTCGGCGAGTGCCGCGAGCCGTTCCAGTTGCGTTGCGTCGAGCCGGCCGAGCGCGAACTGCGCGCCGACGCTGCAGCGATCCGCATCGCGCGACGGCCGTGCACCGAAACGCAGCGCGGCGTCCGCATGCTTGCGCCGCCAGCCGGCCAGTGCCGGATCGGCTTCGAGCGGGAAGGGTGCGTAATGCTGCGCGCGCTCGCGCAACGCGCATGCGCCGCCGGTTGCGAGCAACGCGCGCATCCGCGTGATGTCGGCCGGCGCGAGATCGAGGAACGCGAGCAGCAGTGCGCGAACGAGCGCGACGGTCTGGTCCGGCGCGACGTCGAACCAGGCGGGCGAATCACCGGGCGCGACCGGCGGGCAGCCGGCCACGCCCGCGGCGATGCGGACCGCGCCGTCGCCGCGACGCCACGCGGCGAGCCAGATGTCGTGCGGATGATCGAGCGCCGCGACCGATTCGCCGCCGTCGAGCTGGATCGAGAATTTCGGCGACACCTCGCCGCGGCGCGGCTCGTGCGTCAGCATGTCGAGCAACGGCAGCGCGAGCGCGCGGCTGTCGAGCAGTGCGTCGGGATCGCGCCCCGCGAGCGGGCTGAGCATCAGGTTGCGGACGTCGTCGCTCGCGGCGAGCGCGGCTCGGTCGTCGGCGGCATCGCCGGCGCGCGGGCCCAGGCCGGCATCGAGCAACGCGTCGGCCAGCGCATCGGCCGCGCCGTCGCGGATGCCGCGCAGCTGGAGATTCGCGCGATTGGTCGCGTCGATCGCGCCGGAGCCGCAGGCGCGCGCGGCCGCGGCGATCGCACGCGCCTGCCGCGCGTCGAGCCGGCCGCCCGGCAGCTTGATCCGGCACAGCCCGCCGTCGGCGGCCTCGACGACGCGCACGAGCCCCGGGCAAGCCGACGGGCGCACGACGGGCGATGCAGGAATGGAATCGGGGGCGGAACTCAACGGGATACCGGGACAGTGTCGCGCCGCGGCCAACGCATCGGTACACCCCGCCCGACGCCGACTGGCACGCACGCACTTTCATGCCGGCAGGTCTCCTGGCTGACAGGTCGGCGCCGGCTCCCGGCCTTCCCGGTGAAACCAGTGGCACGAGGGGGAGATCGGCTCGCTGTCTACAGTTGCGGGGGCAGCCACAGCGGCGCGGTGCGCGCCCTGTGTTCCCTCTTCGGCCCCGAAGGGCACCGGCGAACGAACGGCCGTAGCATACCCGATTTCCCCCGCGCTTCGCGACCGCCGAGCGGGCATCGTGGCCGAAGCGAAATGCGGCCCGGCGTCGGCGGGCCGGCAGATGAAACGCGCGCTGGAACACGGTACCATGCCGACTTTCGCAATGCGGACGGCCGCACCGGCGCCATACCGGCGCCGTGCGGCGACTCGATGGAACCGGACGATGGGGAAGGGTGCATGACGGCGTGGCTGACGGTAGTGGGCATCGGCGACGACGGCTACGCGGGGCTCGGGCGCAGCGCACGGCGCGCGCTGCTCGAGGCGTCGCGGGTCGTCGGCGCGAAGCGGCACCTCGACATGCTGCCCGCGCGGCTGCGGGCCGAACGCGCCGCGTGGCCGTCGCCATTCGACCTGTCGGGCCTGCTCGCGCGACGCGGTTCGCCCGTCTGCGTGCTGGCGAGCGGCGACCCGATGCTGTTCGGCGTCGGCGCGACACTCGCGCGCGAACTATCCCCCGACGAATGGCGCGTGCTGCCCGCACCGTCGTCGCTGTCGCTGGCGGCCGCGCGGCTCGGCTGGGCATTGCAGGACGTCGGCGCGGTGTCGCTCGTCGGCCGGCCGCTCGCGACGCTCGCGCGCCATCTGCTGCCGGGCCGGCGCCTGTTCGTGCTGAGCGCCGACGGCCGCACGCCGGCCACGGTCGCCGCCGAACTCGCCGCGCGCGGCTTCGGCCCGACGCGCATCAGCGTGTTCGAACACATCGGCGGGCCGCTCGAGCGGCGCATCGACGGTCTCGCGCAAGACTGGAACATCGACGAGACCGCCGCGCTCAATCTCGTCGCGCTCGACTGCCAGGCCGGCCCCGATGCGCCGCGCCGCGCACTCACGCCCGGCCTGCCCGACGACGCGTACCGCCACGACGGCCAGCTCACCAAGCGCGACATGCGCGCGCTGACGCTCGGACGCCTCGCGCCCGCGCCCGGCGAACTGCTGTGGGACGTCGGCGCGGGCAGCGGCTCGATCGGCATCGAATGGATGCGCGCGCATCCGTCGTGCCAGACGATTGCGATCGAGTCGCATGCGGAGCGCCAGCGCTTCATCGAGCACAACCGCGACGCGCTCGGCGTGCCGGGGCTGCAACTCGTCGCGGGACGCGCGCCCGCCGCGCTCGCGGGGCTCGCTGCGCCCGACGCGATCTTCATCGGCGGCGGCGCGACCGTGCCCGGCGTGCTCGACGCGTGCTGGACGGCACTGAAGCCCGGCGGCCGGCTCGTCGCGAATGCGGTCACGCTGCAGGGCGAGCTCGCGCTCGCCGCGTGGCGCGGGATGCACGGCGGCACGCTCACGCGCGTATCGCTCGCGCACGCCGAGCCGCTCGGCCGCTTCGACACGTGGCGGCAGCCGTTGCCCGTCACCCTGTACGACGTGCGCAAACCCGATGCCACGGCAACGGACCTCACGGACCCCGCGTGATGCGCGACGAAACCCCCGAACAACCGGCGCCGCTGCGCTTCGGCTACACGACCGGCAGCTGCGCGACCGCGACGTCGCTCGCCGCCGCGCGCCTGCTGCTGGCGGGGCACGCGGTCGACGCCGTCGAGATCGTACTGCCGAAGGGGCAGCACGTGATGATGCGGCTGGCGTTCTGCCGGACGACGGCCGACGGCGCGGAAGCCGGCACGATCAAGGATGCCGGCGACGATCCGGACGTCACGCACGGCGCGCTCGTCTTCGCGCGCGTCGCGCTCGCGGCCGCGCCCGGCGTGCGTTTTCACGCGGGGCCGGGTGTCGGCACCGTCACGCGCGCCGGACTCACGCTGCCGGTCGGCGAACCGGCGATCAATCCGGTGCCGCGCCAGATGATGACCACGCACCTCGACGCGCTCGCGGCCGAATTCGGCTATGCAGGCGGCTTCGACGTGACGATCGGCGTCGAGGGCGGCGAGGCGCTCGCGCTGAAGACGATGAACCCGCGCCTCGGCATCGTCGGCGGATTGTCGATCCTCGGCACGACCGGCATCGTGCGGCCGTTCTCGTGCTCGGCGTACATCGCGTCGATCCATCAGGGCATCGACGTCGCCCGCGCGAACGGGATCGCGCACATCGCCGCGTGCACCGGCAACGCGAGCGAGGATGCGATGCGCGCGCACTACGGCCTGCCCGACATGGCGCTGATCGAAATGGGCGATTTCGCCGGCGCGGTGCTCAAGCACCTGCGCCGCGCGCCGGTCGCGCGCCTGTCGATGTGCGGCGGCTTCGGCAAGCTCAGCAAGCTCGCGGCGGGCCATCTGGATCTGCACAGCCGCCATTCGAGCATCGACCTGCCGCTGCTTGCGCAGTGGGCGGCCGAGGCGGGCGCGAACGCCGCGCTGCAGGCCGCGATGCGCGCGGCGAACACGAGCCAGGAAGCGCTCAAGCTCGCGCAGGCCGACGGCGTGCCGCTCGGCGACATCGTCTGCGCGCATGCGCTGCGGGTCGCGCGCGACATCGTGCCGCCATCGGTCGCGGTCGAAATGTTCGCGATCGACCGGCAGGGTCGCTTCGTCGGGAGCGCACGATGAGCGCGCGCATCCTGCTGCTCGGCGGCACCGGCGACGCGCTGAAGATCGCGCGCACACTCGGCCCGCAACACGTCTACAGCCTCGCGGGCCTCGGCAAGGTGCCCGACGACTTGCGCTGCGAAGTGCGCGTCGGCGGCTTCGGCGGCGCGGCGGGGCTCGCCGCGTACCTGCGTGGCGCCGGCATCGGCCTCGTGATCGACGCGACGCATCCGTATGCCGCGCGAATCAGCGCGAACGCGGCGGCCGCCGCGCGCGACGCGGGCGTGCCGCTGTGGGCGCTGCGCCGCGCGCCGTGGGCGCCGCAACCCGGCGACGACTGGCGGATGGTCGACGACTGGGCCGGCATCGAGGCCGCGCTCGCGCCGTTCCGGCGGCCGCTGTTCACGCTCGGTCGCGAACCGCTCGCGCATCTCGACGAGATTCCGCCGCACCAGTTCTGGCTGGTGCGCTGCCTCGATGCGCATCCCGGCAACGCGCGCGCGCAGATCCTCGCCGCGCGCGGGCCGTTTACGCTCGACGGCGAGCGCGCGCTGTTCGCGCTCGCGGGCATCGACGTCGTCGTCAGCAAGAACAGCGGCGGCGCCGCGACCGAGGCCAAACTCGACGTCGCGCGCGAACGCAGGCTGCCGGTCGTGATGCTGCGCCGGCCGGCGCTGCCCGACGCCGATCGCGCGTTCGACTCGGCCGCCGCGCTGCTCGATGCGCTCGACCCGAGCGCGCGCGTGTGACGCCGCGCGCCGGCTGCCCCATGAATTGACGGAGATTTTTCGATGACGGTGTATTTCATCGGCGCGGGCCCCGGCGACCCGGAGCTGATCACGGTGAAGGGCCAGCGTCTCGTGCGCACGTGCCCGGTGATTCTGTACGCAGGCTCGCTCGTGCCGCCGGCCGTGCTCGACGGCCATCGCGCGGAGCAGGTCGTCAATACGGCCGAGCTCGACCTCGATGCGATCGTCGCGCTGCTCGCCGCCGCGCATGCGAAAGGCCAGGACGTCGCGCGCGTGCATTCGGGCGATCCGTCGCTGTACGGCGCGATCGGCGAACAGATCCGCCGGCTGAAAGCCCTCGGGATTCCGTACGAAATCGTACCCGGCGTGACGGCCACGGCCGCGTGCGCGGCGACGCTCGGTGTCGAGCTGACGCTGCCCGGTGTCGCGCAGACGGTGATCCTCACGCGCTTCGCGGGCAAGACGACGATGCCGGAAGGCGAAGCGCTCGGCGCGCTCGCCGCGCATCGCGCGACGCTCGTGATCCATCTCGGCGTGCGGCATCTCGCGCGGATCGTCGACGAAGTGCTGCCGCATTACGGGCCCGCCTGCCCGGTCGCGGTGATCTACCGGGCGAGCTGGCCCGACGAGGAACGCGTGACCGGCACGCTGGCCGACATCGTCGGCAAGGTGCAGGACACGCGGATCGAGCGCACCGCGCTGATCCTGATCGGGCGCGTGCTCGATGCGGAGGGGTTCGCGGATTCGACGCTGTATGCGAGCGGCAGTTGATTGCGCGTGCACGGAACGCAACGCACTTCGCGTTTCGAGGCATCGCGGCGACGGGTTTTCTCGCGAGCCGGCCCGCCGATCAATGCCCCTGGCCGAACGGCGGCAACCGTGCCATCCGGCGTGACCGAACAACGACGAACGACCGCGCACCCGCCACGAACCGGCTCAACGCCGTCACACGCAGCGCCTGACTCGCGCTACGCCCGCGCAACGCGCCGCGCAAACCGCGGCGCGAACCCCGTCGCCAGCGCGAACAGCACGACGCACAGGCAAGCCATCGCGACCCACGCGGGCGACAGATCCGCGAGATGCTGGCGCACGATGCCCGCCGCGAACGGAAACAACCCGGCGATCAGATAGCCGACGCCCTGCACGAACCCCGTCAACGACGCCGCGTCGGCCGGTGTCGCCGCATGATCGACCGTGACGATCAGCGACAACGGAAACAGCGCGCCGATACCGGCACCCATCAGCAGCGCAGCCGGCAACGCAAGTGCCTGCGGCGCGGCCAGCATCACCAGCAGCCCCGCGAGCAGCGACGCGATCGCCGCGTGCAGCGCGGGCCGGCGATCGGGCAGGCGGTCGATCGTCGCCGAGACCGCGAGCCCCGCGACGACTTCGGCGAGCGTCACGCCGCCGAGCAGGCTGCCGGCCGCGGTCGGCGACCAGCCGAGCCGCATGTAGTACGGCGGCAGCCATGCCAGCACGAGGGTATAGGCGCCCGTCGCGATCCCGAAGAACAGCGCGAGCCGCCACGCGCGCGGCGAGCGCGACGGCCGCGCCTGCACCATCGACGCCGACGTCGGCACGGACACCCACGCGTCGCCGCCCCGGCTGGCCAGCGGCCACGCGAGCGCCGCGAGCGCGGCCGGCAGCGCCCAGCCCGCGAGCGCGACCAGCCAGCCCCAGCGGGCCGCGGCGAACGGCGCGACGACGCTCGCGAGCACCGCACCGCCCATGATCGACGTCGAATAGACGCCCATCGCGCCGCCGATCCGCGTCGCGAAATGCGCCTTCACGAATCCCGGCAGCAACGCCTGCACCATCGCGATCCCGAGGCCCGCGCAGCATGCGCTCGCGAGCAGCAGCCATGCGTGCTGCGCGCCGATGCGCGACGCGCAGGCGAAGCCGATCAGCGCGACGCCCAGCCATACGCCGCCCACGATTCCCGTCACGCGCTGCAGCCGCCGCGCGCTCAACGCGCCCAGGCCCATCAGCAGGATCGGGATGGTGGTCAGCAGGCTCGCCGCGCCGTCGCCGATGCCGGTCGCGCGCTGGATCATGTCGAGCAGCGGACCGATCGCGGCCAGCGCCGGCCGCAGGTTCAGTCCGACCAGCACGATGGCGGCAAGCCGCCATCCGGGAGAAGTGAAGCGATTCATGGAACGGCCCTCGGTGTCGGTGCGCGACACGTCCGTCAGGGGCGCCGCGCGTTTTCATGTAAAGTGTCTCGACATCAAGATAAATGCCGATTTATCTCGACGTCAAGATAACTGGTGAGCCGAGGAGGGTTAATGGATCGAGCCGCGCATGCGCTCGCGCAATGGCGCGTCGAGCGCCCGGATCTGGACGCGTCGTCGATGCTCGTGATGGGACGGCTGCAGGAGGCCGCGCTGGTGATCGCGCGCGACGGTCTCAATCCGTTGTTCGCGCGCTACGGGATGCAGCCAGGCGAATTCGACGTGCTGGCGACGCTGCGGCGCAGCGGCGCGCCGTTCGCGCTGACGCCGACCGCGCTGTACGACGCGCTGATGATGTCGTCGGGCGGGATGACCGCGCGCATCGACCGGCTGCAGAAGGCCGGATGGGTCGAGCGCCGGCCGAACCCGGCCGACGGCCGCGGCACGCTCGTCGCGCTGACCGACGCCGGCCGCGCGCTGATCGACGATGCGGTGGTCGCGCACGTCGACAATCAGCGCGCGATGCTGGCCGCGCTGTCGAAGGCGGAGCAGGCGCAGCTTTCAGCGCTGCTGGCAAAGCTGCTGGCGGGACTGGGAGAAGCGGCGTCGACGTCCGCCGAAAAATAGCGCCGCCGAATCGGCGCGCCGAATGAACGCAGCGAGCGGGAAACGGAAACGCCGGACGGAAGCGGGAGAATCGCCCGCCGCGCGATGCGGCGGGCCAGGCAGAGCGCGGGCCGCGAAGTGCGCCCGCTGCGCGGCTCAGCCGCGTGCGGGGATGTTGAGCCCGCGCGCGACGGCCGGACGCGCGACGAACGCATCGAGCGCCCGCGCGACATGCTTGAATTCGCCGAAGCCGACCAGGTCGCCCGCTTCGTAGAAACCGACGAGGTTACGCACCCACGGGAAGATCGCGATGTCGGCGATCGTGTACGTGTCGCCCATCACCCACTTGCGGTTCGCCAGATGCGCGTCGAGCACGGCGAGCAGGCGCTTCGATTCGGCGACGTAGCGGTCGCGCGGACGCTTGTCTTCGTAATCGCGGCCCGCGAACTTGTGGAAGAAGCCGACCTGCCCGAACATCGGGCCGATGCCGCCCATCTGGAACATCACCCACTGGATCGTCTCGTAGCGGCCCGCGGGATCCTTCGGGATCAGCTGGCCCGTCTTGTCCGCGAGATAGATCAGGATCGCGCCGGATTCGAACAGCGGCAGCGGCCGGCCGTCCGGGCCGTTCGGATCGATGATCGCCGGGATCTTGTTGTTCGGGTTCAGCGACAGGAATTCGGGCGACAGCTGGTCGTCGGTGTCGAAGCGCACGAGGTGCGGCTCGTACGGCAGGCCGGTTTCCTCGAGCATGATCGACACCTTGACGCCGTTCGGCGTCGGCAGCGAGTACAGCTGCAGACGGTCGGGATGCTGGGCAGGCCATTTCTTCGTGATCGGGAAGGCGGACAGATCGGGCATGGAGGTTCGCTCGTCAACGTGGAGGATCCGCGCTCCGCCGTCCTGCCACGCATCGCTGAGCGCCCCTGACATCGCGACAGGAACGGGACGAACGCTTCGACAGGCGGGCGGGGCGCGCCGAAAACGCCCACTGTAGCCGATCCCCGCGATCGTTGCAGACGGCGGCCGCGCGCCGTGCCCGAGCACCGCCGCGTCGCGTTGCCGCTTCGTCAGAAGTTGTGCCGCAGCCCGAGCATCGCGGCGGTCGTGCCGACCCCGGGCGCGACCGGCTGCCCGTACACGAGCATCTGGTTCATCGTGCCGCGGTTGTTCACGTGGCCGACCTGCGCATACACCATCGTCCGCTTCGACAGGCTGTAGTCGGCCGTGAGCACGACGGCCGTCGACCGGTTCTCGGCGCGGTTGCGGTCCTTCAGGTAGTACACGGCGGAGGCGACCTGCAGCGCGGGCGTGAAGCGATAGCCGATGCCGGCCGACAGCATGTCGAGGTTCACCTTGTCCGCATGCGACGGATTCCGGCCGTTGCCGTACGACGCCGACACCGATAAATCGCGGATCGTGTATCTCGCGCCGACATAGACGAAGCGGTTGTTGTCGACGCCGGTCGGCGCGACACCCGGCGCCGGATTCGTGTCGTGACCGTTGTAGTAGACGGCCGATGCATTGAGCCCGTAGTTCGAGTAACGCAGCACGACCGACTCGCGCGTGCCGCCCTGGAACTGCCCGGCGACGCCGCCGGGTGCGTATTCGAGCGCGATCGACGCGCCCGCGAACGTCGGCGACTGATAGACCAGCGCATTGCTGTCGTACAGCGCGCCGATCGCGCCGTTGGTGCTCGTTCCCGGCCAGCCGGCCGCGGTGTTCAGGCCGAGCCACGCGGTCAGCACGCTGCCGAAGAACTGCGCGTTGCGCACGTCGGTGTCGGCCATCGCGTAGATCATCGGCACGATCTGGCGGCCGGCCGTGAACGTGCCGAACGGCCCCGACACGCCGAGCGACGCCACCTGGTTGAAGATCGCGACGGCGCCCGGCGTGTCGCTCAGCTGCATCTTGCCGGTGCCGCTGTCGAACGAACCCTGCAGCTTGAAGTTGACCTTGTAGCCGCCACCCAGGTCCTCGCTGCCCTTGATACCCCAGAAGCTCGAATAGATGCCGCCGTCCTTCATGCGGAACACCTTGCCGGTGTTCGGCGCTTTCGGGCCGAACGACGCGGCCGACGTGCTCTGGTACAGCAGGCCCGTGTCGACCACGCCGTACAGCGTGACGGAGGATTGCGCATGCGCGAGCGCCGAACAGCCGGCAAGCGCCGCGAGCGCGGCCAGTTTCGTCTTCATCGAAGTCTCCAGGATCGTAATGGACCGCACGGGATCGAGCCCGGGCGGGTAGAGCGGGGGAAGCATCGAGGCAGGCGGGAAGGCGCGTGAGGCGACGCCGGTGCGAGCCGTGCGGAAAGGTTACGCAACGACGCGCGGCCGCTCCCCCCCATGCGCGGGGGGCAGGGTTGCGGAGAATCGAAGGGCAGCCGGCGACGGGGTTGCCGTCAACGGCCGGGCAAGGCCGCTACGGACGTGCGCAGGCGGCGTTCAAGGCGCGCTTTCGAGCAATCCGAGCACCAGCGCGCGGCGCACCGCGTGCTTGCGCGAGCTGGCGTCGAGCTTGCCGAACAGGTTCTTCAGGTGCCACTTCACGGTTTCCTCGCCGACGGCGAGCGCCACCGCGATTTCCTTGTTCGACAGGTTGCGCGCGAGCAGTTCGAGAATCGCGCGTTCCTTGGGCGTCAGCACGACGCTCGGCACCGCGCGCGGGCTCGCCGGGCTGCGCGGTGCGGGCGGCACGATGCGCGGCTGCGGCTGCGCGGGCCGCACGGGGCCGTCGCCCGCGGCCGCTTCGTCGCCGATGCGGCGCGCCCAGTCGGCGACGGCCGGATGCGCGTCGGCGAGCGTGCGCGTGAGGCCGAACATGTCCGCGAGGTTCATCGCCTCGTCGAGCAGCGCGCGGCCGCCGTGTCCGGACTGTTCGAGCGCGAACGCGCTGAGCGCCATGATCTCGATGCGCTCGCGTCCCATGCTCATCTCGCGCGCCAGCACCGCCGCTTCGTCGAGCGCCGCGCACGCATCGTCCCAGCGGCGCGCGGCAAGCGCGGCGCCCGCATGCGCCGTCGCCTGCAGCAGCACGACGGGGCGTCGCCACAGCGGCCCGTGCGACGGAAACTCGGCCGCGGCGATCGCATCGATCCGTTCCACGAGCGCATGGCAGGTCGCCTCGCGATAGCGGGCCGCGTGAATGCGCACCTGCTCGGCGAGACTCGCGACCGACAGGCGCGGCAGCCGGCGCGCGACACCCATCGCGTCGAGCGCCTCGAGCAGGTCGATCGCGCGGTGCTCGACGCCGTGCAGCAGCGCGATGCGCGCGGCCGTCCGGTAGCCGAGCAGCACGGTGTCGGGCGTGCCCGCGTGCTCGAGCACGTCGAGCCGGTTCGCGAGCAGCGCGGCGGCCTGGTCGACGCGATCGGCCTCGTACGCGATCGCCGCGCACATCGCCGCGAGCATGCAGGTCAGCGGATGGCGGCGCCCAAGGTCGGCTTCCGCGCGCGCGAGTGCCGGCGACAACGCGTCGTCCGCGAGCCGGATCTGGCCTTCGCGCAGGTAGCTCAGGCCGGTGATCAGTTCGCCCCAGCGCGCGACGTAGCCGAATCCGGCCGCCGTCTCGCCGCGCGGCGCCACCTGCTGGAAGCGGCGTGCCTGCGCCGGTTCGCCGACGATGATCGCGCGCGCCGACAGGCGGTTCGCATGCATCTGCGCGAGCCACGTCGCCGCGGGCGGCACGAAGTCGGCCCACGGTTCGAACAGCTCGACGAACCGGTCGATTTCATCCGCGTAATAGGCCGCCGCGCTGAGGATCAGCGCGCATTCGTAGCGCATCGCGGCCGGCGTGCCGGCATCGGCCAGGATACCGGCGATCTGGCGCTGCGCCTCGACATGGCGCTCGCCGAGTGCCAGCGCCCAGGCGACCGCGATCCGCAGCGTGGGGCGCTTGTCGAGTTCCGCATCGGGCAGCAGCGCGAGCCAGTCGAGCACGTCGTTGATGCGGCCCTGCTTGATCGCGTCCTCGAGGCAGCGCTGCGCAAGCGCGTATGCCGTGTCGAACTGGCCGGCCGCGTACGCGTGGCGCGCGGCTTCCTCCGTCATCCCATGCGCGTCGAGCCACGCGGCCGCGCGCGCGTGCAGCGCGCTGCGCTCGGCGTCGGGGCTCGCCGCGAGGCGGTCGCGCAACGTATCGCGCACGAGCGGATGCAGCCGGCACCAGTCGGAATCGTCGGACGCGATGAACAGCGGCGTGTCGCGCGCGAGCCGCGCGAGCCGGTCGGGGGCGTTTGCGTCGTCGAGCAGCGCGGCGCACAGCGACGGATGCAGGCGATCGGCGACGCTCGTGCGCGTGAGGAACGCGGTGTCGTCGGCCGACAAATTCGCGAGCAGCAGCTCGACGAGCCGGTCGCGGGTGCCGTCCATCCGCGCGGCAAGCGCGTCGACGGCCTGGCGCGGATCGGCCGAGCGCGCCATCGCGGCCATCGCGAGCTGCAGCCCGAGCGGCCAGCCGTCGACGCGTTCGAACAGGCGCGCGCACGCGTCGGCGTCGACCCGCTGCGCAAAGCGCGCGCCGACCAGCGCGATCGTCTCGTCGAGCGTGAAGCGCAGCCAGTCGGGGCCCGCGAGCGTGCATTGCCCGCCGGCGAGCAGGTCGCCGGCCGCGTGATCGAGCCCGCGCCGGGCCGCGACGACCACCCGCAGGTTCTGCGGCGCGTTGTGCAGCACGTAGGTCAGCGCGTCGAGGCCGGCGGGCGGCAGCCGCTCCGCGTCGTCGACGATCAGCAGCGCGTCGATCGACAGTTGCGCGACTTCGGCGAGCCAGGCGGTCAGTCCTTCCAGCGCGCGGGCCGCGCCGTCCGGAATCAGGCGCCCGAAGCCGGGCCGCGCGCAACCGGTGCGCACCGCCTGCACGAGCCCCTGCAGCAGGCGCGGCGCGTCGTCGCGCTCGTCGGCGGACAGCCACACGACCGCGCGGCCGAGCGCGAGGGATTCGCGCCGCCATTGCGCGAGCAGCGAGGTCTTGCCGTAGCCGGCCGGCGCCTGCACGAGCGTGACGGGCCGCGCGTCGAACGCCGGCGCGGCAAGGCTCAGCCGCGCACGCGCGAGCAACTGCGCCGGCACGCGCGGCGCGGTCGTCTTCAGCACGAGTTCGGTGGGGGGCGCGTCGGCGCGATCGGGTGGGTGGGCCATCGGGGCAGGAGTCGGAATCCGGCGATGCCGTGCGGGCCAGCGTCCGGGGTGGGCGTGGGGGGAAGGATCGACCGAAGCGCGTTCGCGCGTCAATCCCCCCCGCGACGAGTGGGGCCGCACCGCCGCCCGGTCGATAGCATGGGTTCCGATGCGTGACGAACGCAACCGACGAATGCAACGAGGAGGGACCATGAACATCGTATCGACCGGCGCGCGACGCAGCGCACCGAGCGCCGGATAAGCGGAGCGGCACGATGTATCGCCATCTGCTCGTGACGGTCGACGGCGTGCCCGGCGGCATCGATGCGATCGGCCATGCGCTCGAACTGGCGCGTGCGGTCGGCGCGCGGGTCACGTTCGTGCTGTCCGCCGCCGCGCCGGACTCGCGTTTATCCGGAGCGCGGATGCCGGAACACGGTGCGAAAGTGGAAGCCGCCGCACGGGCGCAGGGCCTGTCCCATGCGATCGCAGGGGCCGGCCATCCGGGGGCCGTCCGTCCGGGGGCCGGCGACGCCTCGCCGGCCACGGTCGCCGGCGAGCTCGGCTGCGACCTGATCGCCGTCGCGGCGCTGCCGCACGATGCCGATGCTGCCGCGACCGCGCAACGGCGGGTGCTGCTGGCGACGAGCGGCGTGCCGGTGCTCGTGTGCCCGGCACGGCGTGCGCCGGCCGAGGCGCGCGTGATGGCCCGCTGTCTCGCGGCGCATCGTGCGCTCGGCGAGCGGCTGCAGGCGCTGACAATCGCGAGCGACGACCCGGACGCGGCAACGCGACCGGCCGGCGACGCGGGCGACCCGCTGGCCGCGCTGGCATCGCTCGCGACGCTGCAGAACGCACGCTTCGGCGCATCCGCCGAAGCACGCCTGTTCGCGGCATTGCGCATGCGGGCGGAGAGCACCGCGGCCGAACTCGACGAGCTCGACCGCCAGCGGCGCCGCGATGCGCACGCGCTCGACGCGCTGGCGCGGCTCGCCGCCGACGGATTGCCGTCGGCCGCGTTCGATGCCGCGCTCGCCGACTATGCGCGCGGTGCGTTCGAGCAGATGGGGCGCATCGAAGGCGTGATTTTCCCGGCCGCGCGGCGCTATCTGGGCGACGCAGACTGGAACGAACTGGACGCGCCCCCGGCGAGCGGCACAGCCGCGACGACGCCGGGCGCGGACGAACCCGACGATGCGTGACGCGCATCCGACTGAATACTTACGGAGAACACGATGGCACATGCAGTGCGATTCCACGAAACCGGCGGCCCCGACGTGCTGCGCTGGGAAGCGGTCGAAGTCGGCGAGCCGGGCGCCGGGCAGGTTCGCCTGCGGCACGAGGCCGTCGGCCTGAACTTCGCCGACACGTACTTCCGCAGCGGCCTGTATCCGGTTCCGCTGCCGGCGGGCATCGGCGTCGAGGCGGCCGGCGTGGTCGAGGCCGTCGGCCCCGGCGTGACGAACGTCGCCGTCGGCGATCGCGTGACCTACACCGGCTTCCTCAACACGCTCGGCGCGTACAGCACCGAACGGCTGATTCCGGCCGCGCCGCTCGTGAAACTGCCCGCCGGCATCGCATGCGAAACGGCCGCGGCGATGACGATGCGCGGGCTGACCTCGGCCTACCTGCTGCGCCGCATCCACGCGTTCGCGCCGGGCGACACGATCCTGCTGCATGCGGCCGCAGGCGGCGTCGGGCTGATCGTGTCGCAATGGGCGAAGCTGCTCGGGCTCACCGTGATCGGCACCGTGTCGAGCGAACACAAGGCCGCGGTCGCCCGCGCACACGGCTGCGACCACACGATCGACTACAGCCGCGAGGACGTCGCGAAACGCGTGCGCGAACTGACGGACGGCGTCGGCGTCGACGTCGTGTTCGACAGCGTCGGCAAGGACACCTTCGAAGGCTCGCTCGATTCGCTGAAGCGGCGCGGGCTGATGGTCTGCGTCGGCACGGCGTCAGGCCCGATCCCGCCGTTCGACCCGCAGCGCCTCGCGATGAAGGGCTCGCTGTACCTGACGCGCCCGGCGCTGGCCGACTACATCGCCGATCCGGCCGAGAAGAACGACCTGGCCGGCGAACTGTTCGCGCACGTCGCGGCCGGCCGCATCCGGATCGAGATCAACCAGCGTTATGCGCTGCAGGACGCGGCGCAGGCGCACCGCGACCTGGAATCGCGCAAGACGACCGGCTCGTCGGTATTCATCGTCTGAGGAGACGCGCATGCGAGTCGAACCCCTGACCTGTGCGATCGGCGCGGAGTTGCTGGACGTGAGCCTCGCCGACGCCGTGCACGACGACGGCCTGTTCGCCGAGATCCGCGCGCAGCTGCTGCGTCATCGCGTGCTGTTCCTGCGCGACCAGGACATCACGCGCGCCGAGCACGTCGCGTTCGCGCGCCGCTTCGGCGAGCTCGAGGATCATCCGGTCGCCGGCAGCGACCCCGAGCACCCGGGCCTCGTGCGGATCTACAAGTCGCCCGACCAGCCGAACGACCGCTACGAGAATGCGTGGCACAGCGATGCGAGCTGGCGCGTGGCGCCGCCGTTCGGCTGCGTGCTGCGCTGCATCGACGGTCCGCCGGTTGGCGGCGACACGATGTGGGCGAACATGGTGCTCGCGTACGAGCATCTGCCGGAACACGTGAAGCAGCAGATCGCGGACTTGCGCGCGCGTCACAGCATCGAGGCGAGCTTCGGCGCGGCGATGCCGATCGACAAGCGTCTCGCGCTGAAGGCGCAGTATCCGGACGCCGAGCATCCGGTCGTGCGCACGCATCCCGAAACGGGCGAGAAGGTGCTGTACGTGAACGCGTTCACGACGCACTTCACGAACTTCCACACGCCCGGGCGCGTGCGCTACGGGCAGGACGCGAATCCCGGCGCCGGCCAGTTGCTGCAATACCTGATCAGCCAGGCGTATATCCCCGAATACCAGGTGCGCTGGCGCTGGAGGAAGAACAGCGTCGCGATCTGGGACAACCGCGCCACGCAGCATTACGCGGTGATGGACTACCCGCCGTGCGTGCGCAAGATGGAGCGCGCGGGCATCGTCGGCGACGTGCCGTTCTGATCTGAACGCGCCCGCGCCTTGACCGGTTCCTGAAACCCCATGCAACACGCCGGGCCTGCCGCCCGGCGCGACGGGACACGCACGCCCGTACGCCCCGAACACAACGATTCCATCTGGAGGACGACATGCAATTTCTCGACGATTCGCTGCACCCGGAAAACCAGGACAAGGTAGTCATCACGGTCGCGCCGTACGGCCCCGAATGGATGCCCGCGGATTTCCCGGAAGACATTCCGGTGACGATGGACGAGCACGTACAGAAGGCCGTCGACTGCTACAACGCAGGCGCGACGGTGCTGCACCTGCACGTGCGCGAACTCGACGGCAAGGGCAGCAAGCGGCTGTCGAAATTCAACGAGCTGCTCGGCCGGCTGCGCGAGGCGGTGCCCGACATGATCCTGCAGGTCGGCGGCTCGATCTCGTTCGCGCCGGAAGGCGACGGCGCGGAAGCGAAATGGCTGTCCGACGACACGCGCCACATGCTCGCCGAGCTGACGCCGAAGCCCGACCAGGTGACGGTCGCGATCAACACCGTGCAGATGAACATCACCGAGCTGATGAACCGCAAGGACATCGCCGGCACATCGCTGAACGAGGCGGCGCTGTGGGACGCATACCGCGAGATGACCGTGCCGGCCGGCCCCGGCTGGGTCGACGAGCATCTGCGCCGGCTGCAGGCGGCCGGCATCCAGCCGCATTTCCAGCTCACCGGCATGCACGCGCTCGAGACGCTCGAGCGGATCATCCGTCGCGGCGTCTATCGCGGCCCGCTGAACGTCACGTGGGTCGGCATCGGCGGCGGCTTCGACGGCCCGAATCCGTACAACTTCATGGAATTCGTGCGGCGCTGCCCGGACGGCGCGTGCATCACGCTCGAATCGCTGATGAAGAACGTGCTGCCGATCAACACCGTCGCGATGGCGCTCGGGCTGCATCCGCGCTGCGGGATCGAGGACACGATCATCGACCAGAAGGGCAACCGGATGACGTCGGTGCAGCAGGTCGAGCAGTGCGTGCGGATCGCGCGCGAACTCGGCCGCGATATCGCGACCGGCAAGGAGGCGAAGGCGATCTACCGGATCGGCGTGCAGTACGACGGCGTCGACGAGACGCTCGCGCAGCTCGGGATGGCGCCGAACCGCCGGCCCGGCCAGCTGAGCGTGCCGCTGCGCGCGGCCTGACGCACCGCGCATCCGGGCGGCGCGCCCGCGCCGCCCGCCGATCGATGTGGCGCGGCACCCACCCTCGCGCGATGCGCGAGGCAAGCTCCGACGAACGGAGCGGGGCCGCGCAAGCCGCGCCGGCGCATTGCCGCACCGGCGCCGGAGGAGACACGCATGCTGATTCATCACGTCGAGCCGTCGCTGCAGGACGTGGCGGCCACCGGGCGGCGCGCGCCGGCCTATGCCTGGCTCGTGTTCGGGCTGACCGTCGGCCTGCTGCTGTCGGACTACATGTCGCGGCAGGTGCTCAATGCCGTGTTTCCGCTGCTCAAGCACGCGTGGGGGCTGTCGGACACGCAGCTCGGCTCGCTGTCCGGCGTCGTCGCGCTGCTCGTCGGGCTGCTGACGTTTCCGCTGTCGGTGCTCGCCGACCGCTTCGGCCGCGTGCGCAGCATCGTGCTGATGGCCGCGCTGTGGAGCGTCGCGACGCTCGGCTGCGCGCTGTCGACCAACTACGCCGAAATGCTCGTGGCGCGCGGGCTCGTCGGCCTCGGCGAAGCCGCGTACGGCAGCGTCGGCGTCGCGCTGATCCTCAGCATCTTTCCGGCGCGCCTGCGCGCGACGCTGACCGGCGCGTTCATGGCCGGCGGCGCGTTCGGCTCCGTGTTCGGGATGGCGCTCGGCGGTCTCGTCGGCGCGCATCTCGGCTGGCGCTGGTCGTTCGGCGTGATGGCCGCGCTCGGCATCGTGCTGCTCGTCGCGTACCGCGGCATCGTCACCGAACGGCGGCTCGCGGCATGCCGCGTCGAACCGTGCCGGCCCCATGCCGATGCGCCGCGCGACCTGCGCGGCAGCGTGCGCGCGCTGATGTCGGGGCTGTTCGCATCCCGCTCGGTGATCTGCGCGTATGTCGGCAGCGGGCTGCACCTGTTCGTGCCCGGCGCGCTGTTCGCCTGGCTGCCGAGCTACCTGAACCGCTATTACGCGATGGCGCCGGACCGTGCCGCCGTGCTTGCGGCCGGCTTCGTGCTGCTGTCGGGCGTCGGGATGGTCGGCTGCGGGATCGTCACCGACCGCGTCGGACGCGCCGACGGCTCGCGCAAATGGCTGACCGCGATCGCGTATTGCGTGCTGACGGGCGTGTGCCTCGCGATCGCGTTCCGGCTGCCGCCCGGGCCGCTGCAACTCGCGTTGATCTGCGCGGGCATGCTGGTCGGCGCGGGTGCGTCGGGCGCATCGGGCGCGATGGTCGCGAACCTCACGCCGGCCGCGATCCACGCATCGGCGTTCGCCACGCTCACGCTCGCCAACAACCTGCTCGGCATGGCGCCGGGCCCGCTGCTGACGGGGTGGGTCGCCGATCGCGCCGGCCTCGTCGGCGCACTGCAATGGATTCCCGCCGTGCCGCTCGCGGCCGCCGCGCTGTTCGCGATCGGACGCGCGAGCTACGCGGCCGATCTCGCGCGCGTCGAACGCGAACGACGCGCGTCACATCTTTCCTGAACCGAACCCTCCCGGAGGCAGCATGACCCTGGCGACCGCGCCCACCATCCTGATCGTGCCCGGCTTGCGCGATCACGTCGAAGATCACTGGCAGACGCATCTGCAACGGCGCCTGCCGAACGCCCGCGCCGTCGCGCCGCTCGAAGCCGACAAGCTGAGCCGCGCCGCGCGCGTCGCGGCGCTCGATGCGGCGCTGGCCGCGATCGACGGCCCCGTGATCCTCGTCGCGCACAGCGCGGGTGTGATGATCACCGTGCATTGGGCCCTGCAGGCCACGCGTGCCATCGACGGCGCGCTGCTCGCCGCACCGGCCGATCTCGATACGCCGATGCCCGCAGGCTATCCGACACCGGATGCGCTCGACGCGCACGGCTGGACGCCGGTGCCGACCCGGCCGCTGCCATTTCCGAGCATCGTGGCCGCGAGCCGCAACGATCCGCTCGCGCGATTCGAACGCACGCAGGCGCTGGCGGCCGGGTGGGGCAGCCGGCTCGTCGATCTCGGCGAAGTCGGACACCTGAACCCGGCTTCGGGTTTCGGCGAATGGCAGGATGCGGAGCGATTGATCGGGGAGGTGATCGCGCTCCGTGCGGCCTGAGCGCCGTCCGCAACGCGCCGCGCACGCTTTTCATGCCGGCGCGTCCGCCCGAACCGATTCCGGTTCGGCGTCCGTTGATATACGACGTCCTAACATGCGACGTATCCGTCGCAATGGCCAACAAGCACATCCTCGACAAACGGAAGGTTTTTGTTAGGGAAATTCCCGCCCCGCACGGGTCGGTTTTTTGTTGACCGACATCGTATAACGCCGTCATGATTTCCCGAAAGAACGGTCCCATCCACCGACCGAAGCGAGGAGACATGAACACCACCACGATCGCGCGCCGTGTCCGCCGGATCGCCCTGGCGCTGGGCCTGACGCTGTCGGCCGCGGCCGCCGTCGCGGCTCCCGTGTCGCTGAATGTCGTCGACGTCGCGGGCAACCTGCAGCTCACGCAGAAGGCCATCGAGGCGTTCAAGGAAAAGAACCCGAATCTCGTCTCGAACGTCACGTTCACGAACGCGCCCGCGCCGCAGTTGCCGGGCAAGATCAAGGCGATGCAGGCCGCGGGACGGGCCGACATCGACCTCGTGCTGACGGGCACCGACGCGCTGGCCGCGGGCATCGAGCAGAACCTGTGGCTGAAGCTGCTGCCCGACAGCGCGGGCGCGTTCCCCGGCGTGCTCGACAAATACGCGCCCGGCCCGCGCAAGATGCAGGATCTCGCACAAGGCTTCGGTCTCGAAGTGACCTACATGCCGGCCGGCCCGCTGCTCGAATACAACCCGGCCAAGGTCAGCGATCCGCCGAAGACGCCCGAGCAACTGCTCGCGTGGTGCAAGGCGCATCCGAACAAGCTGATCTACGCGCGCCCGGCGAACTCGGGCCCCGGCCGCACCTTCCTGATGGGGCTGCCGTACGTGCTCGGCGACAAGAACCCGCAAGACCCGATCAACGGCTGGGACAAGACCTGGGCGTTCCTGAAGCAGCTCAACGACTGCGTGCCGTACTACCCGGGCGGCACGTCGGCCGTGATGAAGGAGCTCGGCGAAGGCACGCGCGACATGACGGTGACCGTGACCGGCTGGGACCTCAATCCGCGCGCGCTCGGCATCGTGCCGGCCGACTTCCGGGTCCAGGCATTCGACAACATGACGTGGGTCAACGACGCGCACTTCATGGTGATTCCGAAGGGCGTCGCGAAGGACAAGCTCGACGTGCTGTTCAAGCTGATGAACTTCCTGCTCGAACCGGCGCAGCAGGCGATGACCTACGACGACGGCTACTTCTATCCTGGCCCGGCGGTGAAGGGCGTGACGCTCGAGATGGCGCCCGCGCACAGCCAGGAGGTGATCCGGAAGTTCGGCCGCCCCGAGTACGCGAAGCTGCTCGCGGATCGTCCGCACGTGCAGCCGCTCAACGCGCAGGCGATGGTCGCCGCGTTCCAGAAGTGGGACCGCGAGATCGGTTCGCAGAAGTCGAAATGACGCATGAACCCGCGGGCGCCGCGGCGCCCGCGCCGACGGAGTTCGCGTAATGAAGCACAGTTTCGAACGGTTGCGGCTCGACGGCGTGTGCCGCAGCTTCACCAATGCGGAGGGCGCGCAGGTCGCCGCACTGAACGGGCTCGATCTCGACATCCGGCGCGGTGAGTTCATCGCGCTGCTCGGCCCGTCGGGCTGCGGCAAGTCGACCGCACTGAACTGCATCGCCGGGCTGCAGCCGCTCACGAGCGGCGGCATCTGGCTCGACGACACGCGCATCGACGTATTGCCGCCCGAGCGCCGCGGCTTCGGCATGGTGTTCCAGAACTACGCGCTGTTTCCGCACATGTCGGTGCTCGAAAACGTCGGCTTCGGGCTGAAGATGCGCGGCGTGCCGAAGCAGGAAACGCGGCGGCGCGCGCAGCAGGCGCTCGAACTCGTGCAGCTCGTCGGCCACGAGGGCAAGCTGCCCGGGCAGCTGTCGGGCGGGCAGCAGCAGCGCGTCGCGATCGCGCGCGCGATCGTCATCGAGCCGCCGCTCGTGCTGATGGACGAGCCGCTGTCGAACCTCGACACGAAACTGCGCATCGAGATGCGTGCCGAGATCCGCCGCATCCACACGCAGCTCGAACGCGCGACGATCTACGTGACGCACGACCAGGACGAGGCGCTGTCGATGGCCGACCGGATCGTCGTGATGAAGGAGGGCGTCGTGCAGCAGGTCGCGTCGCCGAAAGACGTGTACACGCGCCCGCACAACCTGCACGTCGCACGCTTCATGGGCTATCGCAACGTGCTGCCGTTCACGCTCGAAGGGATGGCCGGCGACTACGTGAACGTCGCCGCGGCGGGCGTGCGGATCGCGGGCGTGCCGATGGCCGGTTTCGACGGCAAGGACGTCGTGGTCGCGCTGCGCCCCGACGACATCGAGCGGGCGGAAGAAGGGGCCGACAACGCATTCGATGCGACCGTCGAAACGGTCGAATACGGCGGCCGCGACTCACTCATCCGCGCGATCACGCCGTTCGGCCCGATCTGGGCGCGGGTCGCCGGCGAATTCGCGGAGGGCGAGCGGTTGCGGCTGCGCGTCGCGCCGGCGCGCACGCTCGTCTATGCGGGAGACGCGCAATGAACGGCCGCCGCGCCGCGTGCGCGGCCGCGCGCCGCCCGGAGGCCGCATGAGCACGCTCGCGACCGGCGGCGCGCCGCGCGACGCGAAGGCGTGGCTCGTCACGCCGGCGCTCGCGTTCATCGTCGCGCTGTTCATCTATCCGTTCGCGTACGGCCTGGTCCTGTCGTTCCAGCCGATGAACGGCGGCGGCGCGCTCGCGAACTACGTGCAGTTCTTCACCGACACCGCGATGTGGCCGACCGTGCTCGTCACGCTGAAGCTCGCGGTGCCGGCGACGCTGATCAACGTCGGCATCTCGGTGCCCGTCGCGTTCGCGCTGCGCCGCAACTCGCCGTATCAGAAGTTCGTCACGACGCTGCTCGTGATTCCCGTCACGCTCGGCACGGTGCTCGTCGCCGACGGGATGCTCACGTATTTCGGACCGAACGGCTGGTTTCCGCAGGCGCTGCAGGGGCTGCACCTGTACACGGACGAAGTGCGCCTCACGCACAATTATTGGGGCGTGCTGCTGTCGCTGATCGTGTCGGGCTTTCCGTTCGCGTTCCTGCTGATGCTGTCGTACATCAGCGGCATCGACCCGACGCTCGCGCGCGCCGCGGCCACGCTCGGCGCGAACCCGTGGCAGCAGTTCCGGCGGATCTACCTGCCGCTGCTCGTGCCGGGGCTCACGATGGCCGCATGTCTGTCGTTCGTGCAGGCGTTCTCGGTGTTCCCGTCGGCCGTGCTGCTCGGCGCGCCGGCCGGGCCGACGCGCGTGATCTCGATCGCGGCCGCCGAAGCCGCGTTCGAGAGCTACGACTATTCGCTCGCATCGGCGATCGCGATCGTGATGGGCTTCGTGCAGTTGCTGGTGGTCGCGTCGATGCTCGGCGCGCGCCGCTTCTTCTATACCGGTCCGGTCACGGGAGGCAAGGGCTGATGGCGACCGACAATCATGCGGCGCCGGCATGGCCGCCAAAGCACAGCCCGCCCGGCGCGCAGCCCGTCAACGCGATGAAGCCGCGGAAACTGCGCGACAGCCTCGCCGGCCGCGCGTGGAAGGCGCTCGTGTGGGGGCTGATGGCGTTCTTCCTGCTGAACGTGATGCTGCTGATCGCGACCGTCGCGGTGAACTCGGTCGCGACGCGCTGGTTCGGCACGCCGCTGCCGCAGGGCTTCACGCTGCACTGGTATGCGAAGGCGTGGGAGGACTTCCAGCTCGCCAGCGTGCTGTGGGTGACCGTCGAAGTCGTCGGCGCGGTCGTGCTGCTGTCGGTGGCGCTCGGCGTGCCGGCCGCCTATGCGCTCGCGCGCGTGCAGTTCCGCGGCAAGCGCTTCGCGCTGCTGGTGTTCCTGCTGCCGCTGATGGTGCCGCCCGTCACGTACGGGATCCCGATGGCGACCGTGATGTACAAGGTCGGGCTCGCCGGCACGCTGCCCGGCGTGATCCTCGCGAACCTCGTGCCGGCGCTGCCGTTCGTGATCCTCGTGATGACGCCGTTCATCGAGCAGATCGATCCGAATCTCGAAGCCGCCGCGCGCATCTTCGGCGCGAACACGTGGCGCTATTTCCGCTACGTGCTGCTGCCGCTGCTGGTGCCCGGCATGCTCGCGGCCGGGCTGCTCGTGCTGGTGCGCACGATCGGGATGTTCGAGCTGAGCTTCTTCACCGCGGGCCCGAGCACGCAGACGCTCGTCGTCGCGCTGTATTACGCGGTGTTCTCGACCGGCGTGCGCGCACCGCAGTCGATCGACGCGATGGCGATGATCTACATGGCCATCACGCTCGTGTGGGTCGTGATCGCGCTGCAGTTCGTGAGCCCGACGCAGCTCGTGAGTCGCGTGAAGCAGGAGCGGCAGTAGCCGCGCACGAAGGCGGCGGGGCAGCGGGGCGTTCGTGCCGTTCCTGCCGTCCGTGCAATTGGTTACAAATGGATACCGCGAACCACGCGCGGACGTTGCAGACTACGCGGCATACCGGCTCGGCGATGCGTAAACGGCCATCGCCGCATGCTGCCCGACGTTCACCCGATTCGCGGAGTTCCATGAAGTTTCCCACGCTGCTGACGCTCGGCTGTGCCGCCACGCTGCTCGCCGCCTGCCACCTGCTCCACGACGGCCCCGGATCGAGCGACGTCGATGCCGCGGTGCGCCGCGCGCTCGAAGCGGAAAACCACGGCGGCCTGAACGCGCTGTTCGGCCAGCCGCTGCCCGTGTCGGCCGACGTGATCTCGGCGAAGCCCGACGGCGACTGCAGGAAGACCGGCGAACGCACCTACGCGTGCGACGTCGTGATCACGTGGCGCAACAGCGATTACACGCCGTCGCGTGCGAACCTGACCTTCGTGCAGGCCGCCGACGGTTCGTGGCAGACCTCGGGCGTCGACGCCGCCATCGCGACCGGCGCCGCCAAGTCGCTGATCGACAAGATCGGCAAGGCATGGCCGGGTAACGCGGCCAGCGGTGCATCGGCACCGCAATGACGCGCCGGCGACGGGCTTCGTCGCCGCTCCCGCCGAAATGCCGTGCGGACGATGCGTGCCGAACCGTCGCCTGCCTTCCGTTGAAGGCGACCAGTCCCTTCGTCTCGTCCGCTGCTCGAACCCTGTGTCACGGTGAAAAAGGGCGCAAACGCCGCCTGCCATCGGTCGAAGCCATCCTCGGTATGCGGGTCGACATATAGGGAAAACCCTTAATTCGAGATATAATCCCGGGCTAGAAGAAAGGTCGAACCATGCCCGAACGTTTCCAATCCCTTGAAAAATTCGTGTTTTCCCTGGTCGTGATGTCCGCGGTCTTCTGCTCCGCATTCCTCGCGTACGAGCGTCACCCCGAGATCAAGATCGCGCTGCACGAAGGCGAAGCGCTGATGCGCGAAAGCGCCAAGTATTCGGTCATCTGCTCACCGTCCAAGGTCGATCCTTGCGTCGAGATGTCCGCTTACTGAGCCTCGTCTCGCGTTGACGCAGCGCCGCTGATTCCCGCCGACGCGCGGCCGATGGCCGACACGCGCCGGCGGCGCGCCTCGCGCACCCGCGCATACCGGTGCCCGCCGCGCACCGCCTGAAACCCCGCTTCCCCGATTCTCCGATTCCGCCGCGGCGTCCTGTCCGCAACGCGTCGTCACGTCTGTCTCCCCGCTCGATCCATCGTCACGACGTGCCGCGGCTCGCCGTCATGCGTGCCTTTCCGTTCGGGAAAGGCTGGTTGAGCATCGATCGATTTTCGCCGAATGCGAACGTCGTCATGATCGCCGTCATCGACAACGCGATTTCTTCGGAGACAGCCATGACGCGCCCCCTGGACGGTATCCGCGTGCTGGAACTCGGCCAACTGATCGCCGGGCCGTTCGCGGGCCGGATGCTCGCCGAATTCGGCGCGGACGTGATCAAGGTGGAGCCGCCCGGCGTCGGCGACCCGCTGCGCAAATGGCGGCTGCTGCACGACGGCACGTCGGTCTGGTGGGCCGCGCAGTCGCGCAACAAGACCTCGCTCGCGCTCGACCTGCGCACGCCGGAAGGGCAGGACGTCGTGCGCCGCCTCGTCGCCGAGACCGACGTGCTGATCGAGAATTTCCGGCCCGGCACGCTCGAAGGCTGGGGGCTCGGCTGGGAGACGCTGTCCGCGATCAACCCGGGGCTCGTGATGCTGCGCGTATCGGGCTTCGGTCAGACCGGCCCGTATCGCGACCGCCCCGGCTTCGGCGTAATCGCCGAGGCGATGGGCGGCCTGCGGCACCTGACCGGCGAGCCCGGCCGCACGCCGGTGCGTGTCGGCGTGTCGCTCGGCGATTCGCTGTCGGCACTGCACGGCGTGATCGGCGTCCTGCTCGCGCTGCGCCATCGCGAGCAGCAGGGCGGCCGAGGGCAGGTCGTCGACGTCGCGCTGTACGAATCGGTGTTCAACATGATGGAAAGCCTGTTGCCCGAATACGCGGCGTTCGGCGCGGTGCGCGAGGCGGCCGGCAGCAGCCTGCCCGGCATCGCACCGACCAACGCGTACCGTTGCCGCGACGGCAAGTACGCGCTGATCGCCGGCAACGGCGACAGCATCTTCCGACGGTTGATGGAACTGATCGGGCGCCCCGATCTCGGCCACGATCCGGCGCTCGCGCACAACGACGGACGCGTCGCGCAGGTCGTGCGCATCGACGCGGCGATCGGCGAATGGAGCGCGCGACACGATCTCGACGACGTGCTCGCCGCGCTGAACGACGCGCGTATCCCGTCCGGGCGCATCTACGACGTCGCGGACATCGCGGCCGATCCGCATTACCGCGCGCGCGACATGATCGTCGACGCCGCGTTGCCCGACGGCACGCCCGTGCTCGTGCCGGGCATCGTGCCGAAGCTCGGCGCGACGCCGGGACGCATCGAGCGTCCGGCGCCCGCGCTCGGCGCCGATACGGACGCGGTACTCGAATCGATCGGCATCGATACCGCGACGCGCGACGACTGGCGCGCGCGCGGCGTGATCTGAACCGGCCGGCCAGCCTCCGGGACGACGACATGAGCAAGCCTCCCCAACGACTCTACATCCACGAAGTCGCGACACGCGACGGTTTCCAGAATGAAGCGGCGTTCGTCGACACCGACGACAAGATCGCGCTCGTCGACGCATTGAGCGCATGCGGCTACGCGAAGATCGAGGTCACGTCGTTCACGTCGCCGAAGGCGATCCCCGCGCTGCGCGACGCGGAGGCCGTGATGCACGGCATCGTGCGCGCGCCGGGCGTCGTCTACACGGTGCTCGTGCCGAACGTGCGCGGCGCGGAGCGCGCGCTGTCGTGCGGCGTCGACGAGGTGAACCTCGTGATGTCGATGAGCGAGAGCCACAACCGCGCGAACCTGCGGATGACCCGCGAGCAGTCGTTCGAGCAGTTGCGCGACGTGATCGACGCGGTGCGCGGCACGGGCGTCGCGATCAACGTGTCGCTGTCGACCGCGATGGGCTGCCCGATGGAGGGCGACGTGCGCGCGGAAACCGTGCTCGCGTGGATGCAGCGCTTCGCGGATCTCGGCGTGCACGGCGTCACGCTGTGCGACACGACCGGCATGGCATACCCGTCGCAGGTGCGCGAGCTGGCCGAACGCGCACGCGAGCGCTTCGGCGCGCTGCAGCTCACGCTGCACTTTCACAACACGCGCGGAATGGCGCTCGCCAACACGCTCGCCGCGCTCGACGCCGGTATCGACCGCTTCGACGCGTCGCTCGGCGGGCTCGGCGGATGCCCGTACGCGCCGGGCGCGACCGGCAATGCGTGCACCGAGGAATTGGTCCACATGCTCGCGCTCGACGGCTACGATACGGGCATCGACCTCGCGGCCGTGCTCGCCGCGGCTGCGCGGCTGCCCGCGCTGATCGGGCATGACGTGCCGAGCCAGATCCTGAAGGCCGGCCACCGCTCGGACCTTCATCCGCCGCCGCGCGCCGAAACCGGCGACATGCCGGCGCAGCGGGCTTTCTCGTGAACGCGTGGAAACAGGAGCGAACCACATGGCGCTGATCGACCACCTCGACCACCTCGTGCTGACCTGCGTCGATCCGGAGCGGACCAGGCATTTCTACACGGAAGTGCTGCAGATGCAGCTCGAAACCTTCGGTGCGGGCCGGCTCGCATTCCGCTTCGGCAACCAGAAGATCAACCTGCACGTGCGCGGCGCGGAGTTCGAGCCGAAAGCGCACGTGCCGGTGCCCGGCGCGCTCGACCTGTGCTTCATCGCGTCGGTGCCGCTCGACGACGTGATCGCGCATCTGCAGCGCGTCGACTGGCCGATCGTCGAAGGGCCCGTCGAGCGCACCGGCGCGACGCAGAAGATCCGGTCGGTGTACGTGCGCGACCCGGACCTGAACCTCATCGAGATATCCGAACCGATCTGAGTGCCGCTTCGTTGCGCCGGTCCGCCCGTTCGCGCATGCGCGGGCACGACGCGTGCGCTGCTCGACAGTCCTCCGCCGAAAGCGGACAGGCGCACGCCGCCCCCGCCGATTCCGGATAGCCGGCGCCGGTTGCGCTACGCATAATGGCGCAACGGCGTCGGCCCGTCCGGCGCCTTCGTGGCGGGGCACCGCGAACGTCCCGCGCATCCGCAATCCGACCAGGCGCTTCCCGAATGACGATCCTCTATCGCGGCATGGACCGCGCGGCGCTCGACGCCGCCTACCTGAACACGAGAGCCATTCCCGATTTTCCCGCGGTGCTCGCGTCCTGCCAGGCACGCAGCGCGGCGCTTTACGATGCGACGCCCGGGCAGCGCGACCTGCGTTACGGTGTGCGTCCGGCGCAGCGCTTCGACTGGCTGCGGTGCGGCGTGGCCGACGCGCCGCTGTTCGTGTTCATTCACGGCGGCTACTGGCAGCACTGCGCGAAAGAGGATTTCGCGTACGCGGCCGCCGGGCCGCTCGCACGCGGCTTCGACGTCGTGCTCGCCGAATACACGCTCGCACCGGCCGCATCGATGACCGACATCGTCGGCGAGATCGGCGCATTGCTCGACCATCTCGCGGCCGACCCCGACGGCATCGGCACCGCGGGACGACCGATCCATCTGAGCGGTCACTCGGCCGGCGGCCACCTGACGGCCGTTCATCGCGCGCATCCGGCCGTCGTGTCGGCGCTCGCGATCAGCCCGCTCGTCGATCTCGAACCGATCTCGCTGTGCGTGCTCGACGACAAGCTGAAGCTCACCGCGCAGGAAATCGCCGCATACAGCCCGCTGCATCACATCGGGCCGGGCGCACCGACCGTCGTCGCGGTCGGCGCGGCCGAGCTGCCGGAGCTCGTGCGCCAAGCGAGCGAATACGCGGACGCCTGCGAAGCGGCCGGCGAACGGATCGCGCGCGCATGGCTGCCCGGCATGCAGCACTTCACGGTGCTCGACGATCTCGCGAAACCGGAGAGCGCGATGCTCGCTGCGTTGCAGGCGATCGCGCCGCACTGACCGCGCCGTGTTGCGTCGCCTTGCGTGATTTCGCGCCGCGCGCGGCCGGGCGTATGATCGCTTCAGGCCTGCCTGGCGCGGCACGCGCGCCCCGCACGGCGCTTCCCGGGACCTTCATCATGGTGAACCCGCTTCATTTCGATCTGCAGTCGCTGCGCGTGTTTGCGCTCGTCGCCGAGCACGGCAGCCTGACCAAGGCGGCCGAACACGGCCAGCTGACGTTGTCCGCGGTCAGCAAGCGGATCGCCGAACTCGAAAGCGTGACCGGCAGCGCGCTGTTCGTCCGGCATGCGCGCGGCGTCGAGCTGACGCCGGCGGGCCGCGCGCTGCTCGACCATGCGGCGAAGGTGATCGAGCAGGTCAACCGGATGGCGCACGAGATGAGCGACTACGTTGCGGGCGTGCGCGGCCACATTCACGTGTGGACCAATACGTCGGCCATCGTCCAGTTCCTGCCGGCCGATCTCGCCGCGTTTCTCACCGACAACCCGGGCATCAAGGTCAGTCTGGAAGAGCGGCTGAGTCACGAAATCGTCGACGCGCTCGCGGCCGGCAAGGCCGATCTCGGCGTGTTCGCGGACAACGTGCCGGCGCCCGGCATCGAACGCCGCCTGTACCGGCGCGACGAACTGGTGCTGCTCGTGCCGCGCGGGCATCGCTTCGCCGCGCACGACAGCATTCGCTTCGCGGATACGCTCGATGAAGACTACGTCGGCCTGAGCGACGGCAGTTCGCTGCTCGCGCGCATGACCGACGCCGCGTTCGCGGCCGAGCGCTCGCTGAAGCTGCGCATCCAGGTGTCGAATTTCGATGGTGTGAGCCGGATGATCGAGGCCGGGCTCGGGATCGGCGTGCTGCCGCGCGATGCGGTGACCGGCGAGCGCGCGGCGCGGCTCGGGGTCGTGAAACTCGACGACGCGTGGGCGACGCGCACGTTGTGGGTCGGCGTGAAGGCAGGCGCCGTGCTGACCACCGACATCGCGAAGCTGTTCGATTTCATGTCGGCACGCTGAATCCGCTCAACAGCGCGCCGCACGCGCGATGCAAAGGGCACGCATGCGCATGCCCCGTGCCGGTTGCCGTGTCATACCGGGTTGATGTCGTCGTGGCTGCGCCGGGAGGTCAGCGGCCCCAGCACGCGCAGCGTGACGGCAACGATGCCGAGCGCGACCGAGATCACGCCGAACATCGCGCCGGCGCCATGCGCGGCCAGCACCGGCAGCAGCACGAACGGCAGCGCGCCGCTGACGATGCGCGACAGCGCGTACGTACTGCCGATCGCGGTCGAGCGCGCACGTGCCGGAAAAATCTCCGCCTGGTACACGTGATACGCGTTGCTGAACACGTTCGACGCGCATGTCGTCAGGAAACCGAAGCAGACGATCAGCACCGTGTTGCCCGAATACGCGAAGCACAGCCCGAACACGGCGATCGACAGGATCGACCCGATCACGAGCGTGCGGCGCTCGATCCAGTTCAGCAGCGGAATGGACAGCAGCGAGCCGATCGGATAACCGATGAACGACAGCGCAATGAACAGCGTGCTGTCCGTCACGTCGAACCCGCGGCTCTTGACGACCGTGCCCGCGAGCGTGCCGAAACCGTAATAGCCGAAGCCCTGGAACAGGTGGAACACCGCGAGCATCAGGTAGCGCGCACCGTAAGGCCGGCGGCGCAGCAGCGCGATGCGCTCGCCGAGGCCCAGCGGCCGCTGCGGTTCGGCCGATGCCGCGAACTGCGCGGGCACGCGCACGCCCGCGCTGTCCGCGAAGCGCCGCACCGCGGCATGCGCATCCGCGACGCGGCCCTGCGCGAGCAGCCAGCGCGGGCTTTCCGGCAGCCGATGCTGGACCAGCAGCACGTAGACCGCGCCGAGGCTGCCGATCGCGAGGATGATGCGCCAGCCGGCCACACCCGAGACATGCAGCGGATTCAGCCACAGCGCGAGGAAGCCGACCAGCGGCACCGCGACGTACGAAGTCGTATAGCCCCAAGCGGCGAACCGCCCACGCTTGTCCTTCGGCAGGATTTCCGACAGGAAGCTGTCGGCGACCGGGTAGATCGCGCCGACGCCGATGCCCGTCAGGAACCGGCATGCCACCAGCATGTCGGCGTTCACGGAGAACGCGCCGATCAGCGAAAACGCGCTGTACCAGACGAGCGTCAGCAAGAACGCCTTGCGCCGGCCGATGCGGTCGGCAAGGCTGCCCAGACACATCGCGCCGACGAACATCCCGATGAATGCCGAGGCCAGCAGCAGCTTGAAATCGGCGCTTTGCCGGCTCAGCCCATATTCGTTCTGCAACGCGGAGCCGATCGTGCTGACGAGGAAGATCTCGTACATGTCGAAGAACAGCCCGACGCCGATCACCCAGACGACGAAGCGGTGAAGCGCACCGACGGGCAGGTCGTCCATGAATTCGCCGAGCGTGACGCCACGGGCGGGCAGGGCCGTCGCACCGGCGCCGGCCCGGGCCGCGGACGGTACGGCGGACGCGGGGTCGCCCGCGGTGCCGCCGAGGTCGAGGGATTGGCTGTTCATCGTGTCTCCTGATTATCGATTTGCCGTGGCGCGACGCCCGGCCGTTCGCGGCCGGCCTTGCGGATCCGGCCGCGCGACGCGGCGCGCGTGCGCGCCAGGCCCGCGAAAGACCGGCTGCACGGGTGGCACCGATCGTCCGAAACATCGTCGGCGAATTTGCGCGACACGATAATTGCGCATGCTTCAAGCATCCTTTCCTGCGCAGAAAGGCTGCGGAGCGCCCGCCGGGCGGGCTTCGGATGAAGGTCAGGCCGCTGCGGAAGTACGAGGGCAGGGAAAACCATGGGTGACGCTGCGTGCGTTCGGCGGGCCGCGATGCCGCGCGGAGCGGTTCGGCATTGGCGGGACCGGCGGCGCTACGCAACGGAGTGGAGCGGCAGGCTCAGCCCTCCGCATTCGTCATGCGTCCACCGCTCGACGTGATGCGCCGTGCGCGCCGCATTGCCGTTCATTGCGACGCGCATGGCTCAGGGCATCCGGCTGTCGCCGTCCGACCGGCATCGACAGCGGGGGCAGAGCCGGCGTCGGCGCGTTCCTGGCGGACCGTATCCGACGCAACTGCCTGCAACCTTGACGCCATGTCCGGCGCGATGCCGAGCTGCGCGGCAGCGTGCTCCTGCGGGCCGAACGTACGGACGTCGACCCCGGCGATCTGCTGAAACAGCACGAGCGCGCTCAGATAAGCGCCCAGCACGCCCGGATGCAGATAATCGGGCCGCGAGATCGGCGGGTCGTTCTGCGCGCGCATGCCGTACCACAGCAGTGGCGCGCCGGACGGCGCATACGGGTCGGGATCGGCGATGCCGGTCGTCCACGCACGCTGCCACGCGCGGCCGACCGGCACGACGGCGGCGATCGACGGATCGGTGCGGCGCGCGCCTTCGTATGCATCGCGATACGCTGCGACGAGGTCGGCGAGACGATCGACGTACCGCGCGTGAAAACCGGCGCTGTCCGGCTCGCCCGCCAGCGCTTTCGCGAGATCGGCGCGTGGCCAGGTTTCATACAGATAGACCCGCGCGTGCGGCGCCGCCGCACGAATGCCGCGTGCCAGCTTCGCGACGCTCGCACGGAAACCGGCCGGATCGCTGGCACGGCTGTGCGTGAGCGCGAACGGCAGCGGCTTCGCGCTCAGTTCCTGCAGGACCACCACATCCCACGTGGGCCGCTCGATCACGTCCGATGCGACGCGGTCATGTTTCGCGAGACTCGTCGCCGACATCGCTTCCAGATGAACCTCGTAGTCGAGTCCGGCTTCGGCGGCGAAGCGCGCGAAAATTCCCGGAATTCCGCCCCACGGGCCCGGCTCGCGTTCGGCGCGGGCCCCGGTCTGCCCGAAGTTTTCATCGACGACCCGCGCGGTGCCGCCCATATCCTCGCGGCCGGACCGCATCGCGCCGTACGAACGCACGGGCGTGTAACGGCCGTGCGTGAGGCTGTCGCCCACGAACAGGATGTGTTGCGGCGTGCGCGCTGCCGGTACGGGCGACCCGCCTGGCAAGTGCGTGGCATCCGTGGCATCCGTGGCCGAGGCGGCCGTCGCCGGCGCGACGACCAGCAACGCCACGACGCACGTCAGTGCGAAACGCACGATCGGGCAACAGAACGAAGGCATGGCGGGCATTTCACTCATCGCGGAGTTCCGGAGGACGCGTGGCCGCAGTATTTCACGAAGCGGCACGACGAGGCCGACCGGGCATCGCCGAAAGCGTACGGTAGACTGCTCGCTGGCGTTCCCGCCGCCAATGACAGGACCACTCGCGCCCACTCACACCCATGGACCGAATCGATGCGATGAAGGTGTTCGTCGCCACGCTGGACGAGGGCAGTCTCGCAGGCGCGAGCCGCCGTCTCGGCCGCTCGCCGGCGGCAGTCAGCCGCGCGATCGCGTTTCTCGAGGAACACACGGGCACCGCGCTGCTGTACCGGACCACCCGGACGATTCGCCTGAGCGAAGCCGGTGAACGCTACGCCGCAGCGTGCCGCCGTATCCTCGCGGATCTCGAGGAAGCGGACATGCTGATCGCCGACGAACGCTCGGCGCCGCGCGGCCTGCTGACGATCACGGCACCGGTCGCCGCGGGCGAGGACGTGCTGCGCGCGCTCATCGACGAGTTCATCGACCGCCATCCGGCCGTGTCGATTCGGCTGCAACTGCTCGACCGCCCCGTCAGCCTGATCGACGAGGGAATCGACGTCGCGCTGCGCATCGCGCATCTGACGGATTCGACGCTTGTCGCGATTCCAGTGGGCGCGGTGCGACGCGTCGTCGTCGCGTCACCCGACTATCTGGCGGAGCATCCGCCGATCACCGCGCCGGCCGATCTCGCACGGCACCGGATCATCTCGATGACGCACTTCGGGCTCGATTCATGGAGCTTCCCGCCGTCCGGCCAGTCGGCGCTGCCACAGGTGGTCCAGTTCGCGCCGCGGTTCATCGTCAACACGATCCGCGGCGCGCTCGCGTCGGCGCTCGCCGGCCATGGCGTCACGCGCCTCTTCTCATATCACGTCGCCGAGCAGGTTCGGGACGGCGCGCTGCGAATCGTGCTGCGCGACAGCGAGCATGCGCCGCTGCCGATCCACCTCGTCACGCCTTACGGACGGCTGTCGGTGCCGAAGGTGCGGACGTTCGTCGATTTCGCCGCGCCGAGATTGCGCGAGCACTTCGCCCGGCTGGCCACCATCACCGACGAAGATTGAACCGGGTTGCGGAAGAATGGCTTCCGCAGCGCATGGATTCTCCCGGTGCCCGGTTCAATCTAGACTTCCTTCAACCGTCGGACGCGCATGCGTCCGCGCAGCGAATGGAGGTCCTTCAATGCAACAAGCGCTTCTCGACCGGCAGCATGCCCCCGCGTTCAACGTGTGGCGCGGCACGGTGTCCGGCGCCAGTGCGAGCCTGATCGGCATCGGTCTGGCGCGATTCGCGTATACGCCGCTGCTGCCCGCGATCATCGGCGCGCACTGGTTTCCCGCGTCGACGGCCGCCTATCTGGGTGCGGCCAACCTCGGTGGCTATCTGGCCGGTGCGCTGGTCGCCGGCGCGCTCGCGCGCCGCGCCGGCTCGACCGCCGTGCTGCGCGCGATGATGCTGCTCGCGACCCTTGCGTTCGTCGCGTGCGCGGCGCCCCTGTCGTTCCTGTGGTTCTTCGTGTGGCGCTTCGCGTCCGGCCTGTCGGGGGGCGCCCTGATGGTGCTCGCCGCGCCGGCGATCCTCACGCACGTGCCGCCGGCGCGCCGCGGTTTCGCGAGCGGCGGCATCTTTACGGGAATCGGTCTCGGCATCGCGGCGTCGGGCACGATCGTGCCGATCCTGCTGCGGCAGGGTCTCACCGCGACGTGGCTCGGGCTCGCGATCGTGTCGCTGCTGCTGACCGCCGTGGCGTGGCGCGGCTGGCCAACGGACGATGCGTCGCCCGCGGCGGTCGCGTCGCCGGCCACGCACGCCCGTAACCTCCCGACCGGCAGCCTGCGCGCGCTGTACGTCGAATACGGGCTCAACGCGGTCGGGCTGGTCCCGCACATGATCTTCCTCGTCGACTACGTTGCGCGCGGACTCGACAAGGGCGTGGACGCGGGCGCGCAGTATTGGGTGCTGTACGGTCTCGGCGCGATCGTCGGGCCGCTCGCGTGCGGGCATCTCGCCGATCGGGCGGGATTCGGTCGCGCACTGCGCATTGCATTCGCGATCGAGGCCGTCGCCGTCGTGCTGCCGCTGCTGGGGATGGGACCCGCCTCGCTGATCGTATCGAGCGTGCTGGTCGGCGCGTTCACACCCGGCATCGTCCCGCTCGCGCTCGGCCGCGTGAATGAACTGCTCGCGCATCATCCGTCGGTTGCGAAACGCGCATGGCGCAGTGCGACGACCAGCTTCGCGATCATGCAGGCGATGGCCGCCTACGGCCTGTCGTACCTGTTCGCATCGAGCGGCGGTCGATACGAAACGTTGTTCGCCGTCGGGGCCGCCGCGCTGCTGCTGGCGCTCGCGGTCGACGTCGCCGCCACGGCGAGGGCACGATGAGCACGACCTTCCCGGCACCCGATACGGTGCGCGCCGGCCGGTCCGCCGCCAGTTATGCCGAACGCAACGCACGCTACTGGCGGCGCAATCTCGCCGTGTGCGTGTTCGGCTCGTTCACGACGCTCGTCAGCCTGAGCATGCTGCTGCCGTTCCTGCCGCTCTACGTGCGGCAGCTCGGCGTCGATGCGCAATCGGCCGTGATCGAATGGTCCGGCGTCGCGTTCGGCGCAACGTTTCTCGGCACCGCAGTCACAGCACCACTGTGGGGCCGTCTCGCGGATCGCTTCGGCCGCAAACCCATGCTCGTGCGCGCTGCGCTCGGAATGGCCGTCGTGATGTCGCTGATCGGTATTGCGCACAACGTCCAGGAGCTCGTCGCACTGAGGCTCGTCGCCGGGCTCGTCGGCGGCTATGCATCGGCATCGACCGTCATGGTGGGCACTCAGGCACCGCGCGAGCGTGCGGGCTGGGCGCTCGGCATCCTGTCGACCGGCGCGCTCGCGGGCAACCTCGTCGGGCCGCTCGTCGGCGGCCTGCTGCCGGGCTGGCTCGGCATCCGCGGGACGTTTTTCGCGGGTGGGGCGATGATCGCCGTCGCCGCGCTGCTGACGATCCTGGTCGTGAAGGAGGACTTTCACGCGGACACCGACGCACTGGCGCGACACGCCCGCGCGACGACCGAGGCTACGACACGGCGCACCGATCGCGCGGCGGTCGCCGCGCTCCTGGTGACGGCAATGATGGTGCTGCTCGCGAACATGTCGATCGAGCCGATCATCACGGTCTATATCGGCGGGCTTGGCGTCGACGGCAGTCATCTGGCGCGCGTCGCCGGCGTCGTGATGGCCTGTTCCGCATTAGGCAGCATGCTGACCGCCGCGCGGCTCGGCGCGCTCGCCGACCGTATCGGCAGCTGGAACGTAATCGTCGGCTGCCTGCTGCTGACCGCGCTCGCAATGGTGCCGCAGGCGTTCGTCTCGCACTGGTGGCAACTCGCGGCACTGCGCGTGCTGATGGGGATGACGCTCGCCGGGCTGCTGCCGTCGATCGGCAAGCTGGTCCGGCAGTCCGTCGACGAGCGCGCGACGGGCCAGATGCTCGGCTACCTGCAATCCGCGCAGTTCGGCGGGCAGGTGATCGGCCCCGTGATCGGCGGACAGATCGGCGTCGCGCTCGGCCTGCATTCGGTGTTCTTCGTGACGGCCGCGCTGCTGACGGCCTGCGCGGGGCTCGCCTATCGGGTACGCAATCGATAGCAGCAAGGTTGGGCTGGCCCGCGGGCGGCAGGCTGGCGTAGCATGGGCGCAGTTGCGGGTGGCTGTTCGCGCACCGTTCGGATGCGCGTCGCGCCGTGAACATGCCGCATACCGCGTGCCGGACCCGACCCGGCAGCTTCGGCCGGCACCCGGCCGAAGCATTCCGATCCCGGACGTTGCAGGAGGCAACGACATGAATCGACCGACCGACAACCGGACGCTGTTGCGCACGCTCGGCATCCGCACCCCGATCATCCAGGCGCCGATGGCCGGCGTCAGCACGCCCGCGCTGGCGGCCGCCGTGTCGAATGCGGGCGGGCTCGGCTCGCTCGGCGTCGGCGCGACAAACGCCGACGGTGCGCGCAAGATGATCCGCGACACGCGCGCGCTCACCGACCGGCCGTTCAACATCAATCTGTTCTGCCACCAGCCGGCCCGCGCCGACGCTGTCGTCGAACGCGCGTGGCTCGACTGGCTCGCGCCCGCGTTCCGCGAACAGGGCGCGACGCCGCCGGCGTCGTTGTCGGAGATCTACACGAGCTTCGTCGCGGACGATGCGATGCTCGCGATGCTGATCGAAGAAAAACCGGCGGTCGTCAGCTTTCATTTCGGGTTGCCGTCCGATGAGGCCATTGCCGTGCTGAAGCGCGCGGGCATCACGCTGTTCGCGTCCGCGACGAATCCCGACGAAGCCCGGCAGATCGTCGCCGCCGGCATCGACGCGATCGTTGCGCAGGGCATCGAGGCCGGCGGGCACCGTGGCGTATTCGACTCGACGGCGCACGACGACCGGCTCGGCACGTTCGCGCTGACGCGCCTGCTGGTGCGCGAATGCGCGCTGCCGGTGATCGCGGCCGGCGGCATCATGGACGGCGACGGCATCGCCGCCGCGCTGGCGCTCGGCGCGCAGGCCGCGCAGCTCGGCACCGCCTTCGTCGCGTGCTCGGAGACGTCGATCGACGACGGTTATCGCCGCGCGATCCTCGGCGACGCAGCGCGCCGCACGACATTGACGACCGCGGTCTCCGGACGGATCGCGCGCGGCATCGCGAACCGGCTGACCGCGCTCGGCGACGATCCGTACGCGCCGGCCACGCCGGCCTATCCGATCGCATACGACGCCGGCAAAGCACTGCATGCGGCCGCGAAGGCGAACGGCGAGTTCGGCTACGGCGCGCAATGGGCCGGGCAGGCGGCGCCGCTCGCCCGGTCGCTGCCGGCGGCCGAACTGTTCGCGACGCTCGAGCGCGAGACACGGGCGGCCATCGCACGGTTACAGCATGCGCTGGACTGATTTCCCGGTTACATGCGGCGCGCCGTTGCTCGGCGAATGAGCCGCCATGCGCATGGCCGGGGACAAAATTGCAACGTCCTGTATCCGCGCGCGGCGTGGATACAGCGTGATACAACGCATCGGCGAAGGCCCGTTATAAAGCGGACATGACCTCTTGAGGAGCACGACATGTCTGCTACATGGTTCAACGGATCCTGCCATTGCGGCGCCGTGAAATTCGAAGTCCGGACCGCGCTCGCGCCGGCGACCCGCTGCAACTGCAGCCTCTGCCGCCGTCGCGGTGCGCTGATGAGCCCGATGTTCGCCGCGGCCGACCTGAAGATCGTCGAGGGCGAGGGCGCGCTGACGCTCTACCGCTTCAACACGCACACGGCCCGTCACTATTTCTGCAGCCGCTGCGGCGTCTATCCGTTTCATCAGACGCGCAAGGATCCCGCGTGCTGGCGCGTCAATCTCGGTTGCCTCGACGGTGTCGATCCCTATGCGCTCGATGCGACCGTCGCCGACGGCGCAAGCCTTTCCGTCGTGGAGGACGCATGAAGCGCTGGCTAGTGATCCTGCTGTTCGCCGCCGGCGGCCTCGCGACCGAAATCGCCCATCCGGTGCAGTGTTCGCTGCTGTCGGTCAGCCGCCAGCGGACCGGCGACCGACGGGGTCGGAACGACGGCGGACAAGACTGAACCGGAACAGGTGCCGTGGGCGTCGAGTCATGTTGATCGGAAACGATAATCATGCTACCGATAAGATCGCACGCGATATATAATGCGTCCATCTGCGACACGAACCGCCGTCGCTGGAGAACGCCCATGAAACCGAGCGAAACACAATCGCCCGCCGCACCGAAGCTGTCCGAGTTCCTGTGTTTTGCGATCTACTCGACGAATCTCGCGTTCGGCAAGGCATACAAACCAATCCTCGAAGAGCTCGGCCTCACGTACACGCAATACATCACGATCATCGCGCTGTGGGAGGAGGGCAACCAGACGGTCGGGCAACTCGGCGAAAAACTGTTCCTCGAATCGAACACGCTGACGCCGATCCTGAAGAAGCTCGAGGCGATGGGCTATCTGGAGCGGCACCGCGATCCGTCGGACGAGCGCCAGGTGCTCGTGAGCCTGACGAAAAGCGGCCGTCGCGTGCGCGAGAAGGGGCTCGATATGAATCTGGTCGAAGCCACCGGGCTGAAACCCGACGAATTCGCAAAGATGCAGAAGGCCATCGTCACGCTGCGCGGCAACCTGATCAATTCGATCGACGAATAGACGATTAAACGCAGGCTCGATGTCGAGCCTGCGGTGCGATTGCCGGCGCGACCCGTCCTTATGGCTGGCGCTCCGGCTGGCCCGTCCCGGTTTCCTCGGGCCCCAGCACAAGCAAATGCATGTCGCGACGCGTCACGAAGCCGAGTGCGCGATAGCGCTCGATCGCGCCATGATTCGACGTGAGCACGTGCAGGAACGGCGTTTCCGCCCGCGCGCGGATGGTCGCGACCAACGACCGGATCAGTCCGGCCGCGAGGCCTTGGCCCCGGAAAGCCGCATCCACGCACACCGCGCTGATCTCCGCATGACCGCCGGCCCTCAGCCGCTGACCGGCCATCGCCACCAGCCGGCCTTGCCGGCGTACACCGATATAGCCGCCGAATTCGACCGTGCGCGGGCCGAACGGGCCCGGTTCCGTCGCCGCGATCAGTTCGAGCATCTCCGGCACATCGGCTTCGGTGAGCCGGACATGCTCCAGAGCAGGCGCGCCGTCGAGCGTTCCCTGCCAGACCATCTGATGAAGCATCGCCCGCCAGACCACGGAAAAACCGGCTGGCGTCGGGATCTCGTCCGGCGTGACGAGTGCCGCCGGTCCATGCGCGTCGATCAGTCCGTGCAACGCGTCGAACGCGGTCGGGCTGCGGTCGGCCATGCCCGCAAATGGTGCGAGCGCAGGAGGAAATCGACGCGCAAGCGCGTCGCCGAGGGCGAAACGATGCTGCTCCCCGGTGAGCGCGCGCCATACGGCATTGTCGAGCGGATGCGATCCGCCTTCTTCCTGCTCCGTCGTCGGTTCCAGCATCGTCTGCTCCTTGATTGAAGGCAGCCCGTCGCACAGCATAGACGCGATCGCCCGCGCCGGTTGCGGGCAAACAAAAAGCGCATGCGATTACATCGTATGCGCTTTATTTGACGGGCGGTGTCGTCGATTTCGTCGCGACGCTCAACGACCGAAATAGATCGAGCGCTCGGCCGTGCGAATCGCGATGCGACTGCCGGATTGCGTCGCACCGTCGGCGTTGTTGCCGTAACCGGCTGTCCGGGTGTCGGCCGCCGTTGCATCGTTGTCGCGCACCCGCTTCAGCGCGGCCTGCAGGTTGTCCGGATAGTTGGGATCGTTCGGGCGATTCGGCAGATAGCCGGCCTGCTGGAGGGCGGCCAGTTCCGCCCGCACTTGCGCGCGCGTCACGGTGCTTTCGGTCGCGAAGGCCGGTGCGGCAACGGAAGCCGACACGGCGACGAGCAGGGCTGCAATCAGTTGGGTCTTCATCATTTACCTCGACAGAAAAGAGTAATCGGAATGTGAGCGCCGCGCGCCGGCAATCGGCGTCGATCGCGACTTCGTTCAATGGCCGAAGTAGATCGAGCGCTCGGCGATGCGCGTGACGGGACGGCTGCCCGATTGCGTGACGGCTGCGGCGTCGGCGCCATAACCGGACGTCGCCGTATCGGCTGCGACGGTGTCGTTCGCGTGGATACGCGTCAGCGCGACCTGCAGGTCGTCCGGGTAGTGCGGATCGTTCGCGCGGCCCGGCACATAGCCGGCCTGCTGCAGCTGGACGAGTTCGGCACGCACTTGTGCACGCGTCGCGACGGCGTCACTGGCAAAGGCCGGCGCGGCAACGGCAGCGGACACGGCAACGAGAAGGACAGCGATCAGTTGGGTTTTCATCATTCACCTCGACAAGAAAATGGCAGGACATTCAGGAGGGCAGCACGTGGCCGCCCGGTGCATGGCTCAGACGATGCGGATCTCGACGTCGATGTTGCCGCGCGTCGCCTTCGAATACGGGCAGGTCTGGTGTGCGGTGTCGACGATGTGCTGCGCGACGTCGCGATCGAGTCCCGGCACGCTCACGTTCAGGCGGGCCTGCAGGAAATACGCGTTGCCGCCCGTGCCCAGATCCACTTCGGCATCGACCGCGAGATCGGCCGGCAGCGTGACCTTCGCCGCGCGCGCCGCGAGCTGCATCGCGCCGATGAAGCAGGCCGACCAGCCGGCCGCGAACAGTTGTTCCGGATTCGTGCCGTTCCCGGCGCTGCCCGGCGACGACAGCTGGATGTCGAGGCGGCCGTCGGAACTGCGAGCCGCGCCGTCGCGGCCGCCGGAAGTCGTATGCGTCTTGCCCGTGTACAGCACTTTTTCGATCTTGCTCATCGTTCACTCCGTCAGGTAGGAAGGTTTTTCTCTGATGCGATTCGATCGCATGCGACGCAGTGTGGTCGAGACGGCCGACCTCGTCAAGCGGATTCGATTAAATCGCATGCGATATTTTGTATTTCAATGTATCGAGATCGTGGCGAGCCTTGCCGGACAAGGCTCGCGGGCGATCAAACCCTTATATTGAAAAGACGACCCGGACCGGAAGATTCAGCGATGGCAGGGCAGATGGCCGCGCCGGAATCGCGGTCGCCCGAGCCTTCGGCAACCCGGTCATGCCGGGCGGACTTCGGCGATCACGACCAGGACCACCGCCGCGTCGGCCGGCAACTGGCGGTGGGAAAAGGCCGAGCGCGCATGTCCGGCCTTGTTGCCCAGCACCTTGGCGAACAGGTCGGAAGCGCCGTCGATCACGGCCGGTTGACCGTGGAAGCCGTCGGCCGACGCGACGTGTCCCTCGACACGCACGATGTGATGCAGGCGGTCGAACCCGCCGAGGTGCTTTCTGATCTGGGCAAGCACGTTCAGCGCCGCGAGCTGCGCCGCGCGCCGACCGTCGTCGACGCCCAGTTGTTCGCCGACGCGCCCCGTATAGGCCACCTTGCCGTCGACGAGCGGCAATTGCCCGGAAATGAACAACAGGTTGCCGGCCTCACTGACGGCCGTATAGCTGCCGAGCGGTTGCGGCGGTTCGGGTAGCGTGAAGCCGAGTTCGGCCAGCTTCTGTTCGATCGTCATGGCATGCTCCTTCGGGGATCGTTGATGAGTTGGCCGCGGTGTGGACGCGCGACTCGCCACGGCCTCTGTCAGTCACTCTAGTGAGGCGGTCGGGGCCGGTAAATATCGTTCGCGCAATTGACTCGACACGCGGTGTAACGAATCGCCCGCGGTGCAACGCGGCGCGAACGCTTACCGCCGGTGTCGCCGATACGCTGGTTTCCCAGCGGGGATTCATGCACACTCGGTGCTTCAGCGTCCCGCCGCGAAACAACGCGCGCTGGCGGGCCGGAAGCGCGGTGCCTCGTTGCGGGCGCACGCCGGATTCGCCGTCTTGCAGCCGCGCCAGGCGGCACGAGGAAGCAGGAGCCGCCCCCATGCAGAGAAAATTCGATGACCTCCTGCTCGGCAGCATCGAGCTGTTCTGTCTGGCAGCCGAACTCGGCAGCTTCACACTTGCCGCAACGGCCGCGAGCGTCACGCCGGCCGCGGTGAGCCGGTCGGTCGCGCGGCTCGAGGAGCGTCTCGGCGTACGCCTGTTCGTCCGGACGACGCGCCAGATCCGGCTCACCGATTCCGGGCGGCGCTATTTCGAGCAATGCCGTGATGCGTTGTCGCAGCTCGTCGACGCGGAGCGCGAAGCGACGGGGCAGCAGGCAACGCCGGCCGGTGTGCTGCGCATCAGCATGCCGACGCCATACGGACACTATCGCGTGCTGCCGCTGCTGCCCGCGTTTCGCGAGCGATACCCGGACGTACGCGTCGAAACCCATCTCAGCAACCGCAACATCGACTTCGCCGAGGAGGGTTTCGACCTTGCGATCCGCGGCCGCGCGCCAGCGGATTCGAGTCTGGTCGCACGCAAGCTGGAGGACGCCGAACTCGTCGTCGTCGCGACGCCGGGCTATCTGAAGCGCGCCGGCGTGCCGCGCACGGTCGACGATCTGCACGCGCACGAATGCATCCAGTTCGAGCTTCCGAGCAGCGGCCGGCCGATTCCATGGCTGTTCAGCGACGGATCGGCGGAAATCGACGTCGCGACCACGGGCGGCTACGGCACGTCGGGCGACGTCCTCGCCGGCGTCACGCTCGCGCGCAGCGGTGCGGGCCTGTTCCAGACCTATCGCTTCATCGTCGAGCGGGATCTGCGGGAAGGCACGCTCACCGAGGTGCTGTCCGCGCAGGGCGGGCGATCGCGGCCGTTCATGCTGCTGTATCCGCATGCACGCTATCTTTCGTCGCGCGTGCGCGTCTTCGTCGACTTTCTCGTCGAACATCTCGAACAGGCACCCGCAAGGCGGGCTCGATAGCCGCGGCCAGCCATGCCGTCAACCGGGCAGAGCGGGGCGCCGACGCCACGCCTGCGCCGGCATCGGGGCGCCCGCACCATCCGCGCCGGCACATGTTCACGACGTTGCCGCTCAGTGCCCAGCGCTCTGGCCGCCGTCCACGTGCAGAATCTCGCCGGTGACGAACGGCGCCGAATCGAGATACAGGATCGCGCCGACGATGTCGCTCATCTCGCCCATCCGGCCGACCGGATGCAGCGATGCGAGCGTCGCGTGCGTGTCGGGCGCGTGCATCGGCGACTTGATGATGCCGGGCGACACCGCGTTCACGCGGATGCCGGCCTTCGCATATTCGATTGCGAGCGACTTCGTCGCCGCATTGAGCCCGCCTTTCGTCAGCGATGCGAGCACCGACGGCACGTTGCTGTTCGCGTGATCGACGAGGCTCGTCGTGATGCTGACCACGTGACCGCCGTCGTTTCCGTTTCGCTGCATCGCCGCAATCGCGCGCTGCGTGATGTGGAAGAAACCGTCCAGGTTCACGCGGGTGATGGCCGCATAGTCGTCCGCCGTGTATTGCGTGAACGGCTTCGCAATGAAGATGCCCGCGTTGTTGACGAGCGTGTCGACCCGGCCGAAGCGCTCGATGGCGGCGTCAACCACGCGCCGCGCGACAGCCGGGTCGCCGATGTCGCCCGCGACGGTGACGAGATCGGGGGCGTCCGACGTCCCGATCGAACGGGACGTCGCGACCACGCGATGGCCTTGGGCGCGGAATGCGTTGACCGTTTCGGCGCCGATGCCTTGCGATGCGCCGGTGACGATGATGACTTTGGAAGTGCTCATGAGATGCCTCGACAGGTGATTGGTTTTCGGCTTCAGCGCCGACCGGATCGATGAATCCGATGGACGCAACTCTAGGCGCGGCGGGCCGGAATTCGAATACCCACCATGGACCAACAGTCTTGCGTCGCGGGAACAAATGCAGGGCGGCGGCAGCGGCGAGGGTGCTGGAGGAGGTGCGTCGACGCGATCGCCGGTGCGCCGTCTTTCACACACGGCAACTCGCGTCGATCGTTGTGAATTCGACGGTTTGTGCAGCGGAATGCTGGGAATGTCGTGTACCGGATCGTTCGTCACGCGTCGGGCACTTCTGTTTTTATCGAAAATATCCAGATAACTTTTCTTATCACAATAGCTTTATTTTTCATGAAAACTCCCGGATACGAAAACGCGCCTGACCGAACGCCTCCCCAAGAGAATCAGGGCAGGGCATGCGGTCGCACGTGGATGTTCGGTGGGCAATCCGACACTCCGATCACGACCAAAACTGGCACAATCCTGCCCACATCCGTAGATACGGCCGGGAATCGCCCAGGGATTGCCCGATGGCGGACGACGCCGATTCGCTCGTCCCGGACGCTTGCTTCGGCCGGCGCAGCACCTGCACGAGCGCAGGATCGCGCGAGCGCCCCCGGAACAGCCGGTGCGGTATGCGAGTCTCGCGGCATGCCGGGTGCCGCGCGACGCGACGAAAGTCGCGAGCGGGGCGGCTCGATACATCCGGTTTGGGGCTGCAGGGGCAACGTTCCGCGCCTGATGGCGCAGTTTCACGCCGCATGCATCGCATCGTGACGCAGGCCGCAATCAATACACTTTCCATGCACGCGTTGAACACACTGCACGAACAGGTCGAAAAATTCAGGGAATGGGCGGCGCTATACCCAGTCCGCCAGCGAAGTGTCGAATGGGAATGTGAGTACGGCGATTGGGAAGCGCTGTGGGACGCGTCGCTTGCCGTCGTCGACTCGCTTGCGCCAGCCGCCTGGACCGCAACCGCGTGCGCCGATCTGCTTTACGCGATTGCCCGCGACCACACGCTGGAACACATTTCGAGCATGCTCTGGACGCAACCCGACGCGTTGCTGGCACTCGCGCGCGCCTCGATCGACGCGTCGGAGCCGAACGCCAAATGGCAGCTGGCCGCGCGACTCGGCGGGCTGGGTTCGCATGCCGCCGAGGCCGAGGCACTGCTGTTGCGCCTGGTGGACGACGAGGACGAATACGTGCGCCGACGTGCCTTGCTTGCGTTGGGCGCACTGAAGTCCGCTCATGCCGAGGCGCTCGCGGAGCGTGCGTGGCACACCGGACACGAATATCAGCGGATTGCTGTGTTGTGGGTGCTCAAGAACATCCAATCCGGAAAGCTGGCGCAATACGTGAAGCTGGCCGAGGAAGACGGTCGCGAGTACGTCGTACGGAACGCGCGAGACGTGTCATGAATATGGGTTGAACGGCCGCGGCATCGTGCGCAGCCTGCGGCTGGAACCCGGCGGTGGTTGGTCGGCAGATCGGCCTATGATGGGTCGAAAAGCGGACATTTCTAAAAAGCTACTACACCCGAATTGCCGATAACTATGATTATGTCAAATACTAAATTCACTCGACAACACCACTGAAATCCCGACCCGACGCCACCAGAATCCCGCCTCACCGGTCGCTCGGCAGCACCGATTCCCAGCGCGAACGCAATTGCGGCAAAACCGGCGACACGCAACGCCCCCGACGGCCGCCCGCCAGACGCCGTCTCCAACTACCGCAAACCGCCCGCAACAGGACGATCAGGACAACCACATCCCCTGCATCTTGTGCGAGAAATGCGCGCGCTCGGCTGTCTCCATCAGCGACAGGAATTCGTCCTGCATCATGTGGATCAGCGCTTCGTGGTCGCCGGCCTCGAAATACACTTCCGGCTGCTGCGCGAGATGTTCCTCGAGGAACGTCTTCATCCCGTACGCCATGCACACCGGCGGCAACGCGCCGAGGTCGCAATCCTTGAACAGTTCGCGCAGTTCGATTTCCCTGGCGAGCACGAGATGACGGCCGGTCTTGACCCAGAGGTCCGACAGGCGCACCGCGTGCGACGTCGGCAGCACGGCCGCGACGTAGCCTTCGTCGTCCTCGAGCAGCACGGTTTTCGCGAGGCGATCGCCGGGGATATGCGCGGCAGCGGCCGTCTCCATGCTGGTGTGGCTATACGGGTGGTACACGACTTCGTACCGCGATGACTTCTGGCGCAGGCAATCCTGCAGGGTGGCTGATACAGGCATGGCACACCTCGTCTTGACGAATCGGGCGAACGAAGTTCGCTCCGGATTCGTTCAGCATAGGTCGCATTGCGGCCAATGGAAACGCCCTCGCTCGACGTCCGCATGGGCGGTCCGATATCTGGCTTCGGCCCTTTTTGCGGTCGACACGGACGCCCTCGCCGGCATGCGAAATTCGTGCCCGGAACGCGCATGGAACATGCCGGCCATACCCGCCGCTCTTGAAGACAAAACGGGCGATAACTGGTCCGGTACGATGACCCGAATCCATGCGACGCCGGACTCAAGCTAGACCGTTAGTTGCATTTAAAGAACGGGCGTCGGGGCCTGAAAATCATTCGTCAGCCGCCCGGGATCAGTCGGCCACGCAGCGGCAAAGCCGTCGCAATCCACGCCCGACAAAGACCGAAACGCGCCCTATACTGAGCCAACCGCCCGCCATCCTGCGGCGGCCGATTCCGGGAGCGACCATGCATTACCAGTTGATCTACGAACTCGTCGAAGATTACCTGTCCCGGCGCGAACAGTACCGTGCCGAGCACCTCGCACTCGCGCAGGCGGCAACCGAGCGCGGCGAGCTCATGCTCGCCGGCGCATTGCAGGATCCAGCCGACCGGGCCGTGCTCGTCTTCGAGGGCGACTCGCCGGAAGCCGCCGAATCGTTCGCCCGCGCCGATCCGTACGTGCAGCACGGCCTCGTCAAATCCTGGTGCGTGCGTCCGTGGCGCGTCGTGGTCGGCAAGCACGCCCCGCGCTAGCGGCGCCCCCGGCTACAGCCACCCCGCCCGCTTGAAGCGCCACCACAACGCGAGATCGGCGGCGACCATCACCGCGATGCAGCCGTAGAAGCCGTACTTGAGGTGCAGTTCGGGCATGTTCGCGAAGTTCATCCCGTAAATGCCGGCGATCATCGTCGGTATCGCGAACAGCGCGGCGAACGAACCGAGCCGCTTGGTCACCTCGTTCTCCGAGAGCGAAATCATCCCTAGGTTGACCTGGATCGCGGTCACGACCATCTCGCGCCGCCCTTCGATCGTCTTCACGATCCGCTGCAGGTGGTCGTACACGTCGCGGAAGTAATGCTGCATCCCGCTGCAGACCTGCGGAATGCGCCCGCCGGTGAGCTTCGCGAGCGGCTCGATCAGCGGCGCCGTGTGCTGGTGCAGCGTCACGAGCCGGCGTTTCAGCGAATAGAGATCCTCGATGATCGCGCGCGACGACGCGGGCGAGGCCTTGGTGAAGATGCGGTCCTCGAGTTCCTCGAGCTCGTTGCCGAGCGTCTCGAGGATCGGGAAATAGCGGTCGACGACCTGATCCATCAGCGCATAGAACACGAACGCCGACCCTTCCTGCAGCAGATGCGGCTCGCGCTCGCAGCGCTTGCGCACGTCTCGGAAGTCCTGCTCGGTATGGTTGCGGATCGACAGCACGTAGTTCGGGCCGACGAACACGTTCAGCTCGCCGACCTTGAATTCGCCGTCGTCGTCGAGCTCGACCATATGCAGCACCGCGAACAGCGAATCGCCGTACTCCTCGATCTTCGGCCGCTGATGCCCCTTGCGGGCATCCTCGAGCGCGAGCTCGTGCAGCCCGAATTCCTCGCCCATCAGGTCGATCTCGTCCGGCGTCGGATCCTTCAGCGCGACCCACACGAAACACTCGGGCTTCGACACGTAGTCGCTGATGGCGTCGATATCGATTTCCGCCAGCTTGCGGCCGTCCTGGTATGCAGCACAGTTGATCAGCATGTTGTCCGTCATGTTGCAGTTTTCGCATCAGTTTACCGGTTTGACGCGCGGGCGGCCCGGCTTGCGCGACACGCCGATATTGGTCATGATCGGACTGCGTGCGACGCGGCACGCGCACGACATCGCTTCGACAGACGCACGGCACGGCCGTGCGGCCCAACCGTCAAGGAGACAAACCCATGTGGTATTTCTCGTGGATACTCGGCATCGGCGTGGCGCTCGGCTTCGGCATCATCAACGCGATGTGGCTGGAGGCGGAAGTCTTCCCGCGCGGCGACAAGCGCAGCGACGCGTCGCGCGGTGATCCGGGGGGCCGGTATTCGTGACGCACCTGGTTTTCTTCTGCGGTCATGCCGGCACCGGCAAGACCACGCTCGCGAAGCGGCTGATCAGGCCGCTGATGCGCGCGACCGGCGAAGCCTTCTGCCTGCTCGACAAGGACACGCTCTACGGCCGCTACAGTTCGGCCGCGATGGGCGCCCTCACCTCCGATCCGAACGATCGCGACAGCCCGCTCTACCTGAAGCACCTGCGCGATCCCGAATACCAGGGCCTGCTCGACACGGCCCGCGAGAACCTCGCGCTCGGCATCGGCGTGCTCGTGGTCGGCCCGCTGTCGCGCGAAGTGCGTGATCGGCGCATCCTCGACCGCACGTGGCTCGGCATCGGGCCGGACGTCGTGCTGACAGTCGTGTGGGTCCATACCGCGGAAGACGTCGCGCACCAGCGGATCGTCGCGCGCGGCAATCCGAACGACGCATACAAGCTCGCGCATTGGGACGAATACCGGCAACGCCGCTTCGTGCCGACCGGTCACGAATGCGACGGCATCGTGATGTTCGACAACACCGCGCCGTCCGACGCGGACATCGATGCGCTGCTGTACCGCATCGCACCGCCGGCGCCGCAGGCAACGATCGTCCCGCCGCTGCCCGCCTGAGCGGCGCGCACCGCCCTGCTCTTCCCCGCCGCGACGCGCTAAAAAAAACGCCGGAAGCGCTGTTGCGCTCCCGGCGTCGCACGGTCCTCGTGCCGGAGACCGATCGTCAGGCGACTTCGTGCACGCGCTCCATCGTGCCGCCTTCGTACAGTTTGCCGAAGCGGTTCGCGAGGAACGCCTTCAGCGACACCTTTTCCTGCGGGATGAAACCGCTCTGCGGCAGCTTCTTTTCGCGGAACAGATCCAGCACCGCGCACATCGCGCCGGCCGTCGTGATCTGGATCGCGCTCATGTGCATCCCGCACACGTCCTTCGCGAAAATCTTGCGCGTGAATACGTCCTGCACGAGCTGGCCGTCCTTCACGCCCGTCACCGTGACGAACACGAGCACGACGTCCTGCTTCGTCGACGGCACCGCGCGGCGCATGATCGACTTCAGCGTGTCGCGGTCGCTCGACAGGCGCAGGTCCTCGAGCAGGAACTGCACGAGTTCGCGGTGGCCCGGATAGCGCACCGACTTGTAGTCGAGCGTCTCGACCTTGCCCGACAGCGTTTCGCACAGCGTGCCCAGGCCGCCCGACGTGTTGAACGCTTCGTATTCGGTGCCGTCGAGCGAGAAGTGCTCGAGGCCTTCGAGCGGCTGCACCCACTGCTTGCGGCCGTCGCGGATCGCTTCGCACGGCTGGCAGTATTCGTTGATCAGGCCGTCGACGCTCCACGTCAGGTTGTACTTCAGCGCGTTGGTCGGATACTCGGGCAGCGCGCCGACGCGCATCTTCACGTCGCGCACTTCGCTGAAGCCGTTCACGAGCTCGTGTGCGGCGATGCCGATGAAGCCCGGCGCGAGGCCGCATTGCGGCATGAACGCGCGGTCCGAACCGTCCGCCAGTTCGCGGATCGCGTGGGTCGCACGCACGTCTTCGGTCAAATCGAAGTAATGGACGCCGGCAGCCTTGGCCGCCGCGGCGACGTTGACCGCGAGGTAATACGGCAGCGCGTTGACGAGCGCATCGAAGCCCTTCACGGCTTCACGGATCGCATTGGCGTCGGCCGAATCGACACGTTGCGTCGCGATGCCTTCACGCGACAGCTTAGCGAGCGCATCCGCGTCGCGGTCGAACGCGACCACTTCGTAGTCGCCCGTTTCACGCAGCATGTGAGCAATGGTGTGGCCGATCAGACCTGCGCCGACGATGGCGATTTTCATGCGCTTATCTCCTGATGATGAGTTTGGTGTTGGTGTGTACGGCGTCGAGCCATGAACACAGTTTAGGGACGCGCAAAATCAGTTCCAAGACGAAGAATGATGCGAAACGACCGTTTAATTCGACGATATGACGACGGATTTCGTCACAACGACCAAATCGTCTAAAAATCGCGTATATGACGCGCCGCAAACGGGCCGCGATGGGCGCGTTTGGACGGGCACGAAGGAACATGCAAGGAGGAAGATGCGCGAGGCAACGCCCCGCCCCGCGGCGCGCGCCGTCGGCGGGTATCAGGAAAAGGGAAAGGAAGAAAAACCGGCGCGACGAATCGAAACGCGCCGCGATGTCACATCGCGACACAGCACGCGATACGTCATCCGCCGATCGTGCCGCGATCGATCTTGCGCGACAGGATGATCGACGTCGTCGTGCGCTCGACGCCTTCGAGCGTGCCGATCTGGTCGAGCAGATCGTTGAGCCGCTCCGGCGAATCCGCACGCAGCCATGCGACATAGTCGTATTCGCCGCTCACCGCGCACAACAGCTGCACCTCGGGCATCCGGTCGAGCTTGCGCAGCACGTCCTTGCCGAACTTCGGCGTGAGGATGATGCCGACGTACGCATAAATGCTTGCATCGAGCACGTCCTGTCCGAGCCGCACGCTGTATCCGGCGATCACGTTGGTGCGCTCGAGCCGCGCGATGCGCGCGACGACCGTCGTGCGTGCGACGTCGAGCTGTCGCGCGAGATCGGCGACGCTTGCGCGCGCATCCGCTTGCAGCAGCGCGACGAGTTGCCGGTCGAGGTCGTCGAGTTGGTCGAGGCGAGGTGGACGCATGAGGCTGGGCCGGCGTGCAACGCGCCGGCGAAATGGAACGTGACGCGATGATAGCGCCGAACGCCGGTGCGCCCAAACGGCATCGCACGCGGTCACGGGCTCACGCGTTCGCATCGCCCGCCTCGTTCGCGTGCCGCGTCCGACGTGTCGATCGAACGCCGTTGATCGTCGCCCGCCCGCTGTGTCCCTTTCAATTTCGATTCGTATCGGATGTAAGCAAGTGTCGCTTTCGCTGTCGCGTTTCAGGCGACGTGCTACTAATATCGGGTGACAAGAGTTCGGCGCTCGCGGCATCGGCCGCCGCGCCCGCTCGCACGACACCACCCCGGAGAGCCAACCATGAAGAAAATCTCGCTCACCCTCGCCACGCTCGCCGTTGCGGCCAGCGCATTCGCGCAAACGCCGCCGCAACCGCAAACGCCCGCTCCGGCGACGGCGACGGCCGCATCGGCCCCGAGCGCCGAACAGCGCGCGGCGCGCCACGAAGCGCGCATCGAGCAACGCATCAAGTACCTGCACGATCAGCTGAAGATCACGTCGGCGCAGGAGCCGCAATGGAAGACGTTCGCCGACACGATGCGTGAAAACGGCGACACGATGGGCCGCCTCTATCGCACGCGGATGGAAAGCCGGAACGTATCCGCGGTCGACGACATGAAGCAGTACGCGGAACTCGCGCAGGCGAACGCGGACGGCGCGAAGAAGCTCGCCGACGCATTCGCGCCGCTCTACGAGAGCTTCCCGGCCGACCAGAAGGCCCTCGCCGACACGACGTTCCGCAGCTGGCTGCATCACGGCGGCGAACACCGCGGCAAGGGCAAGGCCAGGAGCAAGGAAGGCAAGGCGGCCGCCGCGCCGGCTGCAAGCGCGCCCGCACAACCCTGACGTCCGCGCGCCGGCGTCGCGCATCCCGCAGGAATTCGGTGCGTCACACGGCGCGCCGGATTCGGGATAAGCTGCCGGCTTTTCCCGCACTTCCCCCCGCCATGCTCGAACTCAAGCACATCGATCTGCGTACCGACCCGCAGGCCCGTCGCGTCGTGAAGGACGAAACCGTCACGGTCGCATTCGCGGAGGCCGACGGCGAACTGATGAGCCTCGAAGGCCCGAACCGCTATGTCGCGGGCGACGCGCTGATCACCGGCTCGACCGGCGACCGCTGGGTCGTGTCGCGCGCACGCTTCGACGCGAAATACCTGCCCGCCGATCCGGCACTCGCGCACGGTGCGCCGGGCGCCTACCGGAACCGGCCGGCCGTCGTGCTCGCCCGCCGGATGGACGAGCCGTTCACGATCGCCCGCTCGGAAAACGGCGACACGCTGTGCGGCGTCGCCGGCGACTGGGTGATGCAGTATGCGCCCGGCGACTACGGCGTCGTCCAGGCGCAGCGTTTCGCGCAGGTCTACCGCGACGCGTAACGCGTCGCGCGCGACGCCGGCATCGCGCCGGCGCGCGCGTTCACGTCAACGTTCAGGCAAAGTCTTCGTCGAGTTCGAGTTCCGCATCGCGCTCGACAGCCTCGCCGGCCGCGTGCCGCTCCTCGAGCGAGCCCAGCATCGCTTCCGTGTACGCATGCAGCACCGCATGGCTGCGGGCGCGCTGCATCGGCCGGAGCGCCAGATAACGCGCCAGCGCGGCCGGCACGATGCGGATGTCGAGCGTCATCCGTTTCGGCGTCGAACCGAAACGCATCGCGAGCCACTGCACGGACAGGAAACGCCCGCGTGCGTCGCTGCTTTCGGCAAAGCGCGTCTGCTCCGGAAAGAGATCGCAGATCACGCGCGCGAGCGCGTCGAATTCGGCGCTCTGGCATTCGATCAGATAGTCGTCCATTCCGCCTCTCCCGTCAGGCCGCCGCACGCGGCGACCGGCACGTCTTCACCAGCACGGCGACCAGGATCGCGGCCAGTACGAAATACACGGCCTCGAGCGATCCGGCCGGCAGCACGCGCACCTGATACAGCAGCGCCGGAGCGACCGCCAGCGCATGCAGCACGATCGCGAGCGGCAGCACGCCCGCGCGGCCGGCGCGCACACCGCGCCAGACCAGCACCGACAGCGCGAGTTGCACCACGAACGCCGAGCAGCGCTCGAGCAGCAACAGCAGCATCGACTGTGCCGACAAGGTCGCCAGCATCACGTGCAGCCGCACGACGGTATCGCCCGGCAGGTCCGCGAGCTGCGTCTCGAGCTGGCCGCGGCTCGCGAGCCACGCGAGATACGACCACTGGCCCCATACGAGCACGCCGACGAACCAGGCTTCGGCGCCGGCATGGCCGATCCCGTAGCCGATGCCGCGCCCGTCGCCGGCCGACGCGCCGTAGCGCCGGCTGAGGAACCGGACCCCGAGATAGCGGCCGACCTCTTCGAACACGGCGGTCGCGAGCGCGCTGTATGCGACGAATGCGAGCGGCTGCGTGAGCCAGCCGCCGGCGGGCGTCTGGCTCAGCACGAGGCCATGGAATGCGCGTTCGACGATCATCGCGAACAGCGTGAAGACGGCGACACCGACGATCGTGTCGCGGCGGTCGAGCGAAAGTGGCTTGCGCAGGAGACGGAAGAGAACGAACGGCAGTAGCGCGATGATCAGCGTGGCGGCGATCAGCACCGCCAGCGTGACGGGAGCGACAGTCATGAATTTCCTTGTTCGGGGCAGCGCACCTGACGCGCCGCGTGCCCCGAATGATACTCAGCTTGCGGTCGACGCGCGCGCAATCAGCTCGCCCGGCAGCAATGCGACGCGCACGTCGCCGGCCGCGCCGTCGATGCGCTCGTGCACGAATTCGACGGCCTTGTAGCCGATCTCGTAGGTCGGCTGACGAATGGTCGTGATGCCGATCAGCTCGGCCCACTCCGGATCGTCGATCGACAGCAACGCGGCCTTTTCCTGCCACGCCGCGCCGAAACGCGCGCGCAGATGGCGCGCGATCGCGAGCGCGACCGGCGCGTTGGCGGCGAACAGCGCCGCACGCACGCCGCGCCGCGCCGCGTCGTCGATGCGCGCGTCGACGTCGGCAAGCGCCGCCGCGGCCGCGGCGGGCTCGTTCAGGTCGAGCACGATCGTCGGCGGCACCGGCAGTCCGCGCGCGTCGAGCGCCGCGCGAAACGCGGCCTCGCGCAGGCGCCGCGAGCTGACGCGCTCGAACGGCTGCACGACGAAATGGATCGCATCGAAGCCGCGCGCGACCAGGTGCGCGATCGCCGTCTCGATCGCCTCGGTATTGTCGAGCCCGATCAGGTCGGCCTCGAAGCCCTCGACCGTCCGGTCGACGAGCACGGCCGGAATGCCGGCGCCGCGCAGCGGGCGCAGCACGTCTTCCTCGGCGCCGAGCGCGTTGACGATCAGCCCTTCGACCCGGTAGGTCGTGAGCAGCTGCAGGAAGCGCCGCTCCATCTCGACCTCGTTGGCCGCGTGACAGATGAGCGGCATGTAGCCGAGCGCGTGGCACGCGGCCTCGACGCCCTGCAGCACTTCGACGGTATACGGATTGGTCAGGTCGGCCGCGAGCATGCCGAGCAGCCGGTTGCGGCCGCGCTTCAGCCCGCGCGCCATCTGGTTCGGCCGGTAGTTGAGGCGCGCGATCGCCGCCTCGATCCGCTGGCGCAGATCGGCGGACAGCACGTGCGTCTCGCCGTTCAGATAGCGCGAAACGCTGGTCTTGCCCGTGCCGGCTTCGCGTGCGACGTCGCTGATCGTCGCCGGACGCTGCGTGGAAGGTTGCGAATCGCTCAAGTCGTGCCTCGCGACGTACGATCCGCGCCGCTTCGTGTGCGAACGGACCTTTGTTGTTGGATACGAAAGCCACCCGGCGGACGCCGCCGCCCCCCTGCTTCGCGGTCGATCGAAGCCGGCGCGTTCGCGCCCGCTCCGGTCGCCTGAAACGCACGGCGATCGGCCGCACCGGACCTGGCACGGATGCCCGCCGCCGAACGCCGCCGGCCGCGTGGCCGGGTCGTCGATGCGACGAGCGGGCGATCATAACGCAGCCTGCCCTCCCGTACCAAGACCATCGCCTCTAACCCGGCCGGCGGCCCCGCCGGCCGACCGCCCACGCTCAGACGCGCGCGAGCGCGTCGGGATTGACGAGGTTCGTGCGCAGCGTGCCGGCCAGCGCGCCGACCAGGTTTTCCGCGGCGCAGCGCGCCATCGCATGGCGCGTCTCGTGCGTCGCCGAGCCGATATGCGGCAGCGCGACGACATTGTTCATCCGCAGCAGCGGCGAATCCGCCGGCAACGGCTCCTTCTCGAACACGTCGAGCCCCGCGCCGCGGATCGTGCCCGCGCGCAGCGCGCCGACCAGCGCGGCCTCGTCGACCACCGGCCCGCGCGATGCGTTGATCAGGATCGCGCCGCGCTTCATCTTCGCGAATTCGGCCTCTCCGATCAGGTGACGCGTTTCCGGCGACAGCGGCACCTGCAGGCACACGAAGTCCGACTGCGCGAGCAATTCGTCGAGCGTCACGCGACGGGCTCCATACTGGGTCTCGGCTTCGGCATGCGCGGAACGATTCGTGTACAGCACCTGCATCCGGAAGCCGAGCGCCGCGCGGCGCGCGACCGCGCCGCCGATCCGCCCGAGCCCGACGATGCCGAGCGTCTTGCCCTGCACGTCGGTGCCGTACAGATCGGGGCCGATGCTGCGATGCCAGTGGCCGGCCTTCACCCACTCCGCCAGTTCGACCACACGCCGCGCGGACGCGAGGATCAGCGAAAACACGGTATCGGCGGTCGATTCCGTCAGCACGTCGGGCGTATGCGCGAGCACGATGCCGCGCCGCGTGAGATCCGCGACGTCGAAGTTGTCGTAGCCGACCGAGATCGTCGACCAGGCCTTCAGCCGCGGGGCGCGATCGAGCATCTGCGGCGTGACCTTCAGGCTCGCGCCGATCGCGCCGTCCGCGTCGCCGAGGGCAGCGGCGAGCGCGTCGGCGCCGTCGGCCTGCACGACTTCCGCATGCTCGCGCAGATACGCGAGCACGTCATCGGGCAGCGGCTTGTACGCGACGATACGAGGCTTCATCGTTTTCATTTTCCTTGCAGCGGCGTCGCGAGCGGGTGCGCATCGCGCGCCTGGGGTTTGACGGACAGCGTGAGGATCACCGCGGCCACGAGCGCGGCGCTCATGAACGCGTACGATGCGACTGGCGACCCGGTCGCCCCGTTCAGATAGCCGACGAAGTACGAGCCGACGAACGAGCCGAGCGCGCCCATGCTGTTGATCAGCGCCATCGCGCCGCCGGCGACGTTCTTCGGCAGCAGCTCCGGGACGATCGCGAAGAACGGGCCGTACGGCGCGTACATCGCGGCGCCCGCGACGACCAGCAGCGCGTACGAGATCCAGAAATGCGACGAGCCGAGCGCATACGACGCGGCGAACGCAGCCGCGCCGACAAGCAGGAACGGCCACACGAAGCCGCGGCGCGACCCGACCTTGTCGGACGCCCACGACGCGACCAGCATCGCGATCGTCGCCGCGAGGTACGGCATCGCCGACAGCCAGCCGGTCGCGACCATGCCGAGCTCGGAGCCGTTCTTGACGATCGACGGCAGCCACAGCACGAAGCCGTACACGCCGATGCTCCAGCAGAAGTATTGCGCGCACAGCTTGATCACCGCCGGCGACCGGAACGCCTCGCCGTAGTTGCGCACGGGCTTGATCGCCGCCTGTTCGGCCGCGAGCGCGGCATCGAGGTCGCTCTTTTCCTGCGCGGTGAGCCACGGCGAATCGGCCGGCTTGTCCTGCACGAGGAACCACCAGCACACGGCCCAGATGATGGCCGGCACGCCTTCGGCGATGAACATGTGGCGCCAGCCGAATTCGTGCACGAGATAGCCCGACACGATCGACATCCACAGCACGGTGACCGGGTTGCCGAGGATCAGGAACGTGTTCGCGCGCGAGCGCTCGTTCTTCGTGAACCAGTTGCTGATGTAGATGAGCATCGCCGGCATCACGGCCGCTTCGACCACGCCGAGCATGAAGCGGATCGCCATCAGCGACGGGATGTTGGTGACGACGCCCGTGAGCGCCGCGCAAGCGCCCCACAGCACGAGGCTGGCGAACACGAGCTTCTTGACGCTGCGGCGCTCCGCATAGATCGCGCCCGGAATCTGGAAGAAGAAGTAGCCGAGGAAGAACAGCGCGCCGATCAGCGACGACAGGCCCTTGCTGATCCCGAGGTCCTGGTTGATGCCGGCCGCTGCCGCGAACCCATAGTTCGCGCGGTCGAGGTAAGCGAGGCTGTACGTGATGAAGACGATCGGCATGATCGTCCACCAGCGTCGTGCTGCGAGATTGGCTGCCATCAGAGTGTCTCCTGGGTGGACCGGAGCGGGCGCTCGAGCGCTTGCTCCCGTCCCGTCCTTTCGGGAATCGACCGGCGTCGGCGCATCGGCGCCTGCTCCGGCCTCATGCAAAACCGTGCGCGAAGCACGAAATGGGTCCGCGGATTGTGCCGTGTCCGGCCTCTCATTGCGCGGTGACGCTTTCCTCTAAGCGATCGGCTCGATTGCTGACGTTTTCGAGCCGATCGAGTGCCTCGCGGGTCGGCAGGCCTTCCGAATCGCCGATCACCTGGATCGCGAGCGCCCCGATGCGGTTGCCGCGCGCGACCGCCTGCTCGACGGACCGGCCTTCCAGCAGCGCGCTGACCACGCCGACCGCGAAGCCGTCGCCGGCGCCGACCGTGTCGACCACGTTCGCGACGCGCTCGCCCGCGACCGTGCCCTCGCGGCCGTCGGCCGTGCGAAAGTACGCGCCCTCGGCGCCGAGCTTGATCACCACGCCGCGCGCGCCCTGTGCCAGATAGAAGCCCGCGATGTCGGCGGGCGTGTCGTGCCCGGTGAGCTGCTGCCCTTCGGCCAGGCCCGGCAGCACCCAGTCGGCGAGCGTCGCGAGCGCGTTCAGCGTCTTCGCCATCACGTCGGCGGACGGCCACAGCGTCGGGCGCAGGTTCGGGTCGAACGAGATCGTCTTGCCCGCCGCGCGCATCTCGCGCGCCAGCTGGAACGCGAGTTCGCACGACGTCGCGGAGATCGCCGGCGCGACGCCCGTCAAGTGCAGGTGACGCGCGCCGAGCACGTAGTCGGCCACGTAGTCGTCGCACGACAGGTGGCTCGCGGCCGAGCCCTTGCGGAAATATTCGACGGTCGGGTCGCTGCCGTCGTCGTTGCGCGATTTCAGCTGAAACCCGGTCGGATAGCGCGGGTCGACGATCACGCACGACGCGTCGATGCCTTCGCGCGCGAGCGTGTCGAGCACGTAACCGCCGAACGAATCGCGGCCCACCCGGCTCATCCAGCCGACCCGGAAGCCGAGCCGCGACAGGCCGATCGCGACGTTCAGGTCCGCGCCCGCGATCCGTTTCGTGAATTGCGACGCGTGCGCGAGGTGGCCGGGCTCGGCGGCGACGAACATCGCCATCGCTTCGCCGTAGGTCACGACATCGAGTGCTGCCTTCATCAGTAAATTCCTCCGTATCCTTCCTGCGTCACGCGGCGGCGAGCCACGCCACGCGCCGGCCAGCATCGCCCGCCAGGTCCGCGGCATCGAACGGGAATTCGATGCCGCGCGGCGCCGCTTGCGGCAGGACCGCGAGCACGTCCGTGACGAGCGTGTCGCCCGGCGCCGGCGCCACCGCGAAACGGCGCGCGCCCTCGCCCTCGACTGCCTTGCAATGAATGTATTCCACATGCGGCGCGAGCGCGTGCGCGCACGCGAGCGGCGCTTCGCCCGGCCACTGCCAGTTGCCGATGTCGAACGTCATGCCGAGCGCATCGGGCACGCCCGCGTCGGTCAACGCGGCGAACAGCCCGCTGAATTGAGCGAGCGCGCCACCCACCGGCAGCTGGCCGTTCTCGACCACCACGCGGGCACGCGCGCCGCGCGACAGCGCGACGATCCCGGACGCATGCGCGTCGCCGGCGAAGCCGCCGAGCTGGAACTTGACGAAGCGCGCGCCGAGCGCGTCGGCTTCCACGAGCGTGTCGCGCAACGCGTCGGCATCGAGCGCGCCGGTTTCCGTGTACAACGTGGCCGGCGTCGAATAGACCGACCACAGCCCGTGCGCGGCGAGTGCCGCGCCAAGCTCGGCCAGCGCGCCGGGCGTCGCGTCGTCGTCCGATGCGAACAGCTCGCGCCGCACCTCGAAACCGGTCGCGCCGGATGCGGCCGCGGTCGCGATGAATGCACGGTGGCCCTCCTGACGCACGCGGTCCATCCCGAATGCGCTCGCCACGATCACGATGTCTGCCATTTCTGCCCTTTTTTTTACCGGAATGGAACCGGTTCCATTTGCTTGAGACGGATGTTGCGCTTCGCATCCGGTGCACGCCATAGAGGAAATCCCTAGGCCGGGCCGCCGCGCGCCCGCGCACGTGCGTCCGGCATTCCACCACCCGGGTCGGCGCCTATTCGTCGTCGTGCGTGATGCACATGTCGAGGAACTGGGCCGCCACGCGCGACGGCGCGGCGCCGTGCGGCACGAGGATCGAGAAATGGCGCGTGAGCGGCGCCGGGGCCAGCGAGCGCGGCACGAGCGCCGCATCCTCGTGCCGCAGCGACATCGCGGACACGAAACCGACGCCCATCCCCGCGCGCACGGCCTCCTTCACGGCCTCGACGCCCGCGATCTCGAACGCGACGCGCATCGGCGCGCCGCCATGCGCGAACGCGCGTTCGACGAGCTGGCGCACGCCGGAACCCTCCTCGCGCAGCACGAGCGGATGCGCGGCGAGTGCGTCGAGCGTGACGCCGGTTTCGTATTCCGGCGCGGCGAGCGGATGTCCGGCCGGCACGACCGCGACGATCTCGTCCTCGTGCCACGCATGCACGGCGGTGCCGGGCGGCAGCGCCTCGCCGGGCGGCCCTTCGATCATCGCGATGTCGAGCGACGCCAGCGTGGCAACCACGTCGGCCGTATTGCCGCTCATCGTGTGGATCGCCACCCGCGGCACGCGCGGCTGAAACGCCGCGATCAGGTACGGCAGCAGGTAGCTGGCGGGCGTCGTGCTCGCGCCGATCCGCAGCGTGCCGGCGTCGAGCCCGCGCACGGCGTCGCGGAACGCGCGCGCCTGCGCGAACGTGTCGCGCTGCGCCTTCGCGTACTGCGCGAGCTGTTCGCCGACCGGCGTCAGGCGGATGCCGCGGCCCTCGCGCTGGTACAACGGCTCGCCGAACTCGTCCTGCAGCAGGCGCAGCTGGCCCGACACGGCCGGCTGCGACAGATGCAGCGCGACGGCAGCGCGGCTGATGTTCAGATGTTCGGCGACGGCCGCGAACGTTATCAGTTGATCCGGGGTCATGAGCGTGAATTATCGGATTTCCGGATAGTTTACGTCACAAATCACAATTTTTCATATCGATATAACCAAATTAGGATTAAGCCATCGCAACCCGTTTCATCACGGTGCCCCATGTCCACTGCTCCGACTCCCCATCTCAATCACGCCGCCCCGTCGATGCGCGGCCAGTTGAACGGCGTGCTGTTCGTCGCGCTGTTCGCCGCCGCGGTCACCAGTCTGTCGCAACTTCCGGCGATCGCCGGGCTCGGCCTGTCGCCGCTGATCGTCGGCATCGTCGCAGGCGCGCTGTACGGCAACGCGCTGCGCGACGGCATGCCCACGAGCTGGGCGGCCGGCGTCAATTTTTCCGCGCGCAAGCTGCTGCGCATCGCGGTCGCGTTCTTCGGCCTGCGCGTGAGCCTGCAGGAAATCGCGCAGGTCGGCCTGCCGGGCCTGACGGTGTCGGTGCTGGTCGTCGTCAGCACGCTCGCGATCGGCACCTGGGTCGGCATGAAGGTGATGAAGCTCGATCGCGACGCGGCGCTCTTGACCGCCGCCGGCAGCGCGATCTGCGGCGCGGCCGCCGTGCTCGCGTTCGAATCGACGCTGCAGTCGAAGCCGCATCAGAGCGCGATGGCCGTGGGCAGCGTGGTGCTGTTCGGCACGCTGTCGATGTTCCTCTACCCGCTCGCGTATCACGCCGGCCTGCTCAATCTCGACCCGGCCGGCCTCGGCCTGTTCTTCGGCGGCACGATCCATGAGGTCGCGCAGGTGGTCGGCGCCGCGAGCGACATCAGCCCGCAGGTCGCGCACGTCGCGACGATCGTGAAGATGACCCGCGTGATGCTGCTGGTGCCGGTGCTGCTCACGCTCGGCTGGTGGCTCGCCCGCTCCGCGCGCCCGGCCGGTGCGAGCGCCGACGGCGCGCACGGCAAGCGCAAGGTGGCGGTGCCGTGGTTCGCGCTCGGCTTCCTCGGCTTCGTGATCGTCAATTCGCTGAACGTGCTGCCCGCCGACGTCACGCACACGCTGAACGTGCTCGACACCTTCGCGCTGACGATGGCAATGACCGCGCTCGGCATCGAGACCCGCGTGTCGCAGATCCGCGAGGCCGGCCCGCGGGCCCTGACCACCGGCCTGATCCTGTACGTCTGGCTGATCGCCGGCGGCTACGGGATCACCTGGGCCGTGCAGCGCTGGCTTGGCTGAGCCGCGCACCACGCCGCGACACGCGCCGCGCCCGACGGGAAGGTCCCGCGGGCGCGGCGCAGTGCTATGCTTCGCGTCGTTTTCCTTCGCCCACTTCACCATCCTCTTTCAGCCGTGCTCTCGTTCCTGCTGAAGCTGCGCACTCGCGCCCAGACGCTGTTCCGCCTGTCGGACGCCCATACGATGCTGATCTGGTCGGCCATCGTCGGCGTCGGCGGCGCCTTCGCCACGATGGCGTTTCGCGAAGGCATCGACCTGATGCAGCGCCTGATCTCCGGGCACAGCGGGAGCTTCGTGCAGATGGCGCGAAGCCTGCCGTGGTACGTGCGGTTCTGGATGCCGGCCGCGGGCGGCTTCCTCGCCGGCTGCGTGCTGCTGCTCGCGACGCGCGGCGTCCGGAAATCCGGCAACACCGACTACATGGAAGCCGTCGCGCTCGGCGACGGCGTCGTGCCGGTACGGCAGAGCCTGTGGCGCAGCGTGTCGTCGCTGCTGACGATCGGCAGCGGCGGCTCGATCGGCCGCGAAGGCCCGATGGTGCAGCTCGCCGCGCTCGCCGCATCGCTGGTCGGCCGCTTCGTGCACTTCGACCCGCCGCGCCTGCGCCTGCTCGTCGCGTGCGGCGCGGCGGCCGGCATCACGTCCGCCTACAACGCGCCGATCGCCGGCGCGTTCTTCGTGTCCGAAATCGTGCTCGGCACGATCGCGATGGAAAGCTTCGGGCCGATGGTCGTCGCATCCGTCGTCGCGAACATCGTGATGCGGGAATTCGCCGGCTACCGGCCGCCATACGAGATGCCGGTGTTCCCGGCCGTGACGGGCCCCGAGGTGCTGCTGTTCGTCGTGCTCGGCGCGCTGTGCGGCGTGCTCGCGCCGCAGTTCCTGCACCTGCTCGATGCGTCGAAGAACCAGTTCAAGCGGCTGCCCGTGCCGCTGCCGGTGCGGCTCGCGCTCGGCGGCCTCGTGGTCGGCGTGATCTCGGTGTGGATTCCGGACGTGTGGGGCAACGGCTACAGCGTCGTGAACCAGATCCTGCATTCGCCGTGGACCTGGCAGGCGCTCGTCGCGGTGCTGGTGTTCAAGGTGATCGCGACCGCCGCGACCGCCGGCTCGGGCGCGGTCGGCGGCGTGTTCACGCCGACGCTGTTCGTCGGGGCCGTGTTCGGGTCGCTGTTCGGGCTCGCGATGAACGCGCTGTGGCCCGGCCACACGTCCGCGTATTTCGCGTATGCGATGGTCGGAATGGGTGCGTTCATGGCCGGCGCCACGCAGGCGCCGCTGATGGCCATCCTGATGATCTTCGAGATGACGCTCAGTTACCAGGTCGTGCTGCCGCTGCTGGTGTCGTGCGTGTTCGCGTATTTCGTCGCGCGCGCGACGGGCACGACGTCGATGTACGAGATCACGCTGCGCCACCACCAGGACGCGCAGGAACGGCTGCGGCTGCGCACCACCCAGATGCGCGAGCTGATCCAGCCCGCGCAGACGGTCGTGCCGCTCACCGCGAGCGTCGCCGACATGACGCGCGTGTTTCTCGAATATCCGGTGAAGTATCTGTACGTGACCGACGACGCCGGGCGCTTCCGCGGCGCGGTCGCGTTGAAGGACATCACGTCCGACCTGCTCGACAAGCGCGACACCACCGACAAGACGGCAGCGCACTACGCGCATACGCCGTTTCCGCTGCTCACGCCCGACATGCCGCTCGCGACCGCGCTCGAGCGCTTCATGGCGTTCCAGGGCGAACGGCTGCCGGTGATCGAAAGCGAGGCCGAGCCGACGCTCGCGGGCGTCGTCTACAAGACGTCGCTGCTCGACGCGTACCGGCGGATGACCGGCGAGCGCTGAGCTGTACGGGGCCCGTTCAGTCCGGCGCGCGCCCCAGCACGACCCGCGCGAAGAACCCCGCCAGCACCGATTCGGCCACGTCGGCCGAAACATGTTGCGGATCGGCCGTGTAGTACGACTGCACGCCGTCGCACAGGCACATCAGCCCGAACGCGAGCGTCTCGGCCGGCAGCAACAGCGGCGTGCCCGCGCGCTCGGCGAAGCGCTGGATGAATTCGGCCATCTGCAGCCGCTTGCCGTGCAGGAACTGGTTGAAGCGCACGCGAAACTTCGCGTCGCGCGCCGCCTGCAGCTTCGCCTCGCCCCACAGCAGCGAATATTCGTCGTCGCGAAACAGCGTCCGGTAGTACGCGAGCGCCATCGACTCCATCTGCTCGCGCGGCCCACCCACCTCGAAGATCGCCTCGAAATCGGCCCGCACCGAATCATGGTCGCGCTCGAGCAGTTCGAGCAGCAGTTCCGACTTGCTGCGGAAATTCGAATAAAACGCGCCGCGCGTATAGCCGGCCGCCGCCGCGATGTCCTCGACGCTCGCGGCGACATAGCCTTTCTTCAGAAAAATCCGGTGCGCGGCATTCAGCAGACGTTCGCGCGTCTGGTCCCTGCTCTGCTCGCGAGTTAAGCGCTGTGGTTTCATGGCGCGCAGTCTAGCACCAACTCCCTTTCGGATTCATCTTTGCATTCAGATACAGGTGTGTATTAGAATCCGCCACAGTTTTCGAACGACCTCGTTCGACTGTGTTCGTGCGCGCCGGGCCGGCGCCACTCGGGGCAAGCGCCCGCCGCGCTTGCCGGCTTCGCTCCGTTCTCACCTCATCTGGGGGTTTCGTGAATCGCTCCGGTTCCCGCGCCGTGCTGCTGATCGGCACCGCGCTCGTCCTCGCCGCCTGCCACCCGAAGGAAGCCGCGCCGCCCGCGCCGCGCCCGGTCGTCGCGCTGCCCGCGCACGCCGACGGCGCCGCGGCGGCCGCCACGCTGCCCGGCGAGATCCAGCCGCGTTACGCGACGCCGCTGTCGTTCCGCATCGCCGGCAAGATCGTCGAACGCAAGGTGCGGCTCGGCGACACCGTCAAGGCCGGCCAGGTCGTCGCGCTGCTCGATCCGTCCGACGTCGAGAAGAACGCCGCGAGCGCGCATGCGCAGCTCGATGCCGCATCGCACGGCCTCGCGTTCGCGAAGCAGCAGCTCGACCGCGATCGCGCGCAGGCGCGCGAGAACCTGATCGCGACCGCGCAGCTCGAACAGACCGAGAACAGCTACACGTCCGCGCTCGCGCAGCGCGACCAGGCGCAGCAGCAGCTCGCGCTCGCGAAGAACCAGCTCCGCTATGCGACGCTCGTCGCCGATCACGCGGGCACCATCACCGCCGAACAGGCCGACACCGGCCAGAACGTATCGGCCGGCCAGGCCGTCTACCAGCTTGCGTGGTCGGGCGACGTCGATGTCGTCAGCGACGTGCCCGAGGCCGCGCTCGCGTCGCTCGCGCCCGGGCACGCGGCGAGCGTCACGTTGCCGTCGCTGCCGGGCCGCCGGTTCGACGCGAAGGTGCGCGAAATCGCGCCGGCCGCCGATCCGCAAAGCCGCACCTACCGCGTGAAGCTCACGCTCGCCGCGCCCGATCCGGCCGTGCGCCTCGGGATGACCGCGACCGTCGCGTTCGACGGCGCGCCGATTGCCGGCAACGCGCCGAGCATCACGCTGCCCGCGACCGCGCTGTTCCACGACGGCCCGCATCCGGCCGTGTGGGTCGTGCGCACGAAGGACGACACGCTCGAACTGCGCCGCGTCGACGTCGCGCGCTTCAACGAACGCACCGTCACCGTGTCGAGCGGGCTGCAGCCTGGCGAGCGCGTCGTGCTGCAAGGCGTGCACACGGTCAGCGCGGGCGAGAAGGTGCGGCCGATCGCACCGCTGCATGCGGAGGAATTCGCGTCATGAGCGGCCCCCGCGAAGAAGGCCGGTTCAATCTGTCCGCATGGGCGCTGCGCCATCAGGCGCTGGTCGTCTACCTGATCGCGCTCGCGACGCTCGCGGGCATCCTCGCGTACACGCGGCTCGCGCAATCCGAAGACCCGCCGTTCACGTTCCGCGTGATGGTGATCCGCACGTTCTGGCCCGGCGCGAGCGCGCGGCAGGTGCAGGAGCAGGTGACCGACCGGATCGGCCGCAAGCTGCAGGAAACGCCGGCCATCGACTTCCTGCGCAGCTATTCGCGGCCCGGCGAATCGCTGATCTTCTTCACGATGAAGGATTCGGCGCCCGTGAAGGACGTGCCCGAGACCTGGTACCAGATCCGCAAGAAGGTCGGCGACATCGGCTACACGCTGCCGCCCGGCGTACAGGGCCCGTTCTTCAACGACGAGTTCGGCGACGTCTACACCAACATCTGGACGCTCGAAGGCGACGGCTTCACGCCCGCGCAACTCCACGACTACGCGGACCAGCTGCGCACGGTGCTGCTGCGCGTGCCCGGCGTCGGCAAGGTCGACTACTTCGGCGACCCCGACCAGCGGATCTTCATCGAGGCCGACAACACGCAGCTCACGCGTCTCGGCATCTCGCCGCAGCAGCTCGGGCAGGCGATCAACGCGCAGAACGACATCTCGTCGGCCGGCGTGCTCACGACCGCCGACGATCGCGTGTTCGTGCGGCCGAGCGGCCAGTTCGACAACGTCGCCGCGATCGCCGACACGCTGATCCGCATCAACGGCCGCACGTTCCGGCTCGGCGATCTCGCCACCGTGAAGCGCGGTTACGACGATCCGCCCGTCGCGCAAATGCGCACTCAAGGCCATGCCGTGCTCGGCATCGGCGTGACGATGCAGCCGGGCGGTGACGTGATCCGGCTCGGCAAGGCGCTCGACGCCGAATCGAAGGACCTGCAGGCGCAGTTGCCGGCCGGCCTCACGCTGACGCTGGTGTCGAGCATGCCGCATGCGGTGTCGCATTCGGTCGACGACTTCCTCGAAGCCGTCGCCGAAGCGGTCGCGATCGTGCTGGTCGTGAGCCTCGTGTCGCTCGGCCTGCGCACCGGGATGGTCGTCGTGATCTCGATTCCGGTCGTGCTCGCCGTCACGGCCCTGTTCATGTACCTGTTCGACATCGGGCTGCACAAGGTGTCGCTCGGCACGCTGGTGCTCGCGCTCGGGCTGCTCGTCGACGACGCGATCATCGCGGTCGAGATGATGGCCGTGAAGCTCGAACAGGGCTACAGCCGCGCGCGCGCCGCCGCGTTCGCGTACACGAGCACCGCGTTCCCGATGCTGACGGGCACGCTCGTCACGGTGTCGGGCTTCCTGCCGATCGCGCTCGCGAAATCGAGCACCGGCGAGTACACGCGCTCGATCTTCGAGGTGTCGGCGATCGCGCTGATCGCGTCGTGGTTCGCGGCCGTCGTGCTGATTCCGCTGCTCGGCTACCACCTGCTGCCCGAGCGCAAGAAGCACGCGCACGAAGCGCACCTGCCGGACGATCACGAGCACGACATCTACGACACACGCTTCTACACGCGCCTGCGCGGCTGGATCGACTGGTGCATCGAGCGCCGCTTCGTCGTGCTGCTGATCACCGGCGCCCTCTTCGTCGTCGCGCTGATGGGTTTCTCGCTCGTGCCGCAGCAGTTCTTCCCGAGCTCCGATCGCCCCGAGCTGCTGGTCGACCTGCGGCTGCCCGAAGGTGCGTCGTTCGCGGCGACGCTGCGCGAGACCGAACGCCTCGAGAAGGTGCTCGACAAGCGGCCCGAGATCGACCATTCGGTGAATTTCGTCGGCAGCGGCGCGCCGCGCTTCTACCTGCCGCTCGACCAGCAACTGCAATTGCCGAACTTCGCGCAGTTCGTCGTTACCGCGAAATCCGTCGAGGATCGCGAGAAGCTCGCGACGTGGCTCGAGACCACGCTGCGCGACCGCTTCCCGGCCGTGCGCTGGCGCCTGTCGCGGCTCGAGAACGGGCCGCCCGTCGGCTACCCCGTGCAGTTCCGCGTGAGCGGCGACGACATCGCGACGGTGCGCTCGATCGCCGAGAAGGTCGCGGCGACGATGCGCGGCGACGCACGCACGATGAACGTGCAATTCGACTGGGATGAGCCGGCCGAGCGCTCGGTGCGCTTCGAGCTCGATCAGAAGAAGGCGCGCGCGCTGAACGTCACGTCGCAGGACGTGTCGAGCTTCCTCGCGATGACGCTGTCCGGCACGACCGTCACGCAGTATCGCGAACGCGACAAGCTGATCGCGGTCGACCTGCGTGCGCCGCGCCCCGATCGCGTCGATCCCGCGAAGCTCGCGGGCCTGGCGATGCCGACGCCGAACGGCCCCGTGCCGCTCGGCTCGCTCGGCCGCTTCACGCCGGCGCTCGAATACGGCGTGGTGTGGGAGCGCGATCGCCAGCCGACCATCACCGTGCAGTCCGACGTGCGCGCCGGCGCGCAGGGCATCGATGTCACGCATGCGATCGACGGCAAGCTGAATGCGTTGCGCACGCAACTGCCGGTCGGCTACCAGATCAACATCGGCGGGTCGGTCGAGGAAAGCGCGAAGGCGCAGACGTCGATCAACGCGCAGATGCCGCTGATGGCGATCGCCGTGTTCACGCTGCTGATGATCCAGCTGCAGAGCTTCTCGCGCGTGCTGATGGTCGTGCTGACCGCACCGCTCGGGCTGATCGGCGTGGTCGGCACGCTGCTGCTGTTCGGGCAGCCGTTCGGCTTCGTCGCGATGCTCGGCGTGATCGCGATGTTCGGGATCATCATGCGCAACTCGGTGATCCTCGTCGACCAGATCGAGCAGGACATCGCGGCCGGCCACGGCCGCTTCGACGCGATCGTCGGCGCGACCGTGCGGCGCTTCCGCCCGATCACGCTGACGGCCGCGGCCGCCGTGCTCGCGCTGATCCCGCTGTTGCGCTCGAACTTCTTCGGGCCGATGGCGACCGCGCTGATGGGCGGGATCACGAGTGCGACCGTGCTGACGCTGTTCTACCTGCCCGCGCTGTACGCCGCGTGGTTCCGCGTGAAGCGCGACGAACGCGACCCGCGCGACGGCCCGCCACACGACGGCCCGCCTGCCGCCCCGTCGGGAGCCTGATCATGGAACTGTCGATGAACCTGAAAACGAAGGCCGCGTGGGCGCTCGCGGCCGCGAGCCTCGCCGGCCCGCTCGCCGGCTGCGCATGGTTCGCGCCGAGCGGCGAGCCGCCCGCGATGCCGTCGCCCGCGCATTACGGCGCCGCGCCGCAAATGCAGCAGACCGTCGCCGCGCAAGGCGTCGCGCAGCAGTTCGAGGTCGGCGCGCAGCCCGTGCCCGACTGGTGGACGCAGTACCGCTCCGATGCGCTGAACGCGCTCGTCGACGAAGGGCTGCGCAACAGCCCGACGCTCAGCGCCGCTTCGCATTCGCTGGATGCCGCGCGCGAGCAGTTGCGCGGGCAGATCGGCAGCTCGATGCTGCCGTCGATCGACGCGGGCGCCCAGGCCACGCGCCAGCGCGCACTCGGCGTGCCGATCCCCGCGCTCGGCGCGCCGACGCTGCTGTACGACACGTTCGTCGGGCAACTGCAGGCGAGCTACACGATCGACCTGTTCGGCGTGTCGCGCTTCGCGAACCGCGCGCTCGCGAAGCGCGTCGACGTCAGCGCGTTCCAGCTCGAATCGGCGCGTCGGGCACTCGCCGCGAACATCGTCACCGCGTCGATCACGGTGTCCGTGCTCAACGCGCAGATCGAGACGACCGAACGGCTCGTCGCGCTCGCGAACGACCAGGCGCACGACGCGCAACGCCGCTACGCGCTCGGCTCGGCGTCGCACAGCGACGCGCTGAACGCACGGCAAAGCGCGGACACCTTCGCCGCGAGCCTGCCCGCGCTGCGCCAGCAGCGCGACTCGGCGCGCCATGCGCTGGCGGTGCTGGTCGGCCGCACGCCCGACCGGCCGCCCGCCGACCTCACGCTCGCCGACCTGCACCTCCCCACGCAGGTGCCCGTGGTCGTGCCGTCCGACCTGCTGCAAAGCCGCCCCGACATCCAGGCCGCCGACGCGGGGCTGAAGGCGGCCGCCGCCGAAGTCGGCGTCGCGACCGCGCAACTGTTCCCGCAGCTGTCGCTGTCGGCAGCCATGGGCAAAGGCGGCTTCAGCTGGCCGACGATGCTGTCGGGCGCCGGCGCGATCTGGAACGTCGGGGCGTCGCTGAGCCAGCCGCTGTTCCACGGCGGCGCGCTGCTCGCGCAGCGGCGTGCGGCGAAGGCCACTTACGAAGCCGCGGTCGACCAGTACAGGCAGACCGTGCTGAGCGCGTTCCAGAACGTCGCCGATTCGCTCGCCGCGCTCGAGCACGACGCGGAGGCGCTCGATGCGTCGTCGCGGGCCGCGCTGTCCGCGCGCGGCGCGTACGACGACGCGGCCGCCCGCGTGCGGCTCGGCGCGTTGCCGCCGTCGGCGGCGCGCGCGAGCGAGCTGCAGTACCGCAACGCGCGGCTCGACGAGATTCGCGCGACGGGCGCACGCTTCGCGGATACCGCGCGGCTCTATCAGGCGATGGGCACGCCGCCAGTCGAGCCGACCGGCAACGCAGCGACGGCAGGCCACGCCGGCAACGCGGATCAAGACGCTCCCGCCGCCCAGGCACGCGCGGCCACGCCCGACGCGCCGCCGTCACCGCAATAACGCGCCCTTGCCCCGGACGCATGGCGCGCGGAACCACCCCGCGCGCCGATCCGCGATCTTCCGCTTGACCCTCACGTAGCGTAACGTTCGAGACTCCAGTGTGCGCACCGAACGGAGGACACCATGCGGCTGAAAGTGGGAGAACTGGCGAAACGCAGCGGCCTGACCGTCCGCACGCTTCATCACTATCACGCGATCGGCCTCCTGACGCCTTCGGCGCGCGCCGACAACGGCTACCGGCTGTACGACCGCGACGACATCGCCCGGCTCCACCAGATCCAGGCCCTGCGTCGCTTCGGACTGTCGCTTGCCGAAATCGGCGAATACCTGAACCAGCCCGGCACCCCGCTCGTCGAGCTCGTCGCGAAGCAGATCGCGTCGCTCGATCACCAGCTCGCGCAGGCCGCGCAGCTGCGCGAGCGGCTCGTGCACCTGCACGCGCAACTCGTCGCGGGCACCGAGCCGGAACTGGCCGATTGGCTCACCACACTGGAGTTGATGACCGTGTACGACAAATATTTTTCCGAGGAAGAACTCGCGCGTCTGCCGATGTACCGCAAGAGCCAGGCGGGCGACGCCGAATGGATCGCGCTCGTCGCCGACATGCGTGCGCTGCACGATGCGGGCGTGCCGCCCGAGGACGAGCGCGTGCGTGCGCTCGCCGGCCGCTGGATGGCGCTGCTCGTGCGCGACACGAACAACGATCCGCGGCTGCTCGCGACGCTGAACCTGATGCACGAGCGCGAACCGGCGATGCAGTCGAAACTCGGCATCTCGACCGTGCTGCGCGACTATGTGCTGCGCGCGTCCTCGGAAACGAAGATGCGGATCTTCGAGAAGTATCTCGACCCGGACGAGATCCGCTTCATGCGCGCGCACTTCGGCGAACACGCGATGGAATGGCCGCAACTGATGGGCGACGTGCGCGATGCGATCGATACGGGCGCACGGCCCGATTCGCCGGAAGGCCGCGCGCTCGCGCAACGCTGGCTCGACCTGTTCCGCAGCTATGCGGGCAACGACCCGGCCACGCACGCGAAATTCCGGCATGCGATGATGACCGAGCCGGCGCTGACGAAGGATTCGTGGGTCGACGACACGCTGCTCGGTTTCATCCGCGAGGCGATGGCGCAGCTTGCGCCGGCGCGTTGACGGCGTAGCCCCCGCGGGCTGTGCGTGGTGGTTTCACGCGCCGCCCGCGCGAGCGCGCCGGCTTCCGCTCACCGCTCGCGCACGCCGAGCCCGAGCGCCTTCATCCGCCGGTACAGCGTGCGCTCGCTCAACCCGACGTGCTCGGCCAGCTGCTTGCGCGTACCGTCGAAAGTGCCGGCAATCCGCACGAGTTCCGCGTCCGACACGCCACGCGTGTCCGCCGCATGCGCGTGCGACGCGGCCGACGCCGCGACCAGCTCGGCCGGCAGATGCTCGACGCGGATCGTCCCGTCGTCCGCGAACAGGCACGCACGTTCGAGCACGTTGCGCAGCTCGCGGATGTTGCCCGGCCATGCATATGCGTCGAGGCACGCACGCGCATGCTCGGTCAGCACGAACGGTCGCGCGCTCGCATCGCCCGCGCCGGCACGCGCGTTCGCGATGCGCCGCAGGATCGATTCGGCCAGCAACGCGACGTCGCCGCGCCGCTCGCGCAGCGGCGGCAGCGGAATCGGAAACGCGTTGATCCGGTAGTAGAGATCCTGCCGGAACCGGCCGTCGTCGATCATCTCGCGCAGCGGCTTGTGCGTCGCCGCGACGAGCCGGAAATCCGCGCGCAGCGCCTCGACGCCGCCGACGCGCCGGAACGTCCCCGACTCGATCAGCCGCAGCAGCTTCACCTGCATCGGCAGCGGCACGTCGCCGATCTCGTCGAGAAACAGCGTGCCGCCCTGCGCGGTCTCGACGAGGCCCGGCTTGCGCTGGTTCGCGCCGGTAAACGCCCCCTTCTCGTAGCCGAACAGTTCGCTCTCGAACAGCGTCTCGGCGATGCCCGAACAGTCGACGACCACGAACGGCCCCATCGCGCGCGCGCTCGCCTCGTGCAGCGCCCGCGCAAACAGTTCCTTGCCGGTGCCCGATTCGCCGAGCAGCAGCACCGGCAGCATCGACGGCGCGACGCGCTGCAGCGCGCCGAGCGCCGCATTGAACGCGTCGGCGCCGCCGACGAGCCCTTCCGCGCTCGGCTGCGCGGACGCGCTGCGCACGGTCGTCAGCCGCTCGACGTACGCGATCACGTCGCCGCGCGCATCGAAGATGGGCCGCAACTCCACATCGACGTGCTCGGGGCCGCGCGGCGTATGGTGAATGTGCAGCACGCGGTTCAGGCTGCGCGACTCGAGCGCCTGCTTCATCGGGCAATGCTCGCCGGCCTGATCGCACGGCACGTCGTAGTGATGCGAGACCTGGAAGCAGCGCCGGCCGACGTGCTCGACACCCGCCACGCCGAACTGGCGCCGGTACGCATCGTTCGCCGCGAGGATGCGGTAGTCGGGATCGACGACGATCATCGGCTGCGGATCCTGCTCCAGATACGCGACGAGCGCGCGTACGTCGGGCATGACGTCGCGCGACGGTGCGGGAACGATCGGAATGGTGTCGTGCGGATTCATGAGGCGGCTCGGGAATGGATGGACAGTCGGACTGCCAGACCGACTGCCAATTCTGCCACAGCACTGCCATACATGGCAGTCGACTTCGACGATGCCCCGTCGGCCGCGCCCGCGGCGCACCGCGATCGGGCCAGAAATCCGAGCCGAATCAAGTACCTGCCACATCGCCTGGCGTCGCGACGCGGATTGGCATGCTTCTTGAACATGGAATCGCCGATTGCAGATGCAGAACCCGATCGAGGACAACCCGTGAGCCATGCCCCCATGCTGTCGGTCGAAGGCTTTTTCGACCCGGCGACCCATACCGTCAGCTACCTGTTGCTCGACACCGCGAGCCGCGCGTGCGCGCTGATCGACAGCGTGCTCGACTACGACCCGAAATCGGGCCGCACGCGCACCGCCAGCGCCGACCGGCTGATCGCGCGCGTCGCCGAACTCGGTGCGACCGTGCACTGGCTGCTGGAAACGCACGTGCACGCCGACCATCTGTCGGCCGCGCCGTACCTGAAGGCGCGTGTCGGCGGGCAGATCGCGATCGGCTCGCACGTGCGCCGCGTGCAGCACGTGTTCGGCACACTGTTCAACGCCGGCCCGGGCTTTGCGCAGGACGGCAGCCAGTTCGATCGGCTGCTCGACGACGGCGACACGCTTGCGCTCGGCGCGCTCACGATTCGCGCGCTGCACACGCCGGGCCACACGCCCGCGTGCCTGACCTACTGCGTCGACGACGCGACGCAGCGTGCCGCGTTCGTCGGCGACACGCTGTTCATGCCCGACTACGGCACCGCCCGCTGCGACTTCCCGGGCGGCGACGCACGCACGCTGTACCGCTCGATCGCGCGCGTGCTCGCCCTGCCGCCCGACACGCGCCTGTACCTGTGCCACGACTACCAGCCGGGCGGCCGCGACGTGCAGTTCGTGACGACCGTGGCGGAGCAGCGCCGCGCGAACGTGCATGTGAAGGACGGTGTGACCGAGGACGATTTCGTCGCCATGCGCACCGCACGCGACGCGACGCTCGACATGCCCGTGCTGATGCTGCCGTCCGTGCAGGTCAACATGCGTGCCGGCCACCTGCCCGAGCCCGAAAACAATGGCGTGCGTTACCTGAAGATCCCGCTCGACGCGATCTGAGCCGCCGCCCCGACCGGAGAACCCCCGACATGACCATCCGCCCGCTGACCGACCTGCTGTCGGTCTCGCCCCAGATCGCCGCGACCGACCTGCCCGCGCTCCACGCGGCCGGCATCCGCACGATCGTCTGCAACCGCCCGGACGGCGAAGGCGCCGACCAGCCGACCGTCGCCGAGATTCGCGCCGCCGCCGCACCGCGCGGCATCGCCGTCCATTACCTGCCCGTCGACACCGGCAAGGTCACCGACGATCAGGCCCGGCAGTTCGACGCGCTCGTCGCGTCGCTCGCGGGCCCGGTACTCGCATACTGCCGCAGCGGCACGCGCTCGGCGACGCTGTGGGCGCTGTCTCAGGCCGACAGGCGTCCGGCCGGCGACATCGTCGCGATCGCCGCCGCGGCCGGCTATGACCTCGCCGCGCTCGCGCCGCGTCTCACACGAGGCTCCGCGCAAGGACTCGCGCAGGACGGCCGCCTGGCCGCGCCGGCCGTCGACGCGCGGCACGACATCGTGATCGTCGGCGCGGGCGCGGCCGGCGTCGCGGTCGCGTCGAGCCTGCTTGCGCGCGACGCATCGCTCGATATCGCGGTGATCGACCCGGCCGAGACGCACTACTACCAGCCCGGCTGGACGATGGTCGGCGCGGGCGTGTTCCGGCCCGACACGACCGCGCGCCGGATCGTCGACCTGCTGCTGCGCGGCGTGAAATGGATCCAGGCCGCCGTCGCCGGCTTCGAGCCCGACGCGCACACCGTGGTGCTCGACGGCTGCCGGCGCATCGGCTACCGCAAGCTGATCGTGTGTCCGGGGCTCAAGCTCGACTGGCACGCGATCGACGGCCTCGCGGAAACGCTCGGCCGCAACGGCGTCACGTCGAACTATCGCTACGACCTCGCACCGTACACGTGGGAACTGGTGCAGGCGTTCCGCGGCGGCAACGCGCTGTTCACGCAACCGCCGATGCCGATCAAGTGCGCGGGCGCGCCGCAGAAGGCGATGTACCTGTCGTGCGATCACTGGCGGCGCACGGGCCGCCTCGGCGCCGCGAACGTCGAGTTCCTGAATGCGGGCGCCGCGCTGTTCGGGGTCGCCGACTACGTGCCCGCGCTGATGGAGTACGTGAAACGCTACGACATCGCGCTGTCGTTCGGCCACAACCTCGTCGCGATCGACGGGCCCGCGCGACGCGCGACGTTCCGGCGCGCGTTGCCCGACGGCGGCACGGAAACCGTCGAGCGCGCGTTCGACATGATCCACGTCGTGCCGCCGCAGAAGGCGCCCGATTTCGTGCGCGCGAGCCCGCTCGCCGATGCGGCCGGCTGGATCGACGTCGATCCGGCGACGCTGCGGCACAAGCAGTTCGCGGACATCTTCGCGCTCGGCGACGTCACCAACACGACCAACGCGAAAACCGCCGCGGCCGCGCGCAAGCAGGCGCCCGTCGTCGCGCACAACGTGCTCGCGTCGCTGGGCCGCGCGCACGGCGACGCCGCGTACGACGGCTACGGGTCGTGCCCGCTCACCGTCGAGCGCGGCAAGATCGTGCTCGCCGAATTCCTCTACGGCGGCAAGGTCGCGCCGACCTTCCCCGCGTGGCTGATCGACGGCCGGCGTCCGTCCCGGCTCGCGTGGCTGCTCAAGGAGCGCCTGCTGCCGCCGCTCTACTGGAAGGCAATGCTCAAGGGCCGCGAATGGCTCGCGAAGCCCGCGATCGCACGTTGACCGGAACCCGATGACACCATGCTGATTTCCCTCGTACTCGGCAGCCTCGTCGGCGCCGTGCTCGGCCTCACCGGCGCGGGCGGCGGCATTCTCGCGGTACCCGCACTCGTCGTCGGGATGGGCTGGCCGATGCAGCAGGCCACGCCCGTCGCGCTCGTCGCGGTCGCCGGCAGCGCCGCGCTCGGCGCGCTCGAAGGGTTTCGTCGCGGGCTCGTGCGCTATCGCGCGGCACTGTTGATGGCCATGGCGGGCGTGCCGCTCACGACGCTCGGCGTGAAGCTCGCGCACGTGCTGCCGCAACGCGTGCTGCTGGCGCTGTTCGCGCTGACGATGCTGGTCGTCGCGGGCCGCCTGCTGCGGCAGGCACTGCGCCACGCCTCCGGCGACGCGGACGAATCGCGGTTGTGCGTCGGCCGCGTGAATCCCGATACGGGCCGCCTCGTGTGGTCCTGGCCGGTCGGGCTCGCGCTCGCGTCGACCGGCGCGGTGACGGGGCTGATGACGGGCTTGCTCGGCGTCGGCGGCGGCTTCGTGATCGTGCCGATGCTGCGCAAGTTCACGAACGTGTCGATGCACGGCGTGGTCGCGACGTCGCTGATGGTGATCGCGCTGGTCGGCACCGGCGGCGTGCTCGCGACGCTCGTGTCGGGCACGCGCGCGCCGCTCGACATGATGCTGTGGTTCACGGTCGCGACCGCAATCGGCATGGCGATCGGACGCAATGCGTCCCGGCACCTGTCCGCGCGGCACGTGCAGGCCGGCTTCGCTGCGGTGCTCGTCTGCGTCGCGCTCGGGTTGCTGGCGAAGGCGGCGTTCGGCGCGTGAACCGGGACGCGGGGATCGCCCCGCGTCCTGCGCCGGAGCCGCCCCCGCCGTCGCAAAACCGCCGCAAGCCGCATGCTAGACTCCCCGCGCGCCGTTGCCCGGCGCGTCGACACCAACAAGAACCCTGGAGTCCGGTCATGCACATCGGTAAACGAGGAAGCGCGGCACTTGCCGCACTGCTGTTGACGCCACTCACCGCGCTAGCCGCATCCGCCTATACGGCGACGCTGACGCTCGCCAGTCTCTCCCCGTCGGTCGGCGGAACCGACAAGGCAACGCTCAAGCTCGCCAACACCGGCACCGCGCCCGCTGCCGCCGGGCTCTTCATCGGCATGCCATCCGGTTTCAGCGCGAGCGGCCTCACCAGCACGTGTGGCGGCACGCTCACCGACGACGGCACGTCGCGCATCGCGTTGTCGGGCATGACGGTGCCGGCGGGCGGCACCTGCACGCTCGGCTTCACGCTCGGTGTGCCGCCGGTCGCGGCGTTGCCGCCGGCAGGCGCGCGCAGCTTCACGATCACGGCCGATACGGCCGCAGGGCTCGCGACGCTGACGGCCGCCACCGCGCCGACGCTGTCCGGTTTCCTCGGCTCGACGCCGGGGCTTTACAGCGACACGTGGTTCCCGTCGACGGTACGCAGCGTCGGCACGCTCGACCTGTTCATCACGCCGGCAACGGACCCGGGCCCGAACTCGAACGTCTTCTGGTCGAACCAGATCGGTTCGCTCAACGGCTACACCGGCCTGCAGTCGACCGAGCTGGTGTCGGCCAGCGAAGGCGTCGGCAAGCAGTTCCTGTTCAGCCTGTGGGGCGCGACCGCCGCCAAACCCGGCACGCCCGCGAGCGCGGGCATCGGCGCGGGAAGCTATTGCACGGTCAGCGGCTCGGCGACGGACGGCAGCGCGGGCGCGCAATGCCGCTATCGCTACGAATGGCACGCGGGCCACACGTACCGGTTCCGCATCACGCCGGACACGAGCCAGGGCCCCGGCTGGTTCAAGAGCAACGTGACCGACGTGACGAACGGTACAACCGGCGACAGCTTCGATATCGGCAGCATCTACGTCGGCACCACGCAGACGCAGGTGCCCGTCGGCTGGATCAGCCAGTGGGTCGAATATTTCGACTGGAACTCGAGCCGCACGAGCTGCGCGTCGATCGCGCATACGGACGCGCAGTTCAGCATTCGCGCGTATGACGCGATCGGCAACGCGGTGTCGGTCCCGGCACCCTCGGTCACGGTCAACAAGTCGTGTCCGGCGAGCTATGCGAACGCGTCGCAAGCGAATGGCGTCGCCACGCTGATCGGCGGGCCGCAGCAATCGGCCGCCGGCCTCGTGAAAAGCGGCGGCGCGTGCCTGACGGCGTCGGGCGGCCTGACCGACGGCAGCGTCGCAACGCTCGGCGCATGCCCGACGCTCGCGTCGGTGCGCGCATCCGGCGGCACGCACTTCAATCCGCAACTGTGGGTCGTGGCCGGCGACGGCACGCTGCAGACCAAGTACAGCTACTGCCTCACGGCGCAGGCGCCCGGCTCGGCCAACGGCGCGCTGCTGCGCACCTGCGTGCCCGGCACGGCGAGCCAGCAGTGGCAGGTGAAGGCCGGCACGCTGCCGGGCACAGCGCAACTCGTGTCGCAGGCCACCGGCCGCTGCCTCGCGCCGGCCGGCAGCGCCGTGACGCTGCAGGCCTGCACTATGGCCACGGCAGTGTGGAAGACGCCCGGCAAGAGCTTCGCATACTGAGCGCCTCGGCGCGGCACATAAGGAAAACGCCCGGTCCGACTCGACGTCGGCACCGGGCGTTTTTCATGACGACGGCCGTGCGCGCGTCAGGTCACGAACGCGGCCACCCGCTTGCGCTCCTGACGCAGCATCACGAAGTTCGCGATCACCACGCCCGCCGTCACCGCGACGATGAACAGCGTCGCGAGCGCGTTCATCTCCGGGTTCAGGCCGAGGCGCACGCGCGAGAACACGACGAGCGGCAGCGTCGTCGAGCCGGGGCCCGACAGGAACGCCGACAGCACGAGGTCGTCGATCGACAGCGTGAACGACAGCAGCCAGCCCGCGATCAGCGCCTGCGAGATCAGCGGCAGCGTGATCGTGAAGAACACCTTCAGCGGCGTCGCGCCCAGATCGAGCGCGGCTTCCTCGAGCGACGGGTTCAGTTCGCGCACGCGCGACTGCACGATGATCGCGACGTACGAGATGCACAGCATCACGTGGCCCAGCCAGATCGTGAACACGCCGCGCTCGGCCGGCCAGCCGATCCACTTCGCCAGTTCGATGAACAGCAGCAGCAGCGAGATCCCCTGGATCACTTCGGGAATCACCAGCGGCGCGTTGATCATCCCGCTGAACAGCGCGAAGCCGCGAAAGCGGCCCATCCGCGCGAGCACGAAGCCGGCCCACGTGCCGATGAACACCGACGCGAACGCGGTCAGCACGCCGATCTTCAGCGACAGCCATGCGGCCGTCAGCAGTTCGTCGTCCTCCACGAGCGCCGAGTACCAGCGGAACGAGAAGCCCGACCACACGGTGACGAGCTTCGACTCGTTGAACGAATAGACGATCAGGCTGATGATCGGGATGTACAGGAACGCGAAACCGGCGAACAGCGCCGCGAACTGCAGGTAACGATTCGGCTTCATCGACGGCGGCCCTCCTGCTCCTTCGCCTGGAAGTGCTGGAACATCGCCATCGGCACGAGCAGCAGCAGCACCATCGCGCAGGTCACGGCCGACGCCATCGGCCAGTCTGCGTTGTTGAAGAACTCATTCCACATCACGCGGCCGATCATCAGCGTGTTCGCGCCGCCGAGCAGCTCCGGAATCACGTACTCGCCGACCGCCGGAATGAACACCAGCAGGCAGCCCGCGATGATCCCGTTCTTCGACAGCGGCAGCGTGATCTGCACGAACGCCCTCCACGGCCTGGCTCCCAGGTCGTACGCGGCTTCGAGCAGGCGCAGGTCCATCTTCACGAGGTGCGCGTACAGCGGCATCACGAGGAACGGCAGGTACGAATACACCATCCCGATGTACACCGCGTAGTTCGTGCGGTACAGCTCGATCGGCGTGTGGGTCAGGCCGATCCACATCAGGAAGTTGTTCAGGAGGCCGTTGTTCTTCAGGATTCCGATCCACGCATACACGCGGATCAGGAACGACGTCCAGAACGGCAGCATCACGCCCATCATCAGCAGGTTGCGGGTCGCCGGGTTCGAACGCGCGATGTAATACGCCATCGGATAGCCGATCAGCAGGCACAGCAGCGTCGTGATCGCCGCGACCACCACCGAATTCACGTAGGTCGCGAAATACAGGCTGTCGGTGAGCAGGAACGCATAGTGCGACAGGTTCAGCGCGATGTGCACCACGCCGTCCGCGTATGACGCGAGTTCCGTATACGGCGGAATGCCGAGCTGCAGCTCCGCGAAGCTGATCTTCACGACCAGCACGAACGGCACGAGGAAGAACAGCACGAGCCACGTATACGGCCCCGCGACGACCGCCGAGCCGCCGGTCAGATTGAAGCGCCGCACGGGCCATGCGAGCAGGGACTTGAGCGTGCTCATGACGTCAGCACCACGCCCGCGGTCGCGCTCCAGCGCACGTAGATCTCGTCGCCGAGCGACGGTGTGTCGAGCTCGGAGATCGCGAGGCTCGACACGTTCGCGATCACCGTCTTGCCCGCATCGAGCTTCACGTGATACAGCGAATAGCCGCCCATGTACGCGACGTTGGTGATCTTGCCGCGCGCCCAGTTGAACGCGCCTTCGGGCGGCTTGCGCGTGAGCGCGATCCGCTCGGGGCGCACCGACACCGTGACCGGCATTCCGAGCGGGCCCGTGATCCCGTGGCTCACGTACAGGCGGCTCGGCAGCTCCGGCGATTCGATGTACACGTGGTCGGGTTCGTCCTCGACGGTGACGCCTTCGAACAGGTTGGTCGAGCCGATGAACTCGGCCGAGAAGCGGCTGTTCGGATATTCGTAGACTTCGTTCGGCGAGCCGATCTGCACGATCTGCCCTTCGCTCATCACGGCGAGCCGGTTCGCCATCGTCATCGCCTCTTCCTGGTCGTGCGTGACCATGATGCAGGTGACGCCGACCTTGTTCAGGATGTTGACGAGCTCGATCTGCGTGCGCTGGCGGATCTGCTTGTCGAGCGCCGACATCGGCTCGTCGAGCAGCAGCACCTTCGGGCGCTTGACGAGCGAACGCGCGAGCGCGACGCGCTGCTGCTGGCCGCCCGACAGCTGGTGCGGCTTGCGCTTCGCGTACTTGCTCATCTGCACGAGCTCGAGCGCCGCCGCGACGCGCTCCTTCAGCTCCGCCTTCGGCGTGCCTTCCTGTTTGAGGCCGTATGCGACGTTCGATTCGACCGACATGTGCGGGAACAGCGCATACGACTGGAACATCATGTTCACGGGCCGCTTGTACGGCGGCATCTGCGCGAGGTCCTCGCCGTCGATCAGGATCTTGCCCGACGTGACGGTTTCGAGACCCGCGAGCATGCGCAGCAGCGTCGACTTGCCGGAACCCGAGCTGCCGAGCAGCGCGAACAGCTCGCCCTGGCGCACCGTCAGGTTCACGTTGCGTACCACTTCGGTCTCGCCGAATTTCTTGACGACGTCGACAATCTGGACAAAGTTCTCGGCGCGCGCATCGGCGCCGGACGAAGGAACGAAGGACGGCGCGCCCGCGACCGGCGCACCCGACTGGCTATTCATGATGTGCTGCTTCTCTCCTGCGTTTGACGAACAAAGCCCCCGGGGACACCAGGGGCTTCATGACTGCTGGCCTGCTCCGGCTCGCTTCAGCGGCCCGATTTCAGCTCGGTCCACAGACGCGTCTGCAGACGCTGGATTTCAGGCGGCAGCGGCTTGAGCAGGAACAGCGTCTTCACGACGTCGGCCGGCGGGTAGACGGCCGGGTCGTTCGCGACGTCCGGCCGCACGTACTTGCGTGCCTCGGCGTTCGCGCTCGGGTAGTACACGGCGTTCGTGATCGCCGCGTGCACCTTCGGATCCTCGATGTAGTTGATCCACTGCAGCGCGGCGTCCTTGTTCTTCGCGTCCTTCGGGATCGCCATCACGTCGAACCAGACCGGCGCGCCGCCCTTCGGAATGTAGTACTCGACCTTGTACGGCTTCTTCGCCTCGATCGCGCGATGCTTCGCGATCACGACGTCGCCCGACCAGCCGAACGCGAAGCAGATATCGCCGCCGACCAGGTCGTTGATGTAGCCCGACGAGTTGAACTGCGTGATGTACGGGCGGATCTTCTTCAGCACTTCCATCGCGGCCTTGTAGTCGGCCGGGTTCGTGCTCATCGGATCCTTGCCGATGTAGTGCAGCGCCGCCGCGAACATCTGGTCAGGCGCGTCGAGCACCGACACGCCGCAGGTCTTCAGCTTCGAGATGTTTTCCGGCTTGAACAGGATGTCCCAGTTGTCGAGCGGAACCTTGCCGAGCGCCTGCTGCGCCTTCGTCAGGTTGTACGCGAGACCGGTCGTGCCGTACGCCCAGGGCACCGAATACTTGTTGCCCGGGTCCGCGCCGGCGACGAGCGCCATCAGCTGCGGATCGAGGTACTTGAGGTTCGGCAGCTTCGACTTGTCGAGCGGCGTGAAGATGCCGGCCGCGATCTGCTTGCCCGCATAGTTGCTGGTCGGCACGACGATGTCGTAGCCCGAGCTGCCGGTCAGCAGCTTCGCCTGCAGCGTGTCGTCGCTGTCGTAGTTGTCGTAGCGAACCTTGACGCCCGCCTGCTTCTCGAAGTTCGGGATCGTGTCCTTCGCAATGTAATCGGACCAGTTATAGACATTGAGCTGCGTATCCTTCGCCGCCGCCGCCGATGCACCCACGCACAGCGCAAGCGCTGCGAACCGGCCCACTACCTTTGCTTTCATCCCGTTCTCCCTCCGGCCGAACCCGTGTCCGGCTGCCGTCTGACTCGTCATGGCGGCGCATCCCGGCACGCCGCCCCTCGAAAACCCCGAACGCTACCACCATTCGCGCTCCGTCACAAAAAAATCATGCCGGTGTCGCGCAAACGGAACAGATTGCCGCGGCCGGCCGCTCGGGCGGCCCGCGCAGCGGGGCGTTCCGAGGGAATTCTATCGGGTAATCGGCATCTGTCCATCAGGAAAAGAAGGCGGCCGCGACACCGTCCGGAGAGGTGGCCGTCGCGCCGCCGGGATCACGGCCGGGGTGCGTCGTCGCGATGCATTAAAATGACGCCCTGACGATTCAACGCGCGAACCCTTCCGATGGCCTCCAACCTCCACGACCTGCCCGACAGCCCCTGCATCGGCGTGTGCTCGACCCTCTTCGACGAAGTCTGCAAGGGCTGCGGCCGCACGGCCGGCGAAGTGTCGAACTGGGTATTCCTGAGCGACGACGAGAAACGCGCGGTGTGGGAGCGCATCACGCGCGAAGGCACCGCGATGCGCTTTCAGTACGACAAGCTGTAAATCCGCCGCACAAAAAAAAGAGCGGCATGCCGACTGCCATGCCGCCAACCCCAACTCTGTTCTTTTTCGCTCGCGTCTAGAACTTCATCCCGACGCCCACGCCGACGATCAACGGATCGATGTGCAGCGTGCCGATGCCCTTGTCGCCGAGCGTCGCATCGGTGCTCATCCAGATCTTCTTCACGTCGACGTTCATGAACACCTTCTTCGTCAACTGCACGTCGACGCCGAACTGCAGCGCGGGACCGAAGCTGCTCTTGTTGATCGACACGCCTTCCCCGCCGACGTTGAGCCCGTTGTTGTAGAAGTACGTGTAGTTCAGGCCCGCGCCGACGTACGGACGCACCTTGCCGGCATGGTTGAAGTGGTACTGCAGCAGCAGCGTCGGCGGCAGCACGCCCACGCCGCCGAGATTGCCGAGGCTCGACGTCATCTGGTGCCGCGACGTGCCCAGAATCAGCTCCACGCCCAGGTAGTCGCGGATCATGTACGTGAAGTCGAGTTCCGGCACGATCGCGTTGTTCACGCCGGTATTGATCGCGCCGAGCGTGTCGCTCGCGCGCTCGTTCGGCTGGATGCTGATCGCGCGCAGCCGGACCAGGACGTCACCCTGGTTGATCCCGTCTCCCGCCGACGCCGCGTGCGACAGCGAGGGCATCGTGACGAGGCTCGCCGCCACGGCGGCAGCGGTGATGCATGTTCGAATCGTTTTGTGCATGGTACGGACCCCTTGTAGAATTTATTCCATTCTCCACGTAGGGTCTTTGCGTCGTCTTGATATCCGTCAAGCCAGCGTAAACATTGGACGGTTTGTCGCAGGCTCCGTCGCACGGCCCGTCAGCAGCAGGTCGAGCAGATCGCGCACGCTTCGGATCGCGTTGCCGAACGGCAGCGCTTCGCGGCCGCGGAAGAACAGGCCGTTCGCGACGTCGCCGCGCAACGCGGCCGAGAGCCGCGTGTCGATGCAGAAATGGCCGAACTTTTCGATGCCGTCGCGCAGTCCGCAGACGCTCAGGCACTCGAGCGCGGTCGGGCAGCGCTGCTTGAACGCGCCGAGCTTGTCGCGAATGCGCGTTTCGTTGCGCAGGTAGCGATCGAGCCACGGGGTCTTCACCGCGCGCGCCGGCAGCCCCGTCACGCTGACGAATTCGACGATGTCCTCGGGCAGCGCATCGGCCAGCACGCGCTTGAAGTTCGGATGCGCATCGCCCTCTTCCGTCACCGCGAACGGCGTTCCCACCTGGACGCCGTTCGCGCCGGCCGCGAGCGCCGCACGCACCGTGTCGTGACTGTTGATCCCGCCCGCGACGATCAGCGGGATCGTGTCGCGTGCGAGACCGAGCGACGCCATCACCTGCGCGGTCTCGTCGAGCACGCGCGCGAAATCGAAGCGCGCATCGTGCATGTCGTCGATCTGCGTGACGCCGAGGTGGCCGCCCGCATGCGCGGGATGCTCGATCACGATCGCGTCGGGCAGCCGCCCCTTCTTCATCCACTTCTTCAGCACCAGCGCGATCCCGCGGCTGTCCGACAGGATCGGAATCAGCGCGATGTCATGACCCTGCGTGAGATCGGGCAGATCGAGCGGCAGGCCTGCGCCCATCACGATCGCGTCCGCGCCTTCGTCGCACGCGACGCGCACGTAGTCCGCATGCGCGCTCACCGCCTTCATCACGTTGACCGCGATCATCCCGCGTCCTTCGCCGTAGGTCTTCGCGAGGCGAATCTCGCGCGCGAGCGCCTCGAGGTTCGCGGCCTCCAGCGTCGCGCGATCGGGATTCGCGCGACAGCGTGCGAGCAAGTCCGCATGGTGGTGACGCAGATCGATGCTCGCGATCGTGCCGAGCGCGCCTTCGCGCGCGACGCTGCCCGCGAGGCGGTGCGCTGAGATGCCGACGCCCATGCCGCCCTGCACCACGGGCAGCAAGGTGCGGCCGCGAATCGTGAGCGGCGGGAAGGAAGTGCGTGCGGTCATCTGAACCTCGTCGAAACATCGGAAATCGGAAACGCGATGATCGACGGATCCACCGGCGCGCACCTTGACGGCGGTCAATAAAAAAACGGCACGCGAGCGTGCCGTTCCGGGTCATGCGGCGTGAAACGCTCAGGCCGGATTCACCGGCTTGAGCTGCATCGACTTGTATTCGAGATACTCTTCGAGCCCGTACACGCCGTTTTCGCGGCCGTGTCCCGACTGCTTGTAGCCGCCGAACGGCGCGGCGCCGTTCCACGTGCCGCCGTTGATGTCGACCTGCCCCGTGCGGATGCGGCGCGCGACGCGCATCGCGCGTTCGTCGCTGCCCGCCCATACCGCGCCGCCGAGCCCGTACGGCGAATCGTTCGCGATGCGCACGGCTTCGTCTTCGTCGCGATACGTGATGATCGACAGCACCGGCCCGAAGATCTCTTCCTGCGCGATCGTCGATTTCGGATCGACGCGGCCGAACACCGTCGGCTTCACGAAGAAACCCTTCGCGAGCCCTTCCGGCAGGCCCGTGCCGCCGGTCACGAGTTCCGCGCCGTCGTCGATTCCGCGCTGGATGTAGGCCTGCACGCGCTGTTGCTGCACGGCCGATGCGAGTGCGCCGAGGCGCGTCGTTTCCTGACGCGGGTCGCCCGCGACATACGCTTCGGCTGCCGCCTTCGCGATCGCGCGCGCCTCGTCGTAGCGCGCCTCCGGCACCAGCATCCGCGTGTGCGCCGAACAGGTCTGGCCCGCGTTCAGGTAGCACGCGTTGACCGTGCCCTTCACCGCCGCCGCGAAATCGGCATCGTCGAGAATCACCGACGCCGACTTGCCGCCCAGTTCGAGCGCGACGCGCTTCACGCCCGCCGCCGCGAGTTCGGCCACGCGCTTGCCGGCGCGCGTCGAACCCGTGAACGACACCATGTCGACGTCCGGATCGGTCGCCAGCACCTCGCCGACGACCGGGCCATAACCGCACACGAGGTTGAACACCCCCGCCGGCAGGCCCGCTTCGTGAATCGCCTCGGCGAGCATGAACGCGTTGAGCGGCGCGACTTCGGACGGCTTCAGGACGACCGTGCAGCCGGCCGCCAGCGCCGGCGCGACCTTCAGCGTGATCTGGTTGAGCGGGTAGTTCCACGGCGTGATCGCCGCGACGACGCCGACCGGCTCGCGCACCACCAACGAGTTGCCGACCTTCGCCTCGAATTCGAACGATTCGGCGAGCTTCGCGTATGCCTTCCAGTTGTAGATCGGACCGCCGACCTGGATCGCGCGCGACAGCTTGATCGGCATCCCGACTTCGCCGGTGATCGACTGCGCGAGTTCCTCGCTGCGCGCCTGCAGACGCTCGACGATCTTGCGCAGATAGGCCGCGCGCGTCGCGGCCGGCGTCGCGGCCCATGCGTCGAATGCCGCGCGCGCCGCGCGGATCGCGTCCTGCGCGTCCGACGCCACGCCCTCGGGAATCCGGCCGATCACGGCCTCGGTGCCCGAGTCGATCACGTCGATCGTGCCCGTTCCGGCCGGTTTGCGCCATGCGCCGTCGATATAGAACTGATCGTAGATTTTCATCGCTTCCTGTCTCCCGGAAAACGGCCATTCTAACGAGTGCGGCGCGGCTCCGCGACGACGCCGAGCGTGACTTCGAGCGTCGTCGAACGGCCCGCGCGGACGCCTGGGACCGGGCGCCGGACGCCCGCTTCCCGCCACCGCGGCATCCGCGCCGCGCCGGCGCGTCACGAGGTCGCACCTCGGGCCCCGCATCGTGCTATGTTTTTAGTATCGGCGCCGGCTGCTGCAGGCCGCGCCACCCGGAATCGATGCTTTCGTGAGCGCTGCCATGACCGACGCACCCCATATCCTCGGCTCGCAAGATCGCCTGGAGCTGCTGTGCTGGCTCACCTGCGGCAATCTCGGCGCGTTTTACCTGAATGAATCCTGGCCGGACGCGTCGTTCCAGGTGCAGGCCGCACACCGCTGGCTCGACCGCCACCACCGGCAGTCCGACTGGCTCGCGATCGCGAAGCTGGCCGCGCTGGCGCAGGACATCGCAAAGCGGCACGCCGATTTCGTCGACGCGTCGTGGGCGCGCGACGCGGTCGAGGAAATCGTCGATACCGACGATCTCGACTACCGGGCGAAACTCGTGCAATGGGTGTACGAGGACTGCTGCAAGGCGCTCGCCGACAAGCGGCTCGCGGATTGACGCGCCGGGCGGCGCGCGAGGTGGTGCAAGCGGCTGCCTGCGGGAAACGGCGCCGCCGCGTCGAATCGCGATCGCGGGCGCCACGCCCGACCTGACATTTTCCCTTCATCGGGACGCCGGGCTGGCGCGGCACGCGCTCATCTGGTCACCCTGGATACGAAAAAGCCCGCCAGGCTTCCACCTGGCGGGCTTCCGGTACATCAGATCGGGCATGGCTGCCCGGGGCAATTACTCCTGCCCCTGGCTCGTGAGGAACTCCTCGTAATTCCCGCCGAAGTCGAACAGCGTGCCGTCCGTGCGCACTTCGATGATCCGGTTCGCCAGCCCGCTCACGAATTCGCGGTCGTGGGACACGAAGATCAGCGTGCCTTCAAACTGCTCGAGCGCGATCTGCAGCGACTCGATCGACTCCATGTCCATGTGGTTGGTCGGCTCGTCCATCAGCAGCACGTTGTGGCGGCCGAGCATCAGCTTGCCCCAGATCATGCGGCCCTTCTCGCCGCCCGACAGCACCTTCACCGACTTCTTGATGTCGTCCGACGAGAACAGCAGGCGGCCCAGCGTGCCGCGCACCATGGTTTCGTCGTCGCCGTCCTTGCGGTACTGGTCGATCCAGTCCATCAGCGTGATGTCGTTCGGGAACTCCTCGTACGTGTCCTGCGGCATGTAGCCGACATTCGCGTTCTCGGACCACTTCACCGTGCCGTGATCGAGTTGCAGCGCGCCCAGCAGCGAACGCAGCAGCGTCGTCTTGCCCGCGCCGTTCTCGCCGATGATCGCGATGCGCTCGCCCGGCTGCACCGACAGGTTGAAGTTCTGGAAGATCGTGCGCTCGTACTTCTTCGTGATGTCTTCGGCGACCACCGCGACGTTGTGCAGCTTCTTCTCGAACTCGAAGCGAATGAACGGGTTCTGACGCGACGACGGCTTGAATTCCTCGATCTTGATCTTGTCGATCTGCTTCGCGCGGCTCGTTGCCTGGCGGGCCTTCGACTTGTTCGCCGAGAAGCGGCGCACGAAGTCCTGCAGCTCGGCCACGCGCTCCTTCGCGCGCGCGTTCGCCGCGGCCTGGCGCTCGCGCGCCTGTGCCGATGCGAGCATGTAGTCGTCGTAGTTGCCCGGCCAGACCTTCAGCGTGCCGAAGTCCATGTCGGCCATGTGCGTACACACCGAGTTCAGGAAGTGACGATCGTGCGAGATGATGATCATCGTCGAGTTGTACTCGTTGAGCGTGTGCTCGAGCCAACGGATCGAGTTGATGTCCAGGTTGTTGGTCGGTTCGTCGAGCAGCAGCACGTCTGGCTTCGAGAACAGCGCCTGCGCGAGCAGCACGCGCAGCTTCCAGCCCGGCGCGACGTCGGCCATCGTGCCGTTGTGGAACTTCTCCTCGATGCCGATGCCGAGCAGCAGCGCGCCCGCGCGCGCCTCGGCGTCGTAGCCGCCGTATTCGGCGAACTTGCCTTCGAGCTCGGCGGCGTGCATGTAGTCGTCGTCGGTGGCATCCGGGTTCGCGTAGATCGCGTCGCGCTCGGTCATCGCGGCCCACATCTCGGTGTGGCCCATCATCACGACGTCGAGCACGCGCACGTCTTCATACGCGAACTGGTCCTGGCGCAGCTTGCCCAGGCGCACGTTCGGCTCCAGCGCGACGTTGCCGGCGCTCGGCTCGAGGTCGCCGCCGAGGATCTTCATGAAGGTCGACTTGCCGCAGCCGTTCGCGCCGATCAGACCATAGCGGTTGCCCTCGCCGAATTTGACCGAGATATTCTCGAACAAGGGCTTCGGCCCGAATTGCATCGTGATGTTGGCAGTAGAAAGCACGGCAGGTCCCGTAAGAGAGAAATCGACGGAAAACCGTGTATTTTAGCAGGTGTCGGAGAAACTGCCGACCGCCCTGTTCCGGCCCCCCCAGCCGGGCCGCCGCGCGCGGCGCCGGCCCTGCCCCGGACATCCTCACTTGCCGGCCTTCAGCGCCTCCTTCTGCGCCGCCTTCGCCTTCATCTGCCCGAACAGCTCCGAGCACGGCACGTCGCGGTTATTGCTCGGCGCGATCAGCGGAATCAGCGCCGCGAACGGGTTGATCAGGCCCAGCCCGACCATTGCGCCCGCGCGCAGCGCGAGCGCGCCGGCGTCGACGCCGACCTTCGGGTTCTTGAACGTGCCCTTCGCGTACAACGGCGAACGCAACGAGAAGACCCGGAAACCCTTCGTATGCGGATGGATCTTCAGGTCGATCGATTCATCGCGCAGGTTAACCGGCCCGTCGACGTTGATCAGCGCGTCGTCCGTATCGAGCGCGAACACCTTCGGGTCGAGCATGCCGTCGTTCGCGACGAAGTCGATCGCCGCGCAATTGATGTTCACGTCGCGGGTGCCGAACAGCTTCTCGTAGACGACGTTCGCGACGTTCAGCCCCGCCGCCTCCATCAGCAGCAGGCTGATGCGGCCATCCGTGATGAGCGCCTTCACTTCGCCGGTCGACGTCGCCGCGAGCGCGGCCGGCGAATTGCCGGTCGCCGACAGCGACGCGTCGCCGTTGATTTCGCCGAGCGCGGTCTGCATCACCTTCTGCGTCGGGAACAGTTGCTTCAGCCTCAAGTGACGCGCGGCCAGCGTAAAGCGGCCCTTGAGCGGCGTGCGGCTGCCGTCGAGATGCGCGTTGGTCGCGAGCGTGCCGCCCGCGACGCCGAACTGCAGCGGTTCGAGCGACAGCACGCCGTCCTGCAGCAGGATGTGCGTGTAGAGGTCGGTGATCGGCAGTTGCGGGCTCTTGATCAGCTTGCGCCCGGTGAACTTCACGTCCGCGTCGATCGCGCTCCAGCGCTCGGTGCGGAACGTCGCGACCGGCAGCACGCGGTCCGGCGGCTGGCGCGTCGTGTCGCCGCGCTTCGCCTTGCTCGCGGCGGAGTCGGCGCCGATCACCGGCGCGAGGTCGGAGAACTGCAGCAGGTTCGACACGAGCTCGCCCGACAGCTTCGGCCGCGGCTCGCGCTGCGCCCAGGTGAGCGTGCCGCGGAGATCGCTGCCGCCGACGCGGCCGTTGAAGTTCTCGTAGCGGAACGTGCTCGCGTGCTGCTTGATGTTGCCGATCAGGCGCCCCTCGGTCGCATACGGCGGCGTGTCCGGCAGCGTGATGCCGGTGATCTGGTAGAGGTGCGACATCGACGTGCCTTGCAGCCACAGACGCAGGTCGAGTGCCGCGAGATGCATCGGGTCGGTCAGCGTGCCGACGATCGCCAGCCGTGTATCGCCGGCCTTTACGTCGGCCTGCAGCGGGAACGGCTGCGTCGCGTTCTCGATCGCCAGCACGCCGCCCACCTTGCCGGTGCCGCTGATCGGCACGTTCTTGTAGCGGCCGTCGACCTTGAGCCCGAACGCATACGTCGGGCCGGCCGGCTTCGCGGGCGCAGCGGTACCCGACGCAGCGGATGCAGCGGACGCACCGCTCGCGCCGGATGCCGGCACGGCCGTGGATGCGGAGGAAACCGAAGTAGCCGGCGCGGCGGCGGAGGCACCCGACGCCGTTGCGGCGGACGCCCCGCTCGCGCCTTGCGCCGCCGACGCACCCGACGCGGCCTCGGCACTCGCCTTCGCGCTCAGTCGGGCGGCGCCGCTCTTGCCGACACGCTGCGCCGACGCCGCGCGCGACGTTTGCTCCTGCTCCTTCAGCACGTCGCCGAGCGGAATCGGCTGGCCGAGCGTATCGATCGCGACCGTGAGATCGGCCTTCGTGATCGCATCGCGATACGTGACGATACCCTTCGCGAAACCGAAGCTGTCGAGCCGCACCTTCCACGGCGACGGCTGCGACGATTGCTTGAACTGGAAGGTCCACGTGTTGCGGCCGTCGGCGAGCCGCTCGAGGTCGACCGCGGGATTGACGACATCGATCGACGGAATGACGATTTCGTGCGCGAGAAGCGGAAGAATCGCGAGATCGAAATGCGCGGCATCGAGCGTGACGAACTTGGGCCCCTTCGCCCAGTCCGGGTTGCCGATCTCGAGTTGCGTGGCGGAGAAGCTCGGCCAGGGCACCCATGCGCGCCAGCCGGTCTCGCCGTCGGGGCGGCGCCAGCCGACCTTGAGATCGCCGTTGATCGCGAACGGGCGGCCAAGTGCGGTACTCACATGTTCGTTGACCCACGGTTTCGCGTGGTTCCAGTCGAACGTGAAAATGAAGATGCCGGCCGCCGCGAGGATCAGTGCGACGATACCGACGATCCATGCAGCCGATTTGCCGATGGCTCGTGCTAGCGTCATGGCGGTTCCGTTGTTGTTCTGCAGAGTTTGCGCGCCATGTCGGGCCACTTGCGTGAGCGAACGGAGCACGACACCGGCGGCTTTTCAATAGGTATTATGGCGCACGCTGCAGTAACGCTTCGGCGCCATTAACGCTTTTTTTCATTTGTGACATGACAGCCCCCTCCGGTCTCATCGATGCGCAGCACATCACGCGCCGCGACGCCAGCAGCGGCAAGACGCTGCTGGCGCCGACCGATTTCAGCCTCGCCGCGGGATCGCGAATTGCTATCACGGGACCGTCGGGCTCCGGCAAGAGCGTGCTGCTGCGCGCGCTCGCGTTGCTCGACCCGCTCGACGGCGGGCATATCCTCTGGCGCGGCGAGCGGATCAGGCGCGGCGCGATTCCGCGCTACCGGCGCAGCGTCGCCTACGTGCGCCAGCGGCCCGCGCAGATGGACGGGACGGTCGAAGCGCAGTTGCGCTATCCGTATTCACTCGCGATCTATCGCGACGTGACGTTCGACCGTGCCCGCGCCGAAGCGCTCGCGGCACGCGCCGGTCGCAGCGCCGATTTTCTCGACAAGCGGGCGAGCGAACTGTCGGGCGGCGAAGCGCAGATCGCCGCGCTCCTGCGCGTGCTGCAGCTCGACCCCGACGTGCTGTTGCTCGACGAACCGACGTCCGCGCTCGACCCCGACTCGACGCGCGCGATCGAAGCGCTCGTCGGCGCCTGGTTCGACGCGGCCCCCGATGCACGCGCCTACATGTGGATCTCGCACGATCCGGCGCAAGCCGCCCGCATCGGCACGATGCGGCTCGTGATGCAGGCCGGCGTGCTGCACGCCGCGAACGCGATGGAGGCGCAGCCATGAGCCCCGCTCTGCAGGATCTGAGTCTCGTCGACGTCGGCATCGCCGCCGCGCTCGTCGCGATCAACGGTGCGATCTCGGCCGCGCTGTCGCTCGGCCTCGGGCGCAAGCTCGCGCTCGCCGCCGTGCGCACCGTCGTGCAGTTGCTGGCAATCGGCTACGTGCTCGGCTGGGTGTTCGGTCATCCGCACTGGACCGTCGTGCTGCCGCTCACCGCGTTGATGACGTTGATTGCAGGCTTCGCGGGCGCCGGTCGCGGCAAGCGCACGTATCGCGGACAGCGCGTCGACAGCATTGCGTCGATCTGGTTCAGCAGCTGGTTCGTCGCGGCCGTCGGCCTGTTCGTCGTGATCCGCATTCATCCGTGGTACACGCCGCAATATGCGATCCCGATCCTCGGGATGATCCTCGGCAATACGCTCACGGGCGTGTCGCTCGGCGTCGAACGGATGATGGAGGAACTGACCGCGCGGCGCGACCGCGTCGAGACGGCACTGGCGCTCGGTGCGACGCGCTGGGAAGCCGCGCAGGACGCCGCGCGCCAGGCCGTGCGCGCGGGCATGCTGCCGACGCTCAACCAGATGGCCGTCGTCGGCGTCGTGAGCCTGCCGGGGATGATGACGGGCCAGGTGCTGGCCGGCCAGTCGCCGCTGCAGGCCGTGCGCTACCAGATCGTGATCATGTTCCTGATCGCCGCGGCGTCCGCGCTCGGCACCGTGGGCGCGGTGCTGATGACGTATCGCCGGTTGTTCTCGGCCGATCACCGCTTTCTTGCAACGCGGCTCGAGGAACGCGCGCATTGACCCGCGGCGCCGCATCGCAAGCGGCATCCGCGTGGCGTGCGGTCAGCGGGCGGCGCGGCGTTTGCCGATGGCCTGGCGCAACGCGGCCGAGACGTCGGCGTCGGGCGCCAGCCCGTCGACCGACGCGACGAGCCGCACCGCGCGCGGCGTCGTCACATAGGCCTGCGCACCGACGTAACCGCCGCTGCCGGCCGAGCGCGTCGTGACGACGAGCGCCTGCGGCGCACGCGCGCCGAGGTCGGCCGTGAAGGCATCGGCGACGGTGCCGTCACGTGCATGCAGCACGCCGGTCACGTAGTCGTCCGTATCGAAGCCGGGTGCGGCATGCGCGGTCGAATACACGCGCACCGCGTAGCTGCCGGTCGAGCACGGCTCGAGCGCGCCGCTCGACACGACGGCGATCTGCTGTCGCGTCGGCAGCTCGACCTTCTTCACGAAGCTGCAATCGTCCGCCGCCTGCGCATGGGCAGCAACGAACGCAGCAGCCGACAGCAGCACGCGCATGTAATGTTTCATCGGAATGTCGTTCGGGGAAGATGGAGGATGCCGCAAGGATAGCGTGACATCCGCAGGACGTCACGCAGGCCGCCTACGCAAATGACCGCGCCACCGGCGCGCGCAGGGCGTGACGAAATCGAACATGGCTCAACGGAAAGGCCCGAAGCCGCGCGCCACGAAACCGTTACGCGCGACCCTGCCCGGAACGCCCGGATGCGCATCGCGATGGTTGCGCGCGCACCGGACGCCTTGCCGGCCCGCGCGCCCCGCTCAGCGCTTGATCGACACCGTCACCTTCGTGCCGTCGCTCATCGTGACGGACTTCGACCCGCCATTGGTCGAAATCGACACCCACTTGACCTGGCTCACCGACACGACGTCAGGGCACTGCAGCGACTTGCCGCCCGCGCTCACGTTGCGCGTGCCTTTCGGCGCAGCAGCCTGGAAGCTCATCTGCACGTTCGCGATCCCCTTCGCGTCGACCGACGGCGCGAGCCGCACCTGGGTCTGGCGCACCATCGCGCCGTTCGCGTCGCGCGGCAGGTTGTCGGCGTTCGGGCAACCGTCGGGCATCGCGACCGCGCCGCCCGGCGGCACCGACTTCCAGTTGAAGTCGTCCGTTTCGCCCGAGCGGATCTTGCGCGTCTCCTGCGTATTGCCGAAGGTCTTCGAGTCGACCTTGACGGTGTATTCGAGCTGCCCCGTCCCGCCGCCCTTCAGGCTGCCCTTGACCGGCGGCGCCGCGAATACGCTCGCGCTGACGCACGCCGCCGCGAACACGGCAGACCACGATGCGGCGACTGACAAGCTGCGTTGGCTCATGCTGACCTCCTTGTAATGCGGCGGCACGCGCGTGCCGCGCGGTTTTCGATGCATGATGCGTTGCCAGTCTACCGCCAAGCGGCATGCAATGCGCCGCAAACGCATCGGGTGTTACCCCGCTTGCGTTCGCGACGCCGTATCCCGTACGGGCGATGCCGCCTCTCGAGAAAACGCCGGGCCACCTCGGTTTTTTCGCCCCGGCCTCGAGGTCAGAATCCGCTCAGCACCAGCTTGCCGATCGCGCGCCCGGCCTCGAGCAGTTGGTGCGCGCGTCGCAGGTTCGCGGCGTTGATCGTGCCGAGCTGCTCGCCGAGCGTCGTGCGCAGCGTGCCGCCGTCGACGAGCCTCGCCACCTCGCTCAGGATCTTGTGCTGTTCGACCATGTCCGGCGTCTCGAACATCGCGCGCGTGAACATGAACTCCCAGTGAAACGCGGCGCTTTTCGCCTTCAGCAGCTCGACCGGAATCGGCTTCTCGTTCTCGACGATCGTGCAAATGCCGCCCTGCGGCCGGATGACTTCCGCCGCGGCAGGGAAATGACGATCCGTGTCGTTGAAGATCAGTACATAGTCGACGTTCGCATGACCGATCTCGCGCAGTTGCGCGGGCAAGTCGCCGAAATGGTCGACCACGTCGTCCGCGCCGAGCGAGCGCACCCATTCGGCCGACGCCGGCCGCGACGCGGTCGCGATCACGTGCAGCTTGCCGAGCGTCTTCGCCAGCTGGATCGCGATCGAACCCACCCCGCCCGCGCCGCCGACGATCAGCACCGACTTGCCCGCGTCCGCGCCCTGCGGCGACACGCGCAGCCGGTCGAACAGCGCCTCCCACGCGGTCAGCGCGGTGAGCGGCAACGCAGCCGACGCCGCGAAATCGAGCGAGCGCGGCTTGAGCGCCGCGATCCGCTCGTCGACCGTGTGAAATTCGCTGTTCGCGCCGGGGCGTGTGATGCTGCCCGCGTAGAACACCTCGTCGCCCGGCCGGAACATCGTCACCTCGGCACCGACCGCGACGACCGTGCCGGCCGCATCCCAGCCGAGCACGCGCGGGGTCTCCTCGACCTGCGGCTTCGGCGCGCGCACCTTGGTGTCGACCGGGTTCACGGAGATCGCCTCGACCTTCACGAGCAGGTCGCGCGGGCCCGGCACGGGTTGCGGCAGCTCCACGTCGACGAGCGCCTGCGGGTCGTCGATCGGCAGATAACGGGTCAGTCCAACGGCTTTCATCACGAAACTCCTTCAGGGAAATCGGGCGGGCCGCGGCGCAGCCCCATGCCTGCCATCGTAGGCGGCCCGATCCTTCGAGAAAACCGCTATATTTCCTGAAACATTTTCAGGAATTTCAGAATAATGCCATCCGATCCGATTCCGGCCCCCGACAAGCCGCTCGACCTGCTCGACGTCGGCCTGTTCGTGCGCGCGGCGCTGCTGGCGAACGTGAGCGCGGCCGGACGCGAGTTCGGCGTGTCGGCCGCGGTCGCAAGCGCGCGCATCGCGCAGCTGGAGCGTCAGCTCGGCGCGCGCTTGCTGCATCGCACCACGCGCCGCATCAGCCTCACGCAGGACGGCGAAATCTTCATGGCCCGCGCCGAGGCGCTGCTGTCGGCCGCCGACGCCGCGCGCGCGTCGGTCGGCCACGGCCGCAGCGAGCCGTATGGCCGGCTGAAGGTGTCGATGTCGTCGTCGTTCGGCCGCCAGCACGTCGCGCCCGTGATTCCCGCGTTCCTGCGCCGCTACCCGTCCGTGTCGCTCGACCTGCGGCTATCCGACGAGATCGTCGACCTCGTCGACGACGGCTACGACGTCGCGATCCGCCTCGGCGCGCTGAAGGACTCGACGCTGGTCGCGCGCAAGCTCGCCGCCAACCGGCGCGTGCTGTGCTGCTCGCCCGCGTATCTCGCCGAACACGGGACGCCGCGCCATCCCGCCGATCTCGCACAGCACGAATGCGTGATTCTCGGCGACCAGCGCGACTGGTCGTTCGTCACGCCGCAAGGCCCGCTCACCGTGCGCGTCGGCGGCCGGCTCGTCGCGAGCAACGGCGAGGCGATCCGCGAAGCGCTCGTCGACGGCTTCGGCATCGCGATCAAGTCGACCTGGGACGTCGGCCCGCTGCTCGCGAGCGGCGCGCTCGTCACGGTGCTCGACGATTACCCGTTCGCGAACGACGTCGCGATCTGGGCCGTCTATCCGAGCCGCGCGCACGTGCCGCTCAAGACGCTCGCGTTCATCGCGTTCCTGGCCGAACACTTCGGCGATCCGCCTTACTGGGATGGCGCGGGTGAACGATAGGCGCCGTCCCGCGAGCGGAGCTTGCGGCGGCGCCGGCCGGGCATCCGCGGCGATCCGGTCGCGCCCTGACACCAACCGGCTACAATGGCGCGTTCGCGACGCGACGGCCCGACGCCGGACGGGGCCCGCGTTCGCAGGCGGCCGCATGCCGGCCGCGCATGCGTTTCATTCGCTTCCAATCATTCCGTCATGACCCACAATCTCGTCATCCAGAGTCTCGCGCCGTTGTCGGACGCGCATCACAAACCGCTGCTCGCGCTGTCGCGCGGCACCCGCATCGTGCAGACCGACGATCACGCGCTGCGTATCGAAAACGCAAACCCCGCGCAGCGGCTCGACATCGACGCGTACTGCGGCACGCACGCGCTCGACTTCGGCTTCGTCGAAGCCGGCCGTACGCTCGGCGAGTTCGGGCTCGTCGTGATGGACATGGATTCGACACTGATCACGATCGAATGCATCGACGAGATCGCCGATTTCTGCGGGCTGAAGACGCAGGTCGCGGAGATCACCGAGGCATCGATGCGCGGCGAGATCCGCGACTTCAACGAAAGCCTCACGCGTCGCGTCGCGCTGCTCGCGGGGCTCGACGCGCAGGCGCTCGAGCGCGTGTACGAGGAGCGGCTGCAATTGTCGCCGGGCGCGGAGACGATGCTCGCCGGCGTGAAGGCCGCGGGACTGAAGACGCTGCTCGTGTCGGGCGGCTTCACGTTCTTCACCGAGCGCCTGAAGGCGCGCCTCGGCCTCGACTACGCGCACGCGAACACGCTCGAGATCGTCGACGGCAAGCTGACCGGCAAGGTGCTCGGCGAAATCGTCAACGCGGACGTGAAGGCGCGCATGCTGCGCGATACCTGCGCATCGCTCGGCCTCGAGCCGAGCCGCGCGATCGCGATGGGCGACGGGTCGAACGATCTGAAGATGATGGCCGAAGCCGGGCTGTCGGTCGCGTTCCACGCCAAGCCCGTCGTGCGCGATGCGGCCACCGTCGCATTCGACCACGTGGGCCTCGACGGGCTGCTGCGGCTGTTCTGATTTCCGGTCTGCGCACGCCGTCCATGAAAAAACGCCCGCGCGATATTGCATCGCGCGGGCGTTTCGTTTTTCCGCTTCGGTTCCGTTATCGGCCGAGCGTAGCCTGCAGCGCGCGCTCGATGTCCGCACGCAGGTCGGCTTCGTCTTCGAGACCGACGTAAAAGCGCACCAGCGTGCCGCGATGCGGCCACTCCGCACGCATCGACGCCACGTCGTAAGGCATCGCGAGGCTGCATGCACCGCCCCAGCTCCAGCCGATCGCGAACAGCTCGAGCGCCTCGACGAAACGATCGATCTGCTCGCTGCTGTAGCGTTCGTCGAACACCACCGAGAACAGCCCGCCCGCGCCGGTGAAGTCGCGCACGAACGACGCGTGCCCCGGACAGTCCGGCAGTTGCGGATGCAGCACGGCGGCGATCTCCGGCCGCGCCTTCAGCCATTTCGCGAGCGCGAGCGCGCTCTTGCTGTGCGCGTCGAAGCGCACCTGCATGTTCGGCAGGCTGCGCAGCACGAGCGAGCAATCGTCGACCGACACGCCGATCCCGCAGCGCATCCGCGCGAGCTTCAGTTGCGCGTGCAGCTCCGCGTTCGCGGTAATCGTCGCGCCCATCAGCACGTCGCTGCCGCCCGATTGATACTTGGTCAGCGCCTGCACCGAGATGTCGACGCCATGCTCGAACGGCTTGAACGCGAGACCGGCCGAATACGTGTTGTCGATCGCGGTGACGATGCCGCGCGCCTGCGCGACCGTCGTGATCGCGCGCACGTCGGGCACTTCCATCGTCACCGAGCCCGGCGCCTCGATCCAGATCAGCCGCGTGTTCGGCTGGATCAGGTCGGCGATGCCCGCGCCGACGAGCGGATCGTAGAAGCGCGCGGTGATGCCGAAATCCTTCGCGAGCCAGTTGCCGAAATCGGCGTTCGGCCCGTAGATGTTGTGCGGGATCAGCACGTCGTCGCCCGCCTTCACGATCCCGAAATAGACGTTCATGATCGCCGCGAGGCCCGACGGCTGCAGCAGCGCATGCGTGCCGCCCTCGATCTCGGCGAGCCGCTGCGCGAGCGCGAGCGACGTCGGCGTCGCGTGCAGCCCGTAGCGCCACTGGTTGTCGTTGTGCCAGACCAGCGCGCGCATCGTCGCGAGATCGGGGAACACGACCGTCGATGCCCGCGCGACCGGCGGGACGAACGAGCGGAAGCCTTCCGGAATGATGTCGTCGGGTTGAACGATGCGGGTCTGGAGTGCGCGCTTCGGAGTGGATGCAGTCATGGCAGGAGGCCGGGGGAAAGGCCGTTCGGTTGCGGAATGTGTCGCTAGATTAGCCAAAATCGGCGCGCTTGGCCCGGTACAATGCGCGCCGCGCGCACCGAGCCAGCGCGCGCTCAGTCGTCGGTGCGCAGGTTGACGATGCCGCCGACCGTCTCGATTTCCCGTATCCGGCCGTCGCGCACCTGCAGCGCCGCGCGCTTGCCCGGCGCCAGGCGCAGCACGACGGGTTGCGGATCCGATTCGTCCGAGTTCATCCGGTCGGCCTTCAGGTCGCCCGTCGCGTCGAAGCGGCCGATCCACACACCCGTGATGTTCGTGCCGTCGTTCGATTCCTCGATTTCGAGCGTGTCGCCGTCGCGGTCGCCGGCGAGCAGCACGACCTCACCCGTGTCCGCGAACTGGTATTCGCCGTGCACGCCTTCCTCGTCCGTCTTCGGCCCGAGATGCACGACGATCGGCCGGTCGCCGAGCGTGCCTTCGTAGCGCGGCAGGCGGGCGAATTCCGGATTCGGCCGCAGCGGCCGCGCGGGTGTCGCTTCATCCTGCTGCACGCCCGGCGCGGCGGCCTGCGCCGCGACCACGCCCGGCATCGCGAGGCCCGCCGCCAGCGCACCGGCGATCACCAGCGCCCGTTGCCATTCCGAATATCGACCCACCTTGTGTTGCTCCTTGCTTCAGATTCGCTCGAAAAAACACGGCGGCATGCTGCCTGCCGCCGATGGTCGTCGTCACGCGCGCGTAACGATCGCGCGTGCGAAAACGCCGATCGCGGTACGCACGCCGCTGGCCACCTTCGCGTTGCATGTCGCCCGTCATCCAGGGATTGCGGATGCGTGCGTCACGCGCGCGAGGTCACACCGGCATGCGTGATCCGCGTCAGCCCTGCATCAGGCGTTCCACCGCCTCGCGGCGCGGAATCGGCGCGACCGCGCCGTAACCCGTCGTCGACAGCGCCGCGGCCGCGTTCGCATAACGCGCCGCCGCAAACGGATCGTCGCCCGCGACGATCCGCGCCACGAACGCGCCGCCGAAGCAGTCGCCCGCGCCCGTCGCGTCGACGGCCTCGACCGCGAAGCCCGGCACCACTCGCCGTTCGTTCGGGGTCGCCACGTACGCGCCTTCCTTGCCGAGCTTCAGCGCGACGACCCGCGGCCCGTGTTCGAGCATCGCATCGACGATCGCGTCGCGATCGTTCGCGCCCGTGAGCGCCGTGACGTCGTCCCAGCTCGGCAGGCAGATGTCCGTCTGGCGCAGCGCCTCGCGCATCACCGCGCGGGCGCGCGGCAGCGGCCACAGCTTCAGGCGCAGGTTCGTATCGAAGCTGACCTGCGCGCCGTTGCCGCGCGCGTGGTCGATCGCCGCGAACGCGGCGTCGCATGCGGCCGTGCTGATCGCGAGGCTGATGCCCGACAGGTGCACGGCCTTCGCCGCGGCCAGCGCATCGAGCGGCAGGTCGGCGACCGCGTAGCGGCTCGCCGCGGAGCCCGCGCGCAGATAGTCGAACTGGTGGCCGTCCGCGCCGTGCGTGACGAAATACACGCCGGTCGGCGCCGAGCGGTCGATCCGCACGTACGTCGTGTCGACGCCTTCCGTCGCCCACATGTCAGCCAGCAAGCAGCCGAACGGATCGTCGCCGATCGCCGACACGAAGCCCGTCGACGCGCCCTGACGCGCCGCGGCGATGCAGAAGTTCGACGTGTCGCCGCCGAAGCCCTGCAGGAACTCCGTGCGCCCCGGCTGCGACTGGTTGAATTCGATCATCGCCTCGCCGAGCGCGAGGATCTGCGGAAACGCTGCGGTCATCGCTTAGACCTCGCCCCACAGGTCGTGGCCGTCCGCGCCGGCGATCTTCACCGACACGAAATCGCCGACCTTGTAGCGCTTCGACGCCTTCGTCGCCGGTTCGATGTAGACGACGCCGTCGATCTCCGGTGCATCCGCCGCCGTGCGGCCAATGCCGCCTTCCTCGCTGACTTCGTCGATCAGCACCTTGAGGGTCTTGCCGACCTTGCGCTGGATGCGCCGCGCCGACACTTCCTCGGCGACTTCCATGAAGCGCGCGCGGCGTTCTTCGCGAACGTCGTCCGGCAGTGCGCCGTCCAGGTCGTTCGCGGTCGCGCCTTCGACCGGCGAATAGGCAAAGCAGCCGACCCGATCGAGTTCCGCCTCGCGGATGAAGTCGAGCAGCGTTTCGAACTGCTCTTCCGTCTCGCCGGGGAAGCCGGCGATGAACGTGCTGCGGATCGTCAGGTCCGGGCAGATCTCGCGCCACTTCTGCACGCGCTCGAGCACCTTCTCGGCGTTCGCCGGGCGCTTCATGCGCTTCAGCACTTCCGGATGCGCGTGCTGGAACGGCACGTCGAGATACGGCAGCACGTGGCCCTTGAACGGGCCTTCGGCCATCAGCGGAATGACTTCGTCGACGCTCGGATACGGATACACGTAGTGCAGGCGCACCCATGCGCCGAACTGCGCGGCGAGTTCGCCGAGCGCGGCGACCAGGTCGGTCATGCGCGTCTTGATCGGCTTGCCGTTCCAGAAGCCCGTGCGGTACTTCACGTCGACGCCGTACGCGCTCGTGTCCTGCGAGATCACGAGCAGTTCCTTCACGCCCGACTTGAACAGGTTCTCCGCCTCGAGCATCACTTCCGCGACCGGACGCGACACGAGATCGCCGCGCATCGACGGGATGATGCAGAACGTGCAGCGGTGGTTGCAGCCTTCGGAGATCTTCAGGTACGCATAGTGGCGCGGCGTGAGCTTGATGCCGGCGGCCGGCACGAGGTCGACGAACGGATCGTGCGGCTTCGGCAGGTGCGAGTGCACGGCCTGCATCACTTCGCCCACCGCGTGCGGGCCGGTGACGGCGAGCACCTTCGGGTGGACTTCCTCGATCAGGTTCGAGCCGCTGGCGCTCGACTTCGCGCCGAGGCAGCCGGTGACGATCACCTTGCCGTTCTCGGTCAGCGCTTCGCCGATCGCGTCGAGACTTTCCTGCACGGCTTCGTCGATGAAGCCGCAGGTGTTGACGACGACGAGGTCGGCACCGTCGTAGGTGCCGGAGATTTCATAACCTTCGGCGCGCAGTTGGGTGATGATTTGTTCGGAGTCGACGAGCGCCTTCGGGCACCCGAGCGACACGAAGCCTACTTTGGGGGACTGGGACATCTGGAATGTGGGGGCGTGGCGGCAAAAGCGTGAGTTTACAGCTATTTATGGGTCAGGGAGGCAAAACTGGCGCTCAAGACGCCGTGGATGGCGCCCTCAATACCCAGCACGCGCCGGCGGAACCGGCAGCTGATCCAGCCTTTCGGACCGGCGACGATGAAACGATGAATGCGATCACCGCCCGTCATGCACGACAATCGCCCCCGGGCCTCACCCCGCCCCTATGCGAAAATCGCAACATCCGCTCTCTTCACTTACCCAACGGGCTTCGCATGACCACCCACATCACGATCGAATTCACCGAGCACGCCGCCGAGACCATCGGCGAGCAGACCAGCACCAGCTTTTCCTATGATCAGGGCGCCCACGTGCCGCAGCCGGGCGACTTCGTCGAACTCGAGAATTCGCGGCAGACGTTTCTTGTGATCGGCCGGGTGTTTTCGCTGAAGGCGAACTACTGCGCGGTGAAGCTCGTGCTCGACCTTCCTCCCGCGGACGATCACCAGGATTTCGATCCGGCACTTTGAGCCAAGCCGGCGGACGCGCAGGCTTTGCCGCTGCGCGTTGTGACGCGGCCCGACGCAACGGCGATCGGCCGCACTGGCACAAACTCACGCCGTGCGGCGCGACACGCCCGTGTGTCGAGTTGCTGATGACTCTCTGGAATTAGACAAAAGCGACCGGACCACGAGCGCACCGCCCCCACGCGAGGGCACGGGCATTCGGTGCCGACGATCAGGAACGACCGTCGGCGACATCTTGCGCCGGCGGCCAGCGGCCATCGTCGTGCCCGAGCACACGATCGGCCGCATCGCACCGCCGCGCATCGCGGCGCCAAGCCAGGCGGCGGGCGGCGGGCGGCGGGTGCCGCCGCGACCGGCCTGCCGCGCAAGCGTTACTTCTTCTCCGGCTCCGGCGCGCCCGGTTGCTTGAACGGGAACGTGCTGAACATCGACTTCGCCTGGTTCTGCATCTGCTCCTGCATCTGCACGAACATGTTCTTCGACTGCTCGATGTAGCTCGTCATCATCCCTTGCATCATCGGCGCCTGCATGTTCATGAACTGCGACCAGACTTCCGGATTCATCGCGTTACCTTCGTAAAGGTTCTTCGATTGATCCGCGAGCTTGTTCTGGATGTCGATGAACGCCTGGATATTCTTTTCCAGGTACGTGCCCATCATGCCCTGCATCGCATGACCGTAGAAACGGATGATCTGCGACAGCATCGACGACGAGAACATCGGCACGCCGCCGCTCTCTTCCTCGAGGATGATCTGCAGCAGGATGCTGCGCGTCAGGTCTTCGTTGGATTTCGCGTCGACGACCTTGAAGTCCTCCTGTTCCAGCACGAGCTGCTTGACGTCGGTCAGCGTGATGTACGTGCTCGTCTCGGTATCGTAGAGCCGGCGGTTCGGGTACTTCTTGATGAGCCGCTCGGCCGTTTTCTTTGTAGTAGTCATGTAACGCCTTTGGGTGCAGCGTAGCGCAAGTGACAAATCCCCGCCCCCCGGATCCGGGAGGCGGGGGCCTTCGGAAACGCCGGGCCGCGCGGCCGAAGCGGCCCGCGCAGCCGGACGTTCAGCCCATATGCAGGCCGCCGTTCAGCGAGAAGTCGGCGCCCGTCGCGAAGCCGGAGTCGTTCGACGCGAGCCACGCGACGATCGAACCGATTTCCTCCGGCGCGCCGAGACGACGCACCGGGATCGTCGCGACGATCTTCTCGAGCACGTCCGGACGAATCGCCTTCACCATGTCGGTGCCGATGTAGCCGGGCGACACGGTGTTGACCGTCACGCCCTTCGTTGCGACTTCCTGCGCGAGCGACATCGTGAAACCGTGGATGCCGGCCTTCGCGGTCGAGTAGTTCGTCTGGCCGAATTGCCCCTTCTGGCCGTTCACCGACGAAATGTTGATGATCCGGCCCCAGCCGCGCTCGACCATCCCGTCGATCACCTGCTTCGTCACGTTGAACAGGCTCGTCAGGTTGGTGTCGATCACGGCCGTCCAGTCTTCATGCGTCATCTTGCGGAACACGACGTCGCGCGTGATGCCCGCGTTGTTGACCAGCACGTCGATCTCGCCGACTTCGGCCTTGACCTTGTCGAACGCTGCCTTGGTCGAGTCCCAGTCGCCCACGTTGCCTTCCGACGCGATGAAATCGTAGCCGAGCGCCTTCTGGTCCTCGAGCCATTTCACCCGGCGCGGCGAGTTCGGGCCGCAACCCGCGACCACCTTGAAGCCGTCTTTCGACAGACGCTGGCAGATGCTGGTGCCGATGCCGCCCATCCCGCCCGTTACGTACGCAATTCGCTGAGACATAAATCTCACTCCATTTTTTGGTTTCGAGAGCCGCCGGAGGCCCCCTCTGACTTCACGTAACGCCGGCCGAAGCCGCAATCGGCCGGCGCCCGGATTGGTTTGGCCGTGACGGACGACCGGTTACGGACGCTCGACCGCAAGCGCGACGCCCATCCCGCCGCCGATGCACAGCGACGCCAGCCCGCGCTTCGCATCGCGCTTGACCAT